>NZ_DATCSL010000089.1:0-108368 GCF_036568485.1 Thiomicrospira sp.
TATCTCTGAATTACCTGATTTTTAAAGAACTTCTTAATTCGTTTTGCTTGTCGCTTTCGCTCTTAGCAAGCCGGCTATTCTAGCCACCTCAGCGAGTTGTGTCAATCAAATTTTTCAATTTATTTTTCACTTCTCAACTGCGTTTTTTCTCCTTCACAACCCTTGGCTGCGAAGTGAGGCGTATTCTACAGACTCCCTGCTCGCTTGCAACTGTTTTTTTAAACTTTTATGACAATATTTTCAGGTCACATTTAGATTCAACAACTTAGCTTATTTAAATAATACACTACTGCCTTTACTTGTAATTTCAGGTTGTTTCCAGGGACCGGTAATTTGATAGTTATAAGTCACGATATCTTCATTAATAAAAGAAATGTTTTTTGCCAGTATATAAGCTAGCACGCCTGTAACGGGATTTGCTAGACCTAAAAGTGTAGCAACCGTTGGCAAGGCGGCCCCCATTGCGGGCGTGACTTGCGCCTCCAAGTCAAAACTTTGCTCTTCAAGCCTAATTTGACCATTCATACCAACCTGAACACCTGGCGAAGATACATTAAATGCCAAAAGATCGACTTCTCCATTCGCAATATTTCCATTGGCTCTAATTTTGTCGTATTCCATTCCATCATTTGTCACATCTTTTAAATCTAACTTTAAACGACGAAGAAACGAGTCTACGCTTAACAAACCAATAATTCTGGCCAAACCCGGCTCAACTTGCTCTATAACACCATCGTTAAAACTCAACTCAAAATCACCTTCGATATTATTGAGCTGAAAGCAGGTTAATCCATTTGACCAAGTTAATTTGGTTTTAAAACCACCCTCTTTACCGGTAAAGCCTTGCTTGAATCCAATAAACTGGCTTAAATCCGCCACTCGCTTACTTTGTATGCTTAAGACCAACTCACTTGTGTTTAAGAGTTTATGCCAATAATAGTTGGCCACCCCTTCGCCAACTTGGTTGGCAAAGCTAAACTGGATATCAGAAAAGGTCCTCACTGATTGGCGGTCTTCAATTTTAAAAGATAAAGAATCAATCAATTTATCGGCCAACAGAATATGGCGCGCTCTTAACCTAATATCAGGCCAAAGCTCTGTTGATTCACCATCTGTTTTACAGACTTTAGACTGACTGTGACTTGCCTGGCTTTCCGTTTTAGGTGGTTTTATTTGAGCCTGATCAATCGAAATATCCACGCCACTGGCTTTTAGATAGTCAACCCGAGCCTGCAAGTATGGTGCTTGAAAATCGGCTTTGAGTTGTTGCGTAATGGGATCGGTCTGCCATGTTAGATTTAATTGATCGTAATCTTGATTTAAAAATCGAAGACGTGAGGCTTTAATTTGAGACGAAGCCCAAACCAGACCGGTCATGGGTTCAGCTGACTTCGGTTGGCTACTCAATAAAGCCGTTAATACAGGCATCATCGACATCCATGTATCGAGATCCACTTCATCTAATGCGGCATTAAGCTGAAGGCCTTTTTGATTTGAGCCAATAAGCTCTGGAGTACCCAAGTTAAAACTCGCAAATTCAAGAGCCGGTGCCTGATTGGGCTGAAAAATTATTTGACTGCGCATTCGTAATTGATCCGACAAACGAGACATTACCTTGACTCGTCCATCAAGTACTTCAACCTGAGTCTTCCAAGCTTGTGCATTAATTTGATTGGTTGCAAAGGGAGCCGGCCATCGACTCGTTACTGCCTCAGGATTTGCGTTAAGCTTCACTTCAACTGGCGTGGGCGTTTCAGTCTTATATGGCACATTGACCTGAACATCAAAAGGCAAAACACCTGCAAGGCCATATTCGTCCTTTAGGTGTGATTGGCCTTGAACATCCAAGGTTACACGTTTTTCTTCAGCGTTCGTATCAATGGCTAATCGTATATCCTCCGCGCCCAAACCCTTGGCTTGAATAGGCTGAGAGGTTAAGACACCTTGTTCATCAAACAAAAACTGGCCAGATAACTGACTGAAACTTAGTCGATTAAACAAACTTAAGGTCGCATTATCAAACCCCACTGTGCCAGCAAAGCGCGCATCCTGATCTTGGAACCCTTTTACTGGCACCCAAATTTGATCTAGCTCAACCACCCAATCGCCACTAGCTTGAACCTGGTTATCCAGGAAAGTTCGCATTCCCAGTTTATCCGCCAAAGGCGAAGCCAGTAAAAAATCGATGCCATTTTGCGCTGCTGTAGTAACGGTTCCTGTCACGTCCACCGCAATATCTGGCTGGTTAAGGTTGGCGATATTAACCTTAATATTTTCAGCTAAAGCATTATGAATAGTGGCATGAGCGGATGAAATATTTAGATTAAATGGGGTAAATTCTAGCTTTGCATCAAACTCATCTAAAGCTGGCCAATTTGGGTTAAAAATCAAGCGAGCATTATCCACTTGAGCCAACACTCTAAATTCGCCTGAATTATTATCAAACGGAAAGTCAGATAAATGACCTTTTAACCAAACGTCTGCCTCAACCTCATCACCACGAATTAAAGCCGTTGTTAACCAATTTTTTAACTTAGGCTTCATCAGTCCAAATGGCAACCAAGCGGATTTGACTTGCTCTAATGTTGAAGCCGTTGCATGTAAATTAAGATCAACAAATCCTTTAAAATCCCCTTGGGCCTGCAACGTAATAGGAAATTCATTCAACCACAACGCCTGTTCTTTCAACCACCAGGCCTGGTGGTTATTTTGATAATCAAGCACCAGGCCTGGTCCAAAATCTAGCAAGTAGTGCTGTTGCTCTGTATGTTGAGTGCTGAGTGCAATGGGCTGGGCAAAACTGAAACGTACTTGATCTTTATCATGCTTAACTTCAAACCCTTGCACTCCAATACTTAACGCAGAACTTTGCCATGAAAACGCATCGACCTTAGCATTCAACGATTCAAATCTCGCTTGTTTCAAATTAAAAGAGGCGTCGATATCTCGTAACTCAAACGTCTGTAAAGCATCCACATAGTCACCGGCAATCGAATGCAAAATGGGCTTAAATGGGATTAAAGATGCGCGTGCTAATTGCAAACGGATACGTTCATTTTGCTTAGTTAAAACAACCTCAGACCAATCCTGCACCGCGCTTTGGTCTAACCGCAAGTTAGATAACTTTGCCTGCATAAGATCGTTTTTTAGCGCAGTTTGATCCCAGCTTAACTGCGCCGAGGCCGACCGAGGTAAGCCTGTGCTAGTTTGGGCCCAGTTTAATTTTTCGAGATTTAAATTGATTAACAGGTTGCTGAGCTTGCGTTTTTTAACAGAGGCTGACACGTCAAGCTGAAATTCACCAGACGGCAAACGCTGAATAGTAGGTTGAATAGAAGGCCAAAAATGACTAAAAACATCAAAATTTAACCCGCTTGTCTGGCGCACACTAATGTCACCTGAAGATAACAAGCCGAAGACATCCTCCTCCAAACGTGCACGCACTTGAAAATGACTGGCTTGCGCTTTGTCTCCATAAACTAAATCAATATCCGCCAACGCACTCCAACGCTCTGCCCGACTGACTTGCAAGGATCCAATTTGAACCTCCGCATCCGGTTCAAACCCTATGTGCAAATCGGTAATATTGACACGTCGCCAAAACTTTGAAACTTGATAAAGCCAGGTTTCGACATCAAAGCCGCCGCTCACCTCATCCGTTTGAGCAAACTGAATCAAACCTTGTTGGATTTCAAGCCGCTCACCGTAAGGCAAACTTGGCCAAATCGGCGAGAGTATATGGTAATCAACCTGTAAGCTTTGCATATTTAATTGCATCGAAGGTTGATCAATATTCAGATTGGCAACTTGTAACTTAAAACCTGTCCAGGTTTGTTCGAGCTTGAGACGGTCGAAATTAATCTCGATGCCGCTCAATTTTTGAGTCACGCTGGCTACTTGATCCGGAGCCAACTGAACCCATGTAATAAGGGCGCGGGTGACCACAAAATAGATAGCCAACAAAAGAATTAAACCTTCCAGAAAAAGGCGTACCGACCTTAAAAACATGACTACATCATCACCACATCAAAATACTCAGGCGGGTAACTACTTTCTGCTTGAAAGCGAATCGTTTTGTTTAAGAAAGCCTCTAAAGAAGCGACCGCATCCGACTCCTCATCCATAATTCTAGCCACCACTGACTCGGCCGCAATAACTCGATACTTATCAGCATTGAACGATTTATCCATACGCGTGATCTCGCGAAAAATCTCGTAGGCAACCGTTTCAGCGGTGCGCACAACTCCTCGACCATTACACATAGGACACGGCTGGCAAAGAATGCGCTCCAAGCTTTCACGAGTGCGCTTTCTTGTCATTTCTATTAAACCTAAACGCGAAATTTCACTAATGGAAGTTTTAACCCGATCACGCGCCAAAGCCTTGCCTAAAGCTTCATAAACATGGGCTCGATGTTCTTTATCATCCATATCAATCAAGTCTAAAATGATTATGCCACCTAGGTTTCGTAAACGTAACTGGCGCGCAATCGCTTGAGTGGCCTCCAAGTTAGTACGGTAAATAGTTTCTTCTAAATTTTTATGTCCGACAAACCCGCCGGTATTGACATCAATTGTGGTCATCGCCTCAGTCTGATCAATAATTAAATAACCGCCAGACTTCAACATCACACGTTTTTCTAAGGCCGCTTGAATTTCATCTTCAATGTTGTAGAGATCAAAAATAGGACGATCACCTTTGTAGTGCCCAAGCTTATCCGTGACTTCTAATACATACATTTTGGCAAACGCCTGCATTTTTTGGAAAGTCTCCGCTGAATCCACTCGAATCTTTTCAATGCCCTCATTTGGAATATCACGCAAAATTCTTAAATAAAGTGGCAAATCCTCATAAATTAACTTGGGTTTTTTAGCCTGGGTTGATTTCGAAACGATCCCTTGCCACAGACGTTGCAAATAGGTTAAATCCGCGCGAATCTCATGAAAATCGGCCCCTTCGGCCACCGTACGCAAGATAAACCCGCCTTCTACTGCTTGGGTTTCTTGAATTTGACGAATGATTTCTTTTAAACGATCACGCTCTTCAGATTGATCGATTTTCTGCGACACCCCTAAAGTCGTTTCAGCAGGCATGTAGACCAACAAACGAGACGGCAAAGAAATTTGCATGGTAACGCGTGCGCCTTTGGTACCGAGCGGGTCTTTCACCACTTGTACCATGAGCTTTTGGCCTTCATAAAGTAACTTAGCAATATCCTCTGGGTCATTCGGTGCGCGCTGTTCGATCAAAGCTTGGGACAAATCCGACACGTGCAAAAAAGCGGCTCGGCCTAACCCGATATCAACAAACGCGGCCTGCATACCAGGCAAAACACGATCAACGCGCCCCCAATAAATATTACCGACCAAACCACGTTTTTTAGTGCGCTCTACCCACACCTCTTGCAGCACACCATTTTCCACCCAAGCTACGCGCGTTTCGTTGGGCGTGATATTGACCAGTACTTTTTCTTCATTACTCATTCGAATGTCTCATAGTAATGAGCCTGCTTTAGCAACTGACTCAATTCAAATAAGGGTAAACCCATAACCGCTGAATAACTGCCATCTATGCGCGTTATAAACTGTGCGCCCAAGCCTTGAATAGCATAGGCGCCGGCTTTATCCTGCGGCTCCCCGGTTTGCCAATAATCTCGCATTTCTTGCTCATCTATATCTCTCACGTGTACCCAAGTTCGATTCAGTGCGCAAAGTATTTCACCGTCATGAACCACGGCAACGGCGGATAACACCTCATGTTCGCGCCCAGATATCCTGCGCCACATACGCATTGCATCGGCTTGGTTTTTAGGCTTACCCAATACTAAGTGACCAACTTTAACTAGCGTATCGCCGCCAATAACCCAAATACGCGCACCCGCTAATTTATTGAAGCCATCTAAGGCTTTTTCAATCGCCATACGTTTAACAAAAGATTCAGCATCTTCATTCGGCAAGGCGACCTCTTCTACTGGGGCATTCACGGTTTCAAAACTTAGACCCAACTGACTTAACAACTCAGCTCGTCGTGGCGAGCCGGACGCCAAAAATAGAGGATTAGGCATTCACAACCTCCGGTTCAGGCAACACCAGGTCAAATACCTGTGCGACATGCAGCGCGCTCTTTTGACTTAAATCCGCTACCTGTGTGCGACAACTCACCCCCGTTGCCACAACCCAATCTTCCGCCTTTGCTTGAGCCAAAGCAGGGAGCAGCGCTTGTTCTGCGATCTTAACGGACAGATCATATTGTCGGTAACCAAAATCACCCGCCATACCACAGCATCCGCTTTGAATGGTTTCAACCACCAAGCCTGGTACTTGCAGTAATGCCTGTTCAACCTGCTCTGGTTTCGCCAAAGCTTTTTGGTGACAGTGCACGTGCAACCAAAGTTTTCGATTCACGCTCGCTAACTTAGGCAAGCGTTTTTGTGCCACCAAATCCACAATCAACTCTTCATATAAACGTACTTGTTTATAATCAAATGCATCGGCTGTTTTCGGCAATAAATCTTTTGCTTCATCACGCCAAGTAATAACTTCTGATGGCTCAATACCAATAATGTAATCGTCCAGTTCAACCTGATTCAACATTTGAATCAAACGTGCCAACTCTTCACTGGCCTGGTGCAATAATCCTTGGCTAATTAAGGTGCGGGGCGAAGCTTTCATAAACACGGGCTTAACATCAAAGCCCAGCTTTATGAGACTGCTTAATGTCGCTTTACCCACTTCCGGCTCTTGAAACTGGCTAAATAAATCACATAACACCCAAACCTTTTGACGCACATCGCCCTCACCCATTGGGTCCAATTGCTGATTGGTTAAACCTGTCCACCAATCCTGCAAACTAAATGACCCAGCATCCGGCAAGCGACGACGGCGATCCACACCCAGCGCCCGCTTTGACAAACCAAAGTTTTGCCACCATCTAAACCATTTCGGGTGGCGCACACCCCAACTCATCAACTTATACTGGCGCTTTAATGCCCAAGCAACGGATTTTTTAATCCCCAGTTGGTAAGTGACTTCGGCTTTTAAACGCGACAGGTCAACACTCGCCGGACACTCTGTTTTACAGGCTTTACATGATAAACAATGATCCAGGGCATCTTGTAACTCATGGCGACTTAACGCCTCTTTCGGATTCGGTTCAGTTAAGGCACGACGCAATAAATTACTCCGCCCTCGGGTCGAATAGGCTTCTTCGCGAGTCGCTTGGTAAGACGGACACATCAAGCCGTTTGATTTACGGCAAGTTCCAGCACCATTACATTTTTCAACCGCATCCATTAAGCTCATATCGGCTCGCCAATCAAAACCGGTTTCCAATTTTTGACTAGGTTGACGGTCTGCACGCTGGTTTTGTGTGATGGGCGAATCCCCCAGAATCACACCTGGATTAAATAGGCCTTTGGGGTCAAACGTTTGCTTGAGTGTTTGCCAAGCGGCATAAACCTCTTCACCCACTTGTTCTTTGAGATAGGGTGCACGAATTCGGCCATCACCATGTTCGGCCGACAAAGCACCTCGAAAGCTTTTGATCAGAGTTGAAAAACGTGCCGCCAACTTGGCAAACAATTCACGATCAGCGGGTTTAGCCAAATCCAACTCAGGCCGAATATGAATTAAGCCAACTGAAGCATGCCCGTAATAAACCGCATTTACATTAAATTCGGCCATCATCGCTTGCACCGCTTGATAATAGGTTGGCAAACTCGGCACCGGCACCGCCGCATCTTCAATAACCGCGACCGCTTTTTTGCGTGAACGTTTACCCATTAACAAACCCAAACCGGATTTACGCAATGACCAAACCTTTGATGCATCGTTCGGATCAATAATTGGGGCCGCATAAGCGCCCTGCTCTAACAACCAGGCCTGGCACTCGCTCAAACGCTTGGTCAAACTTGCTTTAGTTTGATAAAAAAACTCAATCACTAAAACGGCTTGCGGATCCGCTTGCAGCCAAAATCGATTGGCTTGCTGTGCAATATTCGTTTGTGTGGCATCTAACGTGGCTTTATCAATCAACTCAATCGCCGCTGGCTTAAAGCCTAACAGTCCTTCTACTTGATTTAAGGCTAGCTCAATCGAATCAAAGTGAGCACAAACTAACTGACGAAACTTCGGCCTTTCTACCAAGTTTAATGTCGCCGCTGTCACCGTACACAAAGTACCTTCACTACCACAAATTAAAGGCACCAAACTAAAAGGCTTGCCTTTTGAGTTAAAGGGTTGATGATCTCGCAACATCACATCCAGCGCATAACCCGTATTGCGTCGTACAATCGAAGAATCTGGCGATTGTGCCAAAATTTCAGTTTGGTGGGTTTCAAGCAACTGCATGGTTTCTCGATAAATCGCGCCCTCCAAATCGTTCTGTTGCATTTTTTGCCCTAGTTGATCTGCCGACAAATCTTCCAACACGACTTCCGAGCCATCAGCCAACACAACATCCAACGACACCACATGTTCACGAGTCGTGCCATAATAAATCGAGTAGGCCCCTGCCGAATTATTCCCCACCATGCCGCCAATCATGGCACGATTGGAAGTGGAGGTATCTGGCGCAAACATTAAACCATCCGCTTTCAAATAATCATTCAAATCGTCTTGAATCACGCCCGGTTCAACCTTGATTTGTTTTTGTTGTGGGCGATACTCAACAATTTGGTTCAAATGTTTAGAAACATCCACAATCACACCCGAGCCAATGGCCTGTCCCCCCAACGAAGTACCACCCGCTCGCAATGTAATTGGATAGTCTTGTTCGACCAAATCGCGAATACAGTTAACCAGTCCATGACGATCTTTCGGGGTCAGAACTCTAATCGGGTTAATTTCAAAAACAGAAGCATCTGTGGTGTATAACATGTTTTTCGTGGCTCCAAACTCAAGCAATTAAATATAGAGGCTATTCTACTGTAAACCCAAGTCCACGAGGACAAAGAATCCGTTTTGAACTCGCCAAAAAAAACCATCCACATGCTAAAATACGCGCTTAATTTTGAATAACACGCTGAACAACAAGGCCTAATGCACATGAAAACATCGCAATTCTTGCTCGCCACGACACGAGAAACGCCAGCCGAAGCCGAAATCATCAGTCATCAGTTGATGATTCGTGCAGGCTTAATCCGTCGCTTAGCCGGTGGCTTATACACTTGGCTACCTCTAGGCTTACGAGTGCTTAGAAAAGTAGAAAACATTATTCGCCAAGAGATGGATAAAGCGGGCGCGCAGGAAGTCTTGATGCCAGTGGTTCAGCCTGCCGAGCTGTGGGAAGAATCTGGCCGCTGGCAACAGTATGGGGCCGAATTATTACGCATTAACGATCGTCACAATCGTGAATTTTGTTTAGGCCCTACCCATGAAGAAGTCATTACAGATTTAATTCGTAAAGAAATCCGCAGCTATAAACAACTACCGGCTAACTTTTATCAAATTCAAACCAAGTTCCGTGATGAAATTCGTCCACGTTTTGGTGTAATGCGTTCGCGTGAATTCATTATGAAGGATGCCTACTCTTTTCACATAGATCGTGACAGCCTTGAGGCCACCTATCAGGTCATGTATGACACTTACCATCGTATTTTTAGCCGCATGGGACTTAACTTCCGCGCGGTTCAAGCCGACACAGGATCAATCGGTGGTGATGGTTCGCATGAGTTTCATGTATTAGCTGATTCTGGTGAAGATGCGATTGCTTTCTCAACTCAAAGCGACTTCGCAGCGAATGTTGAGTTAGCGGAAGCTGTCACACCGAGTGGTGAACGCCCTATTCCGTCTCAAGACTTAAAGGAGGTCGCGACTCCGAACAGCCATACTATTGAAGAAGTGTGTGCATTTTTAAATCTACCACCCACTCAAACCGTCAAAACCCTATTAGTTGAAGGGTCAGATGACGCCAATCCTGTGGTGGCTCTGGTATTACGCGGTGACCATGAGGTCAACGATATTAAGGTCGAAAAACTTGCCCAAGTAGCCTCACCCATGACCTTTGTGAGCGCAGACCAAATTAAACAAGTTGCGGGTTGTGATGCAGGTTCAATTGGTCCAATTGGCTTAAACATTCCTGTCATTGTGGATCGTGCCGCAGCCCATTTAAGTGACTTTGTATGTGGCGCAAATAAAACCGGTTACCATTTAACCGGTGCAAACTGGGAACGTGACGCAACACCAAGCTTGATTGCCGATATTCGCAATGTGGTTGAGGGTGATCCAAGTCCAGATGGCGAAGGATTAATTCAGATTCGTCGCGGTATTGAAGTCGGTCACATTTTCCAACTAGGTGATAAGTATTCAAGCGCACTCAATGCAAGTGTACTTAACGAAAACAGCCGCGCCCAAACCTTAGAAATGGGATGTTATGGTATTGGTGTCACGCGTGTAGTGGCGGCGGCGATTGAACAAAATCATGATGAGAAAGGCGTGATTTGGCCAGATTCCTTGGCGCCCTTCCAGGTCTGCATCGTCCCCATGCAAATGCATAAATCCCCGCGTGTTAAAGAAGTGGTTGAACAACTTTATCAAGACTTAAACGCTAAAGGCATTGAGGTATTGCTGGATGACCGAAATGAACGGCCTGGTGTCATGTTTAATGACATGGAGCTGATTGGTATTCCGCATCGTATTGTGGTGGGTGAACGTGGTTTGGATGAAGGTATGATTGAATACAAACATCGTCGCGATGAAAGCAGCCAGAATATTGCGCAAGCCGATTTCATGGCGTTTTTAATGGATAAGTTAGTCGGATAAAAGTCATATTGGTCTAAGTTCAAATTTTATTTAGAGCTTAGACCTCCTACACACTTGAGCTAAACCGGCTCTTTCTCTAAAGCCAACTGATCGGTCGCCCTCTGCAAAGCCTCTCCAGCTTCTAAACCCTGATGCATTAAATCATAAGCTAACAATAAACGCTCATCTAAAAAGCGAGTTTCAAAATCCCTTAACAACGTTTGCCAGGATAAACGATCCGCTTCCGTCTCAGGGGTATGTACCAACATTTTAGCTAACAAACTTAGCGCCAATACCTGCTCGTTACGTGACTCTTGTGACTGGTGAAACCGTTTAAAACCGGCGATTAAAGATAAAACACGTTGTTGTTGATCCTGATCCACTTCACTCAGTAAATCTTCCAAGCCATGATTCAGCGCTTCCCAACTCGCTTCATCCGATTGCACCCCGCCGGTGAGTTCTTCTACCGCCAAATTAAGCGCAAAACTGGCTTGCTGATAATCCGCCGGTTGAAAAGACATACTTGAACCAGTTTGGTTAAAATCGAATTCACGTAACTCCGAATCCGACATGGATTGGTTGGCTGCAGCCTCATTCAGCATAACCAAACGATGATGTGCTAATAGTTGATCACTGGTAACTTGGGCAATATGACAACCACATAAAACTAGGCCGTCACGCTCTTGCAGATGCACCACTTCAACACTATCCAACTCATACATTTCTGAGGTATCTTCGGCTTTTACGCGGAGCGCGAGCACTTGGCCTGGCATAAATAAATCCGGATCATTTACCCAAAAGCTTAAGCCGGTTAAATTAACATCCCACCCCTCAAAAGCCAGCTCAAAGTGTTCATCCTGATAATCGGTGACTAAAAATTGGCGGGCGAATCGAGAGGATTGTCGCTGTTCTGACATAGGGTGCCTTTGTAAAATGGATAACTTAAAAATCAGATGCTACTGAATAATTTGGCCATTCTAGTCCTTTTGAGTAGAAAATCCCAGCGCTTCACATTCAGACTGTGGAATCCAACCAATGCAGCTTCGCACCTTCATTGATTGGACATTGCGTACAATCGGCATGACAGTCACAATTCCCCACAGGATCTGTAATCCACTCCAACCAATCACAGAAGGCTGGCGTGACCACCATTGATTATTTACCCCAAAATGGCGCGTTTTAAATATTAAATGGATCGCTAAACGCCAATACTTTAAACCATAGCGCCATTGAGTTTTTAACACAGACATTATTTAATCTCCAAACTAAACAAGGCATCATTTTCTTTAAACACAGTTGTTCCTTGCGTCACAATGCTTTTCACCTCGCCGGCAACCGGCGCTTTTACCTGAAAGTAATCCGACCAGGCCTGGTGCATTTCCAGTTCGGCTTGTGCTTTATTTAATGCACTTTGCGCCAACTCAAAATCGGTTTTAGCCCGCTCATACGGACGACGCGCAATGACAGTGCGATCATACAAATCTTGTGTTTGATCAAACTCAATTTGCATATCAGCTAAAGCGGTTTCTCGATAAGCGACTTCGGCCTTTAAGACTTTTAACTTGGCTTGATAACGGCGATCGTCAATTTTTAAAACCAGTTGCCCGGCTTTCACTTTTTGCCCAGTTTTCACCATAACTTGAGTCACTTGTCCGGATACCAAAGCACCGACTTTTACCTCGGCTGCGTGAACACTCATGGCCAAAGATGAAGTGGCCAACACTAGTAAAATACGTTTAATCATGTCATTACTCCGATTCGATGACTACTGGCTGATTGAGCGTGGTTTCAGATAAAGTATTCTGCCCGGTTAAGGCCTGCATTTTTGCCCACAATAAAGCTCGTTTTAAATCAAAAGCCAAGGCATCGTAATGTGCCTGAGAAATTCTGACCATCGCATCGCCTAAATCAGTTTGCAGCTCATTTTCATAAATGGCGCGCTTGTAATCTATATTGTAATCTGCAAAAGTTTGACCCGCTTCCACCGCTTGCTTTTCAACTTCTAACAAGCTTAATTGAAAATAAAGATTGGTAACCTGATCACGAACCTGTTGCTGAGTTTGATAAAGATTCGCTTGCACTTCTTGGCGCTGAGCCCGCTCACGATCGATACGTGAGCGGGTTAAACCACTATCATACAGAGGCACATTAAGCGAAACCTCGGCATGATAATGCCCTTCCCTGACATCTGGGTAACTCGACAATTGCCCAACCCAAGCATCGGCGCGAATTTCAGGACGCTTACCAGCGCGTGCACTCTCAAGTCGGTAACCACTGGCCTCATAGGCCTGCTTTAATGCCAATATTTGTGGGTTGTCATCCATTGCTAAGGCTAAGTAGTCTTCCACTTTTAACAGCTTTTCCGGTAACTTTGATAAATCGGGCAAACTGACTCGTGAAACAATCGCCTCAGAACGCCCCATTGCATTGGCCAATAGCATCCGAGAGCGGCGTAAATCGGCCTGGGCCTGTTGGCGTTTTACAAATACTTTTTGATATTGTTCTTCTGCCGCGTATAAATTTACATCCGACTCACGACCCAGCTCATAGTTTTCTTGAATCTTGTCTAAGGTAACGTACGCAATCGCCATGGCTTCATTTTCAACACGATAGTTTAAATCAGCCAACAGCACATTAAAGTAAGCTTGCATTAAATCCAAGCGATACTGTGTTTCAATCGCCTCTAACTGATATTGATTGGCTTTTGTGTCAAACAACCAGGCCTGGTCTTGATTCGCACTACGACCAAAATCATATAAAGGCAAACCCATATGCAAGGCCGCCATATTATAGTCTTGGTCTTCACCCAAAAACTCGCGTTTACCTAACCGGGCTTGCAAATCGAATTGCACACGATCCTGTGCGTTAACTTCCGCTTGCTGGGCTTGCGCTTGCAGCAAACGAGCTTTCTGCTTCAGTACTTGCGGGCTCATGGTCGCTGGCAAATCCAATACATAGTCCAGAGTTAAAGGCGTCGGTAACGGCTCAGGTTGAGCGTAACTCGCACCACACAAACTCAGAAAGACTAGGCTCAAAATATTAATGCGCTGCATAGTCGACTCGCTATTTTTGTGCTTGTGCACGTTTGTAGCGTGTAAATGGCATATTTTTATATTCGCCACTGATTACAAACTCGCCCCACATTAAGAATTCTTCTTTAGTAGTGGTAGGCCCAGTGTAGCGCGCCATGACCTTTCCATCGTTATCAAACATAATCATCACTGGCGTAGCGCGCACACGGTATTTTTTTTCAGCCATTTCTTGACCGGAGGCAAACTCTGTACCGTCAAAATCCACAACTGGACTCGCGCCTTCTATATCAAACCGATAGGCCTTGAAGTGTTGATTAAAATACTCAACTACATCTGGTTCAATCAAAATAGTTTCTTTCATACGGTGGCAGAAAGGGCAGTCATCCATTTCAAAAAAAACGAAAACACCTAATTTACCTTCATCGCGTGCCATCGCGGCCTCTTCTTCAAAGTTACCAAAACTCTGGTCAAAAAACTCTGCGGCCCAGCTAGGAGCCGATAGCCCACCTAACAAAAATACCAAACTTAATGCAAAAACCTTCATGCCTCTCTCCCTAAAGTTTATCTACTGAGGCCTCAATCCGTCTTTTATTGCGGGTTTTTAGCCTCATATTCTTTTATGAATGCTTCTAATGTTTCTTGATCAACCATACCTGCCCGACCTGCCACAATATGTCCACTCGGCGCCACCATATACGTACTAGGCAAGCCTCGCAAAGGACCAAAAGGGGTTTTGTTGGCGTTCAAATCAATATCTTTAAACCGAACAATTGGAAAAGTCACCATTAATTCTTCGGTAAAATTATTAATTTTTTCAACCGGGATATTTTCATAGTTCACCCCTAAAACAATGGCGCCATCGTCTTTATATTTTTCATGAAAAAAGGTTAAGTCCGGCATTTCTTTAATACAAGGGGGACACCAAGTTGCCCAAATATTCACCACAACCCACTGCCCTTTAAAGTCAGACAGATTGACACTTTTACCTTCTAAATCAACAAATTCAATATCGTTTGGTTCAGCCTGCGCCATAGTGGTCAACAAACTCAACGCTATCATAAATAAAAAACCCATAACTCCGGTGTTGTTTTTACGACAATCCATATTTCTTCCCTTATTAATTTTTGCTTAATTTTGGTTATTTGAGGTTATTAAAACCGATTTAACGAGCCAACACGTCTTTGACAAATGGCAAAGTCAAGCGGCGTTTTTCAGCAAGGGTTGCCTGCTCTAGTACGCCTAACACAACCAGCAGTTCCTCTAAATTGTGCGAAAACCGTTTAAGCAAAAAGTTTCCAACCTCAATAGGTAAGTCAAAGCCTTTATATAAGGCATGACGCTGCAAAGCTAACACCAACTCTCTTGAGCCTTGTAAAGCAGACAAGTGAACAGGCATGATCGACAACAACTCTCTTCTTAATTCATCACTAACCACTGGCCAATCAATCAAATCAAGCGACCCCGTTAATAACACTCGATGCCCTAGCACACGCGATTTTGCTAAAAAATTAGCGAGCGAGCGTTCCCAAGCTACTTGACCAATAATCTTATCCACATCATCCAGACAAACTAAATCGGTAATTTCCAACCCATTCAATACATCAGGGATCAAAGGCAAGGCCGTATTGGACAAAGGGAAATACACACTCTGTCGTTGTTTTTGAGTATAAAATCGACAGGCCGCCTGTAATAAGTGGGTTTTTCCTACGCCGCTTGCGCCATAAAAATAATAACAACCGGCAAAACGTGCATTATCAGGTTGTTGTAAATGACTTAACACGAGGGCGATCGATTCTTGTTCGGCCACAAACGTTTCAAAACTCGCGTCATCACGCAGGTTTATTTTAAGCGGTAGCTGTACCGACATCGTTTTGTGGCTCATGGTTCAAACTGCCCTCTCAACTCACTGCTAAAAATCGATTCTTCTATTAAACGCAAGTTGGGGACTTCTTCCATCAACTTCACGACATTCGAATAACGCCCTTGATAAAAAATATCAAAGCGCACTTGCTCACCATCTACCTCTACTAAATTCACCTCATTTAGAGCGGGGCGAAGTTGTTTTAAAAACTTCTCCATTTCAATCAGTGCATCATATGAAGGTACAGCCTCGATCGTCAGTCCCATCAAGCCGTAACTGTCGGCTCCTTCTCGATAAGGGCGCGAATATAGTTCAAGCAAGCTGTCAAATGCGCCTTGTAACAAGCTTAAAAAGCTTTCGCCGGTCTCATCCGATTGTAAAACACGCTCACCTGTTTCACGTTCGTACAAAGACCAAACCAAGCTAGACACCTCGCCAATCACATCCGCTTTAAACACCAAAACATAATCGGCTCCGGCTGAACTGGCCATCGCAAGCAGCTCATTATTTAATTGATCACGCGCAACCAAACGTTCAGGATTAATGTTTTTAAATTCGGCCTGTTTTTCAGGTTCAGTCATAAACAAAGCCAGCAGATTGGCATAGTCTCGATAGTCTAAATCGACTCGATACTGCAAACTTTCATCACTCAAATTTACTTGCAAACCCTGCTGTTCCCACTGCCCAATCAACAGGGTTTTAGGGCGTTCACTTAATGGCCAAATTTGAATCGCATCACGCTGAAAATCTCGCAACAAGCGGTTCTGATCAAACTGCACGACTAGCTTTTGACCCACGACCACGCCATCAACTTCACGATTTTCAACCTGGTAACTTTTTACCCATTGACGTGCTTTTTCGATGTAAGTATCGGCTTTCGCATGGTTTAACGCCGCTTCACCGCCGACAACCCGAACTAATAAATCGCGCATCGACGACGTTAATAAATCATTTAGCTGGCTTGAGTGATATTTTTCGACCGGTTTCTCAACCACAAACAGATTCAAGTCAGACTGAGCTTGAACGCTTTGTGTCGCAAAAAAAATGCTCAATATTATTGGAATTAGAAAAGTTCTCATACCCGCCTCGGTGATTTTTAGTTACAATATCATAATATTTTTTAAACCCTGGGGCTTGGTTGTTTTCAATCGAACCCCTAATCAATCTAAGAACTGATCCGAATCCTTATGACAAGCAAACCTTCCTTAAGCTACAAAGACGCTGGTGTTGACATTGATGCTGGCGATGCACTCGTTGATGCCATTAAACCGATTGCCAAAGCCACTCGCCGCCCAGAAGTCATGGCGTCGTTAGGCGGCTTTGGCGCGCTATTTGAGCTTCCTATCAACAAATATAAAAACCCAGTATTGGTCTCCGGCACCGATGGTGTTGGCACCAAGTTACGTTTGGCGATTGATAGCGGTAAACACGACCAAGTCGGCATCGACCTAGTCGCTATGTGCGTGAACGACTTGATTGTTCAAGGAGCCGAACCGCTATTTTTCCTAGATTACTATGCCACTGGCAAACTTGATTTATATGTCGCTAAAGACGTAATCCAAGGCATTGGCGAAGGTTGTCAACAAGCCGGATGTGCACTGATCGGCGGCGAAACCGCTGAGATGCCTGGCATGTATCCGGTGGGGGATTATGACCTAGCTGGTTTTTGCGTTGGTATTGTCGAAAAAGAAGATTTAATTGATGGTTCAGCGGTCAAAAGTGGTGACGTTCTAATTGGTTTAGCGTCTTCTGGCCCGCACTCAAACGGCTATTCGTTAATTCGCAAAATTATCGAAGTCAGCGGCGAAAACTTAAATACAGATTTGAACGGCCAACCCTTAATTGATGCTTTAATGGCGCCTACGCGTATTTATGTTAAACCGCTTCTTGAGCTAATGAAGCAAGTCAAGGTACACGCGCTATCGCATATTACCGGTGGTGGCTTGGTTGAAAACATTCCGCGTGTTTTACCTGACCACACCTGTGCGAAAATTCACACTCAATCTTGGCAAAGACCAGCCGTATTCGACTGGTTACAAGAAGCTGGTAATGTTGAATATGTCGAAATGCATCGCACATTCAACTGTGGCATCGGCATGGTGATTGCCGTCGACTCGAAGGATCAAGATAAAGCATTGGAATTACTTGCTCAACTAGGCGAAACCGCTCAAGTGATTGGTGAGATTGTTTCCAGTGACCAAACTGAACCTCATGTTCAGTTAATTGTCGATTAATTGTTATTCAACGCCGAGTTCCCCGCTCGGCGCTAAGGTTAAGCATGCAACAAAGTCCGCTTCGCGTTGTGGTTTTAATATCAGGTAACGGTTCCAACCTACAAGCCCTGATTGACCGACAAGACCAAGCTGATTGTGCTTATGAAATCGTCAAAGTCATCTCAAACAAAGCCGAAGCGTATGGTTTAGAACGCGCCAAGCAACGACAGATTAAAACCGATATTGTGCCCCACCAAAATTTTCAAAACCGTGAAGATTTTGAGCGCGCGTTAATCCACTCGATTGATCAAGCACAACCAGGCCTGGTGGTCTTGGCTGGCTTTATGCGAATCCTAACGCCTGTATTCACCCAGCACTACCTTGGTCACATGTTGAATATTCACCCTTCTTTACTGCCCAAGTACCCGGGTTTAAACACCCACCAACGTGCGCTGGAAGCCGGTGATAAAGAGCACGGACTCAGCATTCACTTTGTCACCGACGAGCTGGATGGCGGGCCGGTGGTTTTGCAAGCTCGTACCGAAATTGAGACACATGACTCAGTTGAAAGCTTAAAATCAAAAATACACCAGTTAGAACATCAAGCTTATCCATTGGTGGTCAATCTATTTGCCCAAGGCAAGCTAGGCTATCAAAACCACCAGGCCTGGTGGTCTGGCGAAGCTTTAAGCACTCCACTACAAATGGAAGCCTTATAATATGCTCAAGCTGGGAGGTGTGTTTGTATCCTTGATTCTGCTTGGCTTGAGCTTATCAACACCAGTCCAAGCCAGCCCCAGCCAAAACTTTAATGCTGAGTTTGCCGTGCGCTTGATGGGATTCAATGTCGGCCTAGTCCAACAAAAAATGCGTTGCCAAGCCGATACTTGCACCTTAAGCAGCGAAGCCGAGCCGCCTTGGTGGGCCAAACGTTTTATCAACGAATCCACCTATGAAATCAGCAAAATACGAACGGCAAACAACCAGTTTCGCTGGCTCAGCTATCATAAAGATCTAACCCGACGACACGATGATCATACACAGAAAATCCAGATTGACCTGATCGCCAATCTGCAAGACAATCGCATCGTTTTCCCGCAGAAAGATCTTAGCTGGCCTGGCTCGCCTTATGCCTACGACATCATGTCGATTGCTTACGCTTTACAGTTTTACAGCTTACGCGGCGAACCGACTCCACCGCTCGTTTTGCAAGAAGAAAAACAGCAATCGCTGGTTAAATTCGATGTGGCAAATCAAGCGACCAAAACGCATCTTAATTATAAAAGCAATCTTAAAGCGCGCTATTATGAGTGGACAACCGACACTCAAGAAATTAAAGTTTGGCTGATTGAAGACTTAAACTTTTTCCCTGGCCGCATTGAAATAAATAATATCGAACCTAAACGCCACGTGGTTTTAGTGCTAGATGAACCACCTCATTTCCCATAGAACTCAAACTAAGAATCGAAGCTATGAAACTCAGTGATAAAGATATTTCCGCCGCATTAAAATCCGGTCGTATTGTGATCGAACCTGAACCGGATGCCAGAAAAATTAAAGGCATCAGCGTTGACTTGAGACTCGACAACCGTTTTCGAGTTTTTAACGATCATACCGCGCCTTATATCGACTTAAGTGGCCCAAGCGAAGAAGTTCAAACCCTACTCGACAAGGTGATGGGCAATGAAATCGTCATTGAACAAAACCAAGCCTTCTTCCTACATCCTGGTGAATTGGCATTAGCCTCAACATTGGAGTCCATTACCGTTCCCGACGACTTGGTGGGCTGGCTAGACGGCCGATCAAGTTTAGCGCGCCTTGGTTTAATGGTTCATGTCACCGCTCATCGAATTGATCCAGGCTGGCAAGGTCAAATTGTATTGGAAATTTTTAACAGCGGAAAATTGCCATTAGCTTTACGCCCGGGCATGGATATTTGTGCGATTAACTTCGAAACCCTATCTAGTCCCGCTGATAAGCCGTATAACAAACGCAAAGATGCAAAATACCGCAATCAGTCTGGCCCGACCTCCAGCCGTATTAACCAAGATCAAACCGACGAACGTCAGCTCGCTTTGCTCGACTAAACACCTATCAATCACAGCAAACCAACCAAGCACCAGGCCTGGTGCTTGGTTCATACACCAATTCCTGATAAAATCAGTCAAGTATTTAAATAACAGGATTAATAACAGCTATGGGTTTATTCAATCAACTCTTTGGTGACGGCCTAAACGACCAACTGAAAAACCAAATTCACTCGATTTTCGAGCAAACCAACCTGCCCTTAACACAACAAAACCTAGCCAACACAAAACTCGTGTCGGAGCTTAATTATAAAAATAAGTTATTAAGCTTCAGGCTTAACTGGCCATTTGCCGCTCAAAGTTTACATAATCAGTTTGATAGCGAACTTACGCAAAAATTAACTGCGCTGGAGGGGATTGATCAAGTCAAGATTCAACATATCACCGACATCAAAGCCCATCAAACCCAACCTAATGTAAACACCTTGGCAGGCATTAAAAACATTATCGCTATCGCTTCTGGCAAAGGAGGGGTTGGCAAATCGACCACCAGCGTAAACCTTGCCTTAGCGCTTCAGCAAGAAGGCGCAAACGTCGGCATCTTAGACGCCGATATTTATGGCCCAAGTGTTCCGACTTTATTAAATTTATCTGGCAAACCCAGCACATTGGATGGCAAAAGCATGCAGCCCATGCGAGCTTACGATTTACAGGCCATGTCAATCGGTTGTTTAATTGAAGAAGATACACCGATGATTTGGCGTGGCCCAATTGTTACCCAAACCCTCACCCAGCTTTTAAAAGAAACTGATTGGCAAGACTTAGATTTTTTAATTATTGATTTACCACCAGGAACCGGTGATGTGCAATTAACCCTCGCCCAACAAATCCCGGTTACGGGCGCTGTTATTGTGACTACCCCCCAAGATCTGGCATTACTGGATGCCAAGAAAGCGGTCAAAATGTTTGAAAAGGTCAATATCCCGATATTGGGTGTGATTGAAAACATGAGCACGCACATTTGTAGTCAATGCGGTCATGAAGAAGCCATTTTTGGCGAGCACGGCGGTGAAACCTTAGCTCAAGACTATAAGATTGCGTTTTTGGGCGCTATGCCATTGAGCATGAGCATTCGCGAACAAGCGGACGCCGGTCGTCCTACGGTTGTCGCCGAACCGGATGGTGTATTGGCGCAAAAGTATCGTCAAATGGCACATAAAATTGGCGCAGGTATCGCTGAATCTAAACGCAATTATGCGTCAGCCTTCCCCAATATTGTGATTGAAAACACTTAATCTGGTTGGCGAGGGTCGCGCGTTGGTCGTAAATGCCAACGATAAACCGCCGTCACAATGTTACCCTGACCTTCATAGGTCAGGTTCGAACATAAGGATCGAGTCAATAAAATGCCGCGCCCTGAAAAAACCGATTGGCTCGGATTTAAAGATTCACCAAACGACGCATAATCAAACCCATCCCCGCTGTCTTCGATTCGAATCGTTAATTCGCCTTCAAAATCACCCAATGGTTCATGGCTTAACTGCACATCAATAAAACCATCATTTAACTTACTTATTGCGCGCTCGCGTTTATTTAAGAATTGTAAAAATCCGTCTGGCCCCTGCTTTAAAGACGAGTCTAGCTTAAGCAAACCATGTTCTAACGAATTGGTGTACAGCTCATCTAAAACAATAAAAAGGCGTTCTTTATGGCTTGGAATAGGCTGAACATGCATAATCATGTCCACTAAGCCCTCCATCGGATGGGCCATTTGTTTCAGTGCCAAGTGATCAAACCGAAAGTTCAAACGCCAACGGGATGCCTTGGCAAGATGGCTCAATGAATCAATATAATTAAAATTAAGAATCGGCCCAGTTTGCAGCTCTGCAATGCTGGCATCATCATCGGTAAAACAGTCATGACAGAAGTCACCCACGCCTTTAATTAAAGCCTTAATTCCCTGTTTACCGGCATTCAGCAATGCTTGTTCTACTCGCTGGTTACCAAACATTTGGCCCTGTGGGTTACGCGATTCGGTCACCCCATCGGTCAGCATATAAAACACCTCATCACCGCTCAAATCCACCATTTGAGGATACAAGTCCAAGCGTTTACTGTTTACAACACCCAGCGGCAAATTACGCGAACTAAAACGTGTTAACGCCCCCTGCTTGATCATCAATACATCGGGCATTCCGCAATTGTAGATACGGGCTTTCTTTTGCTCGGGTGATACCTGCAAAATCGCACAGCCAAAAAATAAGTGGGCCGGCAAAATATTGTATAACTTGGTATTAATTTCACTAATAATCTCCGGCACACTGCGAGCTTTTGAGACCATACCGTTAAACATTTCGGCGACAGGAATAACCCCAATGGCCGCACTTAAACCATGCCCCGTAAAATCCCCCAATAACACCAGCACATCACCCGAAGGTTGTACCTTTGCCAGCAACAGATCGCCATTAAAAATCGATGCCGCTGAAATGTAACTATCGAACCCTGCAATTCGTTGGGACGATGGGCGCAGAAATTTCTCATAAATTCGCTCTGCATCTTTGTGTTCTTGTTCAAGCGTGTGGTGAAGGTGATAAATTTGATCGCTGGTTGATTTCAACGCCACATATAAACTGCGAATTCGCAATAAAGATTGGACCTTAGCCATTAAGACCTTTTCTGAAAAAGGAAACTGCAAAAAACCATCCGCTTTTTTTGCGACTGCATGCTCTAGAAGAGTTTGTTCATCTTGATCACTTGCCAGTAAAACCGGCACAAATGCACTGTGTACATCACACACCTTTTTCACGCGTTCTATCAAGTCATTACGGTTGTTCGAACAAATAGTGAGATCGATAATAATAAGACTGGGCGGCATGCTTTGCACCGCGTTGATAATGTCTTCGTTTCGATCCACATGCTGAACTTCGAATCCCTGTTGTGCCAGAATACGCTCATAAAATGCAAAGCGCTCCGCACTCGGATCTGCAATTAAAATACGATTAGATAAGGGTTGTAAGCTAGTAAAAGGTGGGGTCATCGGATGGTAAACAACTGGTGAAATTGGGCAATCTGTAAAATCATAGCGACATCATCATTCGCATTAACTAATTCAATATCGGTGCTTTCACCGGCTTTTTCGCGTAAAAGTAACAACATACCTAAAGCCGAACTATCCATAAATGTGGCCATCGAAAGATCAATTTGGAATTGCTTAGCCCGCCCTATAAACTCAGCGTAAGCTTGATTAAAGGCTTCATAGCTCGCAATGTCGAAACGGCCTTTAATATACAAGATGGCTGTATTTCCCACCAACTGACCTTCAACTGACATGAAATAAAACTCCGATCTAATCCACAAAAGGATACGAAAAACTTACCCAATAATAAACCATTGACCCGTGTATATCCAACTCTTTTATAGTGGCCGAATAACAATCAAAAAAAGTCCGAACGCGGCTTTATTAAGCTCAATTATCCTTAGTCAGACGGCACTAAAGCCGTTATAATATCAGGCTTTCAAACTGCAATAAGATGGATGCCTTTATGACCTCGGTCAGAAAAATATTAATCACCAGCGCGCTCCCCTATGCCAACGGCCCAATACACCTTGGACACCTTGTTGAATACATACAAACTGATATTTGGTCACGTTTTCAAAAACAGCGTGGTCACAATTGCATTTACGTGTGCGCGGATGATGCGCACGGCACGCCGATTATGTTACGTGCCCAGTCAGAAGGTATTACACCTGAAGCCTTGATTGCGCGTGTATCACAAGAACATCAACAAGATTTTGCCGGTTTTAATATTGCGTTTGATCAATATCACAGCACCCACTCAGAAGAAAACCGTCATTATTCGAGCTATATTTATAACCTGCTCAAAGCCAACAACCACATCAGTCGCAAAACCATCAAACAGTTTTACGACCCAGAAAAAAACATGTTTTTGCCGGATCGATTCATTAAAGGCACCTGCCCTAAATGTGGCACGCACGATCAATACGGTGACAACTGTGAAGCCTGTGGTGCGACTTACGCGCCCACCGAGTTGGTTGATCCTAAGTCGGTCATTTCTGGCGCCACACCGATTCAAAAAGACTCAGAGCATCTGTTTTTTGAATTAGCCCATTTTGAGGCCATGCTAAAAGAATGGACGCAAGGCGGCCACTTACAAAGCCAAATCTCAAATAAGCTAAATGAATGGTTTGAATCCGGTCTACAAAACTGGGACATCAGTCGTGATGCGCCCTACTTTGGTTTTGAAATTCCCGGTGAAGATAATAAGTTTTTCTATGTTTGGTTAGATGCGCCGATTGGTTACCTCGCCTCTTTCAAAAAATACTGTGACGAACACGAACTAGATTTTGACGAATACTGGCGTGAAGACAGCCAAACCGAGCTCTATCACTTCATTGGTAAAGACATCGTTTATTTCCATGCCTTGTTTTTCCCAGCGATGTTAACGGGCGCAGGTTTTAGAAAACCCAATGCGATTTTTGCCCACGGCTTCCTTACGGTAGATGGCGCCAAGATGTCAAAATCACGTGGCACCTTCATCATGGCCAGCACCTATCTCAAACACCTGGAACCGGAGTATTTACGTTATTACTTCGCCACCAAGTTGAATAGCCGCATTGACGATCTAGACTTAAACCTAGACGACTTTGTGCAGCGGGTTAACTCAGACTTAATCGGCAAAGTCGTTAATATCGCCAGCCGTTGTGCTGGGTTTGTTACCAAACGTTTTGATGGCAAACTCAACCAGGCCTGGTCACCTGAAGCACAAGCCTTGTTCCGACAATTTGCGGATAAAGCCGAGCCGATTGCCGAGCTTTACGAAAAGCGTGAATATGCTCAAGCGATGCGTGACATTATGGCGCTGGCCGACAAAGCCAATGAATACATTGCTGAAACCGCTCCTTGGGTACTGGCTAAGCAAGAAGGCAAAGACGCCGAGTTGCATGAATCTGTCAGTGTCGGTTTAAACCTATTCCGTAGCTTAATGATTTACTTGGCACCGGTTTTACCGGAAACCAGTATCAAAGCCCGCGAGTTCTTCAATGAAACTGACTGGTCATGGTCGAAAGCCAAAACACCTTTAATGAACCATGAAATTCAAACTTATAAAGCGCTTTTAACTCGCTTAGATATGGCACAGGTAGAAAAAATGTTAGAAGATTCAAAACAAACCTTACAAGCAAGTCAACCAGCGAAAACCGAGCCAGCTGCCTCGGCCGAGGCCAAACAATTTGACCCAATTGCGCCAGAAATCACGATTGACGACTTTGCTAAACTTGATTTACGCATTGCTAAAATCGTTAATGCCGAAGCCGTGCCAGAAGCCAATAAGTTATTAAAACTCACTTTAGATATCGGTTTAGGCGAACGCCAAGTATTTGCTGGCATCAAATCGGCCTATGAACCAGAACAGCTAATTGGTAAGCTAACTGTAATGGTCGCCAATCTCGCCCCACGTAAAATGCGTTTTGGTTTATCCGAAGGCATGGTTCTAGCGGCTGGGCCAGGAGGAAAAGATTTATTTATCCTCAACCCAGACGACGGCGCGCAACCTGGTATGCGAGTAAAATAGTTTTTTAATTAACCACGAAGGGCAGGAAGTTCACGAAGCAAGCAAAAAGTTTTAAAAGCAGATGATTGTATGTCAAAAATCTTCGTGTGCTTCGTGGTTTAAAAAATTGAGTTTTCTCTAACAAAGAGTAGTTATGACCGATTACGTCATTATTTTAATTAGCACCGTTTTGGTGAATAATTTTGTACTGGTCAAGTTTTTAGGCTTGTGCCCATTTATGGGTGTGTCCAAAAAGCTCGATGCGGCGTTAGGTATGGGCTTAGCCACTACGTTTGTGCTCACGCTATCCTCGGTCATGAGTTATCTGCTTTACACCTACCTGCTTGCACCGTTTGAATTGGAATATCTAAAGACCATCGGTTTTATTCTGTCAATCGCTGCCGTGGTGGGCTTTACCGAAATGGCCATTCACAAAACCAGTCCTGCACTCTATCAAGTATTGGGTATTTACCTGCCCTTAATCACCACCAACTGCGCAGTATTGGGCGTAGCGTTACTTAACATTGGTGAAGATCACAACTTTATCGAATCCGCCTTTTATGGTTTTGGTGCGGCGGTTGGCTTTACGTTGGTGATGGTGTTATTTGCCTCAATTCGTGAACGTGTCGATGCCGGTGATGTGCCGACTCCGTTCAAAGGTGCGCCGATTGCCTTAATCACCGCAGGCCTTATGTCCTTAGCCTTTATGGGCTTTGGTGGGTTGGTTTAAATGACGATGCTCGCCGGAATTCTCATCTTTTTAGGTTTAGCTCTCGTGTTTGGCTTACTACTCGGCTATGCCGCGGTGCGCTTTAAGGTCGAAGGTGATCCATTGGCCGATATCATTGACCAAAAGTTACCGCAAACTCAGTGCGGCCAATGTGGTTATCCAGGTTGTCGACCTTATGCCGAAGCGCTCGCCAAAGGCGAAGCCGAAGTTAATTTATGTATTCCGGGTGGTGAACCCACCATGATTGAGATCGCCGAGATTTTAAAAGTTGAACCCAAGCCGATGGAAGCCGAAGCCACTGAACCCAAACCCAAAATGGTGGCCGTGATTGATGAAGACATTTGCATAGGTTGCGTACTCTGCATAAAAGCCTGCCCAGTCGATGCGATTGTCGGCACCACCAAGATGATGCACACCGTGATCGAAAAAGAATGCACCGGTTGCGAACTTTGTGTACCGGTTTGCCCGGTGGATTGCATTGATATGGTGATGGAAAAACCCAGCTTAACAAACTGGAAATGGCCCGAACCCAAAGTCGCGGCGGAGCGCAGCGAATGAAAGCCAGTTTACGCCAAAAAATCATTAATTTGATCGCACCAATTTACCCGATGGCGAAACGCTGGCTGTATCACTTTCACGGCGGTGTCTTTCCTAAATACAACAAAAGCCTATCCTTACGCCAACCTTTACGAACCGGCTATATACCCAAACAACTCATTTTGCCGCTACAACAGCATATGGGCGGCGCCGCATTACCTTGCGTTGAGATAGGTGAACAGGTCAAAAAGTTCCAAATGATTGCCCAAGCCGCCAAAGGTTTGAGTGCGCCAGTTCACGCGCCGGCCTCCGGTAAAATTGTTGCAATCGAACAGCGCATTTTGCCGCATGCCTCCGGTTTGGCTGAACCCTGTATTGTGATTGAACCGGACGCAAAACAAGACACCGTAGAGAATGCGCTAGGCATCGTTGAGAAACCAAAAAATATTGCTGAATTCAAACAGCTCCTACTTAATGCGGGCATTGTCGGCATGGGCGGTGCGGGCTTTCCGACCTTTGCCAAACTTCCCGATCATCCCGGCAAAATTAAACATTTAATTATCAATGGTGCCGAGTGCGAACCCTTCATTACCTGCGATGACTTGCTCATGCAAACGCATGCGCCTGAGATTGTGCGAGCCGCGCTCTTTATGGCCGATCTATTTGATGTTGAAAACGTCATTTGTGGTATTGAAACCAACAAACCTCAAGCCATCGCCGCGATGCGCCAAGCTTGTCAAGCTACTCGAGTTCGAGTGGAAGAAGTCGCCACGGTTTACCCGATGGGCGGTCAGAAACAACTCACACAAGAATTAGTTGGACTCGAAATTCCGAGTGGACTTCACAGTATCGACATTGGCGTGGTCATGATGAACGTGGCCACCCTGCGTGCAATTACACAGGCACTCGAACTCGGTCAACCGCTGGTTTCACGCTTTGTCACCGTCTCCGGCATGGGTTTAAAACAGCCGTTTAATATTGATGCCCTGCTTGGTACGCCATTTAATGAATTAGTTGAACTGGCCCAACCCGAACCAAAACTGGATTATCCGCTATTAATGGGTGGGCCAATGATGGGCTTTGCCGTTGCGCACAATGATGTACCGGTAATCAAAACCACTAACTGCATACTAGCGAATCCACCCGAAACGTCAGATGAACCCATGGCCTGTATTCGTTGTGGCGAATGCGCCGAAGCCTGCCCTGTAAATCTACTGCCCCAGCAACTTTACTGGCATGCACGCGCGCATGAATACGATAAAACCGAACAGCTCAACCTGTTCGACTGCATTGAATGCGGCTGTTGCTCATTTGTGTGTCCCAGCCATATTCCACTGGTGCAATATTATCGTCACGCCAAAGCCGAAGTGCGGGAAATCAAGCAGCAAGCGAAATTAACCGAAATTGCCAAGCAACGTTATGACGCCCGTGAAGCACGTTTAGAACGTGACAAACAAGAGCGCGAAGCCAAACTAGCCGCCAAAAAAGCCGCGGTCAAAAAACAAGCCAATGAAGCCCCAAAAACTGAAAAACCAGCCGCCGATGCGCCCAAATTAAGCGCACGCGAAAAAGCCATTCAAGCGGCCAAAGCTCGCCAAACCGCCGCTAAAAATTTGAACCCAGAAGACCCGAAGAGCACGAAAAATTCTAGTACAGAATCCTCTAAGTCTGAAATGTCGGCGGAAGAAAAACGCAAAGCCGCAATGGCGGCCGCCAAAGCCCGCGCAGTGGCTAAAAAGTCGAGCCCGGAAGAACCGAACAACACTAAAGACTCTGGCACAGAATTACCTAAGCCAGAAACGTCAGTGGAAGACAAACGCAAAGCGGCGATGGAAGCCGCCAAAGCAAAAGCCGCTGCGCGTAAAGCCCAACAGGAGACAAACCCATAATGGCGACCTTTAGCAGCTCCCCATTTGCACATAACAACAGCTCGGTGCAAAAAATCATGTTACAGGTTCAGCTCGCTGCGTTTCCGGCATTGCTTGCGCATATTATGCTGTTTGGTTATGGCATCGTTATTCAATGGTTTTTGGCGGTCGCAACGGCCCTATTGGTCGAGTTTGTGATGATCAAACTGCGCGATCGCCCGGTCATGCCGAACATTACCGACTTTAGCGCGCTCATCACTGTAACAGGCCTGGTGTTCTGTATTCCACCTGAATCACCTTGGTGGGTGATTGTCACTGGTTGTACTTTTGCCTTGGTTTTCGGCAAACATTTATACGGCGGCTTGGGTTATAACCCGTTTAATCCGGCCATGCTGGGTTATGCCTTTTTGCTCATCTCTTTTCCGGCTGAAATGACTCAGTGGACCTTGCCTAAAGATTTGGCTGGTTATACCTTGAGTTTTTGGGATTCCTTCAATCATATTTTATTTGGCGTGATGCCCAATATGCCCATCGACAGTTTTACTGGCGCTACCCCACTCAGCACTTTACAAACCGGTTTACAGCAAGGTCTGTCGAGCCAAGATATGCTACAAGCGGCTTACTTTGAATCCAGCTGGTTAAACCTCACCGCTTGGGGTTGGATTAATGTCGCCTTCTTAATCGGCGGCTTATGGTTGCTCTATACGCGCACCATCCGCTGGCAATTTCCGGTCGGTTTTTTGGGCACCTTAGCCTTTATGGCTTGGCTATTCCATATGATTAATCCCGCGCTTTACGCGCCGATCAGCTTTCACCTTTTATTTGGTGGCACCATGTTGGCGGCGTTCTTTATCATCACCGATCCGGTCAGCTCCAGCACCACGCCGATGGGGCGCTTAATTTATGCCGCAGGCATTGGTATTTTGGTGTATGTTATTCGTAACTGGGGTGCGTTCCCCGACGGTATTGCGTTTGCGATTTTATTAATGAACATCGCCGTGCCGATGATTGACCGCTACACTCAACCTCGCGTGGTAGGGCATATTCGATGAAACCAGAACTCAAAATAACCATGTTTCGTGCCGCCGGTTTACTCAGCCTATTTGTGGTGATTAGCGTCGCCTTATTAATCGCGATAAATGCCTTCACCCAACCTAAAATAGAGCAAGCCGAACAAGCTTCTTTAATCCAACTGCTGAATCAGGTCATGCCAGCGCAGCAGTATGATAACAATCTACTCGAAGACACCAAAACCGTGACCGAACCCGACTACCTGGGCTCAAACGAACCCATGACGATTTATCGCGCGCGCCTAAATGGTGAACCAGCAGGCCTGGTGATAGAAACTGTCGCCCCCAATGGTTATAACGGCGATATCCGTCTTATTGTCGGCGTGTTTGCAGATGGTCGTGTGGCGGGTGTGCGAGTGATAAGCCACCGCGAAACGCCGGGCTTAGGCGATAAAATTGAACTGCGCAAAAACGATTGGATTTTAAGTTTTAACGGCAAGACACTAACCGAAGACAATGTGAATCGCTGGGCAGTCAAACGAGACCGAGGCGAATTTGATCAATTTACCGGCGCCACCATCACCCCACGTGCGGTTGTCGGCGCGGTCAAATTAACACTCGACTATGTCAATAGACACGCAGAGGAATTGTATGACTAAAGCATCCTTTAACCAAACTTGGCGCGACTACCAAGAGATTGCGCAAAAAGGTCTTTGGAACAATAACCAAGCCTTAGTCGCCCTGCTCGGCTTATGCCCATTACTTGCGGTCACCAATAACAGTATAAATGGTTTAGGCTTAGGTTTAGCGACCATGGCCGTTTTGCTCACCTCGAACATTTTGGTTTCGTTGATTCGTCACTGGGTGCCGTCTGAAATTCGCATTCCGGTTTTTATTGCGATTATTGCGGCCGCCGTCACCATTATTGACATGCTGATGCATGCCTACTTTTATACCTTGCACGGCATTTTAGGTATCTTTATTCCACTGATCGTCACCAATTGCGCGATCCTAGCGCGCGCGGAATCTTTTGCCTCCAAAAACTCGCTGGATAAATCAATTGTCGATGCGTTGTTTATTGGGATTGGGTTTACGATTGTGTTGGTTATTTTAGGCAGTCTGCGTGAACTGGTGGGCAATGGCACGCTGTTTGACCAGGCCTGGTTGTTATTCGGCGAAACCGCCCGCAACTGGACCTTGCATTTAAGTAGCGATTACACACCCGTATTGCTCGCGATTTTACCGCCTGGGGCCTTTATTGGCTTAGGCTTATTGATCGCGCTAAAAAACTATGCCGATCAACGTCTGAAAAAAACCAAACTATTAAACATTCCGGTTGAGATTAAAGCCTCTTCTACCTCCTAACTTTTTAGATGAATAAACTCAAACGCCAACAAATTTTTGATCGTTTAGCGCAAGCGATTCCGGAGCCGGAAACCGAGCTGAATTATTCGACACCTTTTGAATTATTGATTGCGGTGATTTTGTCCGCACAGGCGACGGATAAGGGTGTAAATATCGCCACCGCGAAACTTTTCCCTGTTGCCAATACCCCCGAAGCCATTTATGCGCTCGGCGTGGATGGTTTAAAAAGTTATATTAAAACCATCGGGCTGTTTAATTCGAAAGCAGAAAACATAATTAAAGCCTGTAAAATGTTGGTTGAGCTGCATAACAGTGACGTGCCGCAAACGCGTGAGGAATTGGAAGCCCTGCCCGGCGTAGGTCGAAAAACCGCCAATGTGGTGCTCAATACCGCGTTTGGTCAAATTGCAATGGCAGTGGATACCCATATTTTTAGGGTATCGAATCGTACCAAAATCGCGCCCGGCAAAAACGTGCTGGAAGTCGAACAAAAACTGCTTAAGTTCACGCCTAAAGAACATTTAATGGATGCGCATCACTTGCTGATTTTACATGGCCGCTACACTTGCATGGCGCGCAAACCACGTTGCGGCAGTTGTGTCATTTTTGATCTGTGCGAATTTAAAGACAAAGAAAAATACGTTGAGTAAATCAAACATAACCCATATCACCAGGCCTGGTGGTGAAGTTAAAAAATCTTTATGCTGACCTTGTATCTTGTTTATTTAGCCGCTTCGGCCGCCGCGATTATTAGCCCAGGCCCGGGTGTGGTGATGACGCTTTCTAATGCGTTGCGTTTTGGTTTTCGTCCTGCGTTTTACGGCATTTTGGGCATTAGTATCGGCACGATTATTGTCGGTTATTTGTCCGTCACCAGTTTAGGTTTGCTACTTGCGGGCTCAGAAACGGCGTTTCTGTTGGTGCAAGCGCTGGGCGCGACTTATTTAATTTACCTTGGGATCAAGCTTTGGCGACGCGGTATTGCGGATATTCAGACTGACCAAGCGCATCGTGGCAAACCCTTGCAACGCTTTATCGAAGGCGTGCTGATTCAATTTACCAACCCGAAACTGATCTTGTTTTTTCTGGCGGTTTTTCCGCCGTTTATGTTGCAATCGCAACAGTTAGGCCTAAGTTTGCATTTGTTTGTGCTAAGTTACGGCGGCTTGTTGATTTTAGTTCATCTAGGTTATGCGCTATTGGCGAACCGAGCACAACGCTGGTTGCATTCTGATGTTGGGCGTTTGCGTTTAGGCCGAGTCAGCGGCAGTATATTTATCTTTTTCGGCTTGCTCATTGCCTGGTCTGCCTTTTAAAATGAGCCATCCCTATCGCCAAAGGTCACCAGGCCTGGTGCTTTTGAATTTAGTCTAAGGAAACGCTATTTATGTTCACATCCGAACGAGACAAACTACGCCAACACTACGCGGATATTTGGCAGAAAGCCCGCAACAATCAGCCTTTGGATGCGTTGGAACAGCAGATTGCGCAAGTGATTGATCAGCATCCTGAATATCACAAAATGTTCGAAAACAAACAGCATTTAAAAAATGAATATCTACCTGAAATGGGCGAAACCAACCCGTTTTTGCACATGGGTATGCACTTAGGTATTCGTGAACAGGTTGCCACAGATCGACCCGCCGGGATTGCACAAATTCACCGTGTGTTAACGCTTAAACACGGTAGCGTATTAGAAGCCGAACATGAAATGATGGAATGTTTGGCGGAAGCCTTGTGGCATAGTCAGAAAAACCAGCAACCACCAGACGAACAAGCCTATTTATTGTGTTTGCAACAACGCGGCGGCATGGCGAATTAAATCCACAAACCCGCTGACAACATTGAGGTCTAAACCAAAGGAATCAAGTATGTTATTTAACCCAATACAACGCGCATTACGCAATGGACTATTGTTAAGTTTGGCCGTGGGCGCCGTCGTACTTTGGCAAGGCGAAGGTTGGTTAACGGCGTTAAGCAGCTTTGCGTTTACCTTCGCAATTATTACGCCGGCGTTTTGGTTGTCCTACAAATGGGCGAATCATCTCGCCGCCAAAAACCGCAATAAGCCAGACCAATAATTCCGATTAATAAGCTTAAACCCTAGAAGCACCAGGCCTGGTGCTTGCAAATTTTCGGCAACCCTCTACAATAATCTCCTTCGTTAGGTGCGCGGTTTAAATGCCGCGTTAAACGGGAAGAGTCGTACGAATCCAAATACCTTGGATTCAAATCGAACGCTGCCCCCGCAACGGTGATGGAGAAGACAGGTTATTAAGCCATTGGGTTTTTAAATCCGAGAAGGCAATCTGAAATCGCTCCTCAGCCCGGATACCGGCCTAATGAGTTGTTAAACCTATTGCGGTGGGCAATACGGAGCACTTGTAAAATTTTCCTTGTAGAAATGCCTGAACCTGTTTCAGGATAAGTCCGTTTTGCCTTCGTTCATAACAGATATTGAATCTATGAATTGAAGGACTCTTTTAAATGCAAACTCATTACAAATTCAAACCGCTAATCGCGGCTCTCTTAATAGCACCAGGCCTGGTGTCGGCTGAAAACAGCCTGAACAATATTGTAGTCACCGCCAACCAAGTCGAACAAGACCTTGAAAAAGTGACATCCGATGTCACCGTTATTACGGCCGCCGAACTCAGAGCCAAACGAGCTAATTCATTAACGGAAATTTTAAATCAGGTTAACGGCTTAAGCTTTACCCAAAATGGCGGCTTAGGCACGAGTGCCAGCTTGTATACACGTGGTTCGGATAACCAACGTACACTCATTTTAATTGATGGCGTACGGGCGCAAGATCCTTCCAATACCAGCGGTGCCAACCTGTCTGACTTAATGGTGGCGAATATTGAACGCATTGAAATTATTAAAGGCGCACAATCTGGTGTTTGGGGGTCTGATGCGGCCGCTGGTGTCATCAATATTATTACCAAGCAATCAACTGACACCCAGATTAATGTTGAACACGGTGCCTATAACACTGGCAAATCGGCCATATCAACCGGTTTTAAACTCGGCGATGCGCGACTTTTCGTGAATGCCTCCCACCTTACAAGCGAAGGATTTAGTGCCCAAGCACCGGTTGATGAAAACATTGATCAGTACGAAAAAGATGGCTATACCCATAGTAATGTGGCATTACGTGCGGTTGTACCTATAGCAAAAAACCAACAGCTTACTTTAGCGCACAATGCCACGGAAGCGCTCGCTAACTACGATAGCTGGGGGGCTCCTAACGCGATTAAACGCTCAAAAAACCGTACCGACCTAAGCCAGATCAGCTATCAAATAGCCGACACCAAACTTACCGCTGAACAGTCCGTATTCAGTAGTAAACAGCTGGATGAAACGGCTCCAGACATTGTGCGTGGACAAACGCGCAGTTTGCAGCTAACCCAGACATTTAATGATTTCTTACTGGGTGCCGCTTATAGTAGCAATGAAGCCAACTCAGACAAATATTCTAGTTTTATGGAAGAACAAACTTATACTCGTTCAGCCTTTGCCAACCACAGCACCCGCTGGCGATATTTAACCTTTAATGAAGCTTTACGTTATGACGATTACAGCAATTTTGGTTCAGAAGTGACCGGAAAACTGGGCGTTAAATTGGATATCACGACCCATCAATCTTTAGCGGTGAATTATGGTACGGCTTATAACGCGCCCAATATTATTCAAATACTGAATCCTTGGGGCACCGCTAATCCCGACTTAACGCCCGAAAAGTCCGCAGAGGCCAGCATCTCTTATGCCCTGCACGGCCTAAGCCTTACCTACTTTGATAAAAAAGTCGAAGACTTAATCAAATGGAGTACAGGTAGCCAATACCAAAATGTTGAAGGCACCACTCAAATCAAAGGCGTTGAAGCTGAATATAAACGTCGATTCAACGTTTGGGGTTTGGGGGTGAATTACACTCACTTAAACACTGAAGATGCCAATGGCGACCCGCTCGCCCGTCGACCTGATAACCAAATTGGGCTGGATTTAAATTGGTATCCAAACGACCAACTCGACATTAATCTAAACGGTCAATATATCGCAACCCGTGGTGGCGATGTCCATACCGCGACCGAAAACTACAGTGTTTGGAATGGCGTCATTAACTATCAGATCGATCCAACGGTAAGTGCTTATTTGAAACTGAATAACTTGTTTAACACCTATTACCAAGTCGTCGAAGGTTATGCCACCGCTGAACGCAGTGCTTATCTAGGTTTAAACGCTCGCTTTTAAGGAACTCCGACATGACCGCCAGTTTAATGATTCAAGGCTGCACCTCCGATGCAGGCAAAACCACCTTAGTGGCGGGATTATGTCGGGTATTGGCAAGGCGTGGTGTCAAAGTCGCGCCGTTTAAACCACAAAATATGGCGCTCAATAGTGCCGTTACCGCCGATGGGGGTGAAATTGGTCGTGCGCAGGCGTTACAAGCACAAGCCGCCAATATCGTCCCCACGGTTCACATGAACCCAGTATTGCTCAAACCCAATAGCGATACCGGTGCTCAGGTGATTTTACAAGGTCAGTCGATTGGCAACCTAAATGCCCTCGACTACCATGCTTATAAACCCAAAGCCGCGCAAGCGGTGTTCGATTCTTTTCAAATTCTGTCAGCTGACTATCCGCTTATTTTGGTTGAAGGCGCGGGCTCGCCTGCTGAAATCAATTTACGCGAAGGCGATATTGCCAATATGGGTTTTGCCGAAGCGGTAGATTGTCCGGTGATTCTGATTGCCGACATCGACAAGGGCGGCGTGTTTGCGCATATTGTCGGCACCCTCGCCTGCTTGTCAGCATCTGAAAGAAATCGAATCAAGGGGTTTGTGATTAACCGTTTTCGCGGGGATATCGCATTATTGCAAGACGGATTAGATTGGCTGGAACGTGAAACCGGCAAACCCGTTTTAGGTGTATTGCCTTATTTACACGGCTTACACCTTGATGCCGAAGATGCGGTTGGTTCGTTTGAATATAACCACGAAGCACACGAAGGTCACGAAGTTTTAAAAGTGATTGCCCCGTTGTTTCCGCATATTTCCAACCATACCGATCTTGATCCGCTGATTCAACATCCTCAGGTGGATTTTACATGGGTCAAACATAACGAGCCGATTCCGGCGGCGGACTTAGTGATTCTGCCGGGCAGTAAAAGTGTGATGGCAGATTTGGATTGGCTACAAAACCACACTAGCCACCAGGCCTGGTTGCCTTATTTGCACAAACATTGTCGTTATGGCGGCAAACTTATCGGCATTTGTGGCGGCCTGCAAATGCTGGGCACACTGATTAACGACCCGCACCATATTGAATCTGATCAAACCCAAATACCTGGTCTGGGATTAATGAATTACACCACGACCTTTTACCCGCACAAACAACTCATCAATCGCCAAGGTTTGTTGCAGCTACCAGGCCTAGTTGAACCAGTCAAAATCAGCGGTTATGAAATCCATCAAGGCCAAACCGACTTTAGCCAATATGCCCCCGCTATCCATTGGCAAAACGGCGACACCGATGGCGCCGTGTCAGACGATAATCAAATATTCGCCACCTACTGTCACGGCTTGTTTGACCAACCGCAAGCCCTGCAAAACCTGCTTAACTGGGCAGGCCTGGTGCAAGCACAAGCCTTCGACCTCAATCAACAACGCGAACAACAACTCAACCGTTTAGCGGATACGTTAGAGCAGCATTTAGCGATGGATAAAATACGGGAACTCATACAGCCATGAAAACATACCAATTAATTTCTCGACTATGGCTGGCCGCTTGCCTTCTCAGTTTCAGCGCAACGGTATTCGCACAATGCCCGCGCATAATTAGCCAGTCACCCTATATCACCCATCAACTCGACTATTTAGGCGTTAAACACTGCATTGTTGGCGCAAGCAGATACAACAAAGAACTTGCTGTGACTGATACCGGCGGGCTGCTCGACCCAGACCAGCAAGCCATTCAGTCGCTTAAACCCGACTTATGGCTCACCTCCGATTGGACTCCGCAAGATCAATTTGACGCGATTGAAACCCATATTGCTAAAGCCATTCGGCTCGAAAGTTTTGGCTCGATGCAACAAATCGAACACAACCTGCTTGATATTGCGCAACACTTAAACAATCCGGTTGCGCTCAAAAAAGCGCAGGATTTTGCCCAAGATTGGCGGCAAACGGCGAAAACAATTGACGGCAAAGGGCAAAAACTACTATTGGTATCATCCTGTTCTGGTTTACCCTATAGTTTTGGCTTAGATTCCTGGTTGGCGGATTTGTTTAACTACACCGGTTTTCAAGTAGTCGGTCATCAACAACGCATTACCCACCTGCCGATCACCACTGACGAAAACCAACTTCAAGCGCTGATTAATCAACTGCAACCCGATTTAGTGTTTATTTTTGAACGCAAACTCACCCCGGTTTGCCAGATTATGAGCCTGCCGCAAAACACCCGCATTATCACCCTAGACGGCACCGACTTTTTACAGCCCGCACCGATTATGCTAAAAGGCCTAAGTCAGCTCAAACAACATCCTTGGTAAGTCAAACTGAAAGTGCAACAATCTTAGCCATAGAGAACAGTTTTGCGTGATAACTAAATCAGGATTCTTTAGTGCTACTCTGAGTTGAAAAGCAGTAAATCATCCATATCTGTATCACATACCTTTTATCCTTACCAAGGCCTATTGGTTTAAATAAGGAGCCATTTTATTTTTAAGTAAGGTTATTTGCTTTCCAAGCCAAAATGTAGTTTCTTTTGAAACTTTAGCAGCCTCAAAATAATCAGGAGTTCCTTCCCACTCTTTTCCATGTCGCTTAAATCCAATACTTTTGAATGACTCAGAATGCATTGTGTCCAGAAGTTCGAAAATACTGGGATCTTGTGAAAAGAGAAACTTAGATGCTGCTTTACTGCCAATAAAATCTCGGTGAACCTCTTTACTTACATCACCCTCAACGAGCTCTTGATAAAAGCAAAGTGTGTCTGAGTATACTTTAAAGCGTTTATTGTAGAGTTCCAGAGCCAGTTTTTTCCGGTTAATTGACATCTGTTGATATGCAATATAAGCCAAAAATACAGCCATTATTGCTGTTAGCATAAGCTCTATTATTTGCGCCAAAGTCATTCACCACCTCCCCTTTTTTGTAAAGTTTAATCGACTAGGCTCACAACAGAGCCTCCCAAGAAACGAGCCTAGTTAGCTGATGAGCTGTGGGTATTATATAGAGTGATAAATCCGACTTAAAAATGCCAAGCATCATAATAATCCTACCAAACCAAATCATCCGGGATTTCGAATTTGGCGTAATAATCTTGGTCTTCTTTCGAGATGGAATCGTCTTTATCTGCAAAGGGAATTAACACGCTTGCATCGCGCAACTCAACCTTTTCCACCGCCGTATCCGGGATCAAGACATACGCGCCGTCCAACCGCGCAATACGAATTCGGCCATTGATTAAACCCTTTTGAGTTTTAGCATTTACTCGCAAGGTTTTAACCTGCTTGTCATCCGCAAAATTAAACGTCAGTTCGCCCTCAAAACCTTTTAACTGATTCGACTGCAAAATTTGTTTTAACTCCGCTTGCTTGGCCTTTTCGGCTTGCTGTTGCTGACGTTCTAGGTTCAATTGTCGGTCTTTCTCAGCTTTTAAGCGCGCTGCTTCAGCCGCCAGTTTTGCCGCTTCATTCTCTACTGGCTCGGCCTTCTGACCCTTTTTCTTTTTAGATTGCTGATACTTCTCTTTCTTAATCTGCTTGGCCTTATGCTCATTCACCAAACCCGACTTTTTCAACTGATCAAATAACGATCCGGCCATCACCACACCCCTTCAAAACCCAAAATTATGCCGCCTATTCTAACTGAATAACCACTACAAGGCATAAAACTGAAGTTTAGAGATTTTTTTAAGTACACTTGATTAAATTCACCGAAATGGTGGCTTTTCATAAGAACTGAGTTCTGCCAGATACAATTCTCAATAGGCTATTTCAATATCAGGGTGAATGTGAAAAGAATAAAAGCGATTAGCATAGTTAATGTTTGAAATTTAAGGATTCCCCATGTTAAATATCCCAAGTCAGAAGACTTTTGTGTTAACGCATTAAACTTCTTTTTAAAACCTTCATTTTCTTTTATTTCATTCTTTTTTATTTCGTACCTCTGATAATTGAAAAATACAACACTGAATAAAGCAGGTATTGGACTGCATAGTCTTTGTTTATGTTTTTTTTCCTTGATTATCACGTTTTTATCTAATGCTCTTTTTCTAGTTAAAACTATATGGGATGTTAAACGTAAATCGTAAAGTCTTGACAAAGACAGTGTGAAGCCTGCAAAAACAGATATTCCGGTGAATATAAGACCTAGTACAAAAAAGTGACTATCCAATCGATTTCATTGAAATCAATAACTAGCTTTGTGTATATGCTGCTTCTTTCTGACCAGAAATACCCTATTAATGCAATACCAAGAGTAAGAAGAAGATTGTTATGGAACGAAAGCTGAGAAATTCTTTTATCAGTCCAAAATCGATACCGCTCTTAATACTCTTGTCGCTTATCTTGTTGATTATCTGATGGTTTACACATTATTTTTGCCTTGAATAAATATGTAGAGTAAATTTAACCTACTTGCCCTTTTACGCCATTTGAACGTTATAAGGTGAAACTTGAAATGACGCTTTTTGTTGTCGTGTTTGCCAGAGATCATAGGCGTTTTGCATGCGTAGCCAATGATCGGCTGTTGGCTTACCAAAAGCCAGTTCTAGCCGAACAGCCATTTCCGGTGTAATAGAACCGTGTGCATTTAAAATCTTAGACAAGGTTTTACGACTCACACCCAAATGAGATGCAACATCGGTAATCGTTAAGCCTAAAGACTCGATAATTAGTTCTTTTAAGATTTCTCCAGGGTGCGCTGGATTAAACATTGCCATTAGTGATAATCCTCATAATTTACAATTTCGACATCCCGCCCATCAAAGCGATAAGTAATTCTCAAGTTTCCACTTACACACACAGACCATATTCCGCTGCGTCCACCTTTCAGCGGGTGCATAAAAAGCCCTGGCAAATCCATGTCATCTGGGCTTTCAGCTTGGTCCAAGTTGGTAAGGATAAGGCGTAGTTTTTTCTCATGCTTTTTCTGAATACCAGAAGTATTGCCTGAGGCGTAAAACTTTTGAAGTCCTTTATGGATAAAACTTTTAATCATGGGACAAGTGTAACTCAAAGGGTTACGAAATGCTATTTTACATTAATTAGATTAGTGTGGTCGGCTTTCAAATCTAGTCAAAACACGCCACCAGGCCTGGTACTATCACTTCACCACCAGGTCTGGTTATTCTTGGGCACTAATGTTTATTTCTTTTTATTGAAAATCACATCCGCTAAATCCATCGGCAGTGGAAAGACAATGGTATTGGAGCGGTCGTTGGCAATTTCGGTTAGGGTTTGCAGATAACGCAACTGTAAGGCTTGCGGTTGTTGCGATAGGATTTGCGCAGCTTCTAATAACTTTTGCGAAGCTTGCATTTCGCCTTCGGCATGAATCACTTTGGCGCGTCGGCTACGTTCGGCTTCGGCTTGTTTGGCGATAGCGCGAATCATACTTTCATCCAAATCCACATGCTTGATTTCGACATTGCTGACTTTGACACCCCAAGCATCGGTTTGTTCGTCGAGCGATTTTTGGATATCAATGTTCAAACGATCTCGTTCGGCGAGCATTTCATCCAGCTCATGCTGACCTAACACCGAACGCAAGGTGGTTTGCGAGAGCTGACTAATCGCTTCGTGAAAATCTTCGACTTGGATAATGGCTTTATCCGGTTCAATCACGCGGAAATACACCACCGCATTCACATGCACGGATACGTTATCGCGCGAAATCACATCTTGGCTGGGCACGTCCATCACAACAGTGCGTAAATCCACTCTTTCCATTTGCTGAATGAGCGGAATCACGATAATAATGCCCGGCCCTTTTACCTTGGTAAAACGCCCTAACATAAAAATAACGCCACGTTCGTATTCACGCAGAATTCGGATGGCGCTGACAAAAAATAATACGACCAGCCCGAACACGATATAAAGTGCAAACATACTCATGTTACATCCTCCTTTTGTGGATTTTCAGAATCCAGCGGCTCAACGCTAAGAATCAGGTTTTTAAGACCGGTGACTTTGACGGTTTGCGCTTTCTTTAGAGGCTTATGGGTGATAGCTTGCCAATGTTCTCCGTGCATAATGACTGAACCTTTTTCATCAAAATCTTCAATCACCACCGCTTCACTGCCAATCAAAGCCTCCAAACCGCTGACGATTTGACTACGAGTGGATTTCACCGCCAACCACAATATTGCGCCTAACACCAATACACTCAAAACCGTAAGACTAATAATCAAGGATAAATCGATGCCATAAGCCGGTTGATCGGTATCCATTAAAATGATGGAACCGATCACAAACGAGGCAATACCGCCCAGTCCCAATACACCAAAACTCGGATCAAACGCTTCAGCAATCATCAACGCGACCCCGAGAAAAATCAGCGCCAAACCAGCATAATTAACCGGCAATAATTGAAAGGCATACAAAGCCAGCAATAACGCAATCGCCCCCACAATGCCTGGAAAAAAACCACCTGGATTAAAAAACTCCAGAATCAGGCCATAAATGCCGACTAAAAGCAGAATATAGGCAATATTGGGATTGGTGATCACACTCAATAATTGACTGCGCCAATCGGGTAAAATTTCGACGACTTGGGCATTAGCGGTATTAAGTTGATGGGGTTGCTGATGAATAATGACCTTACGGCCATCAAGCTGATTTAATAAATCGGCTCGACTGTTGGCAATTAAATCAATCACATTTTGCTTTAACGCTCCATCTGCGGATAAACTCGCAGCTTGGCGCACGGCTTTTTCCGCCCATTCGGCATTGCGTCCACGCAGTTGCGCCAAACCTTGAATGTAAGCAACCGCATCATTGATGACTTTGCGTTTAGACGGGTCTTGCATGGCCTGCTCTAACCCAGCCTCGTTAGGTGCTTGGGTTTCGCTGGTATTATCTGACGCGGAACTGGGTTTGATGTCTGGCGGAGAAAACCCGCCGATTTGTACGGGCGTTGCCGCACCAAGATTCGTGCCGGGCGCCATTGCCGCAATATGACTGGCATACAGAATATAAGTACCCGCGCTGGCGGCTCGTGCGCCGCTGGGTGACACATAGGTTACGACCGGAATGTTGGCATTAGCGATGTTTTTGATAATCGCGCGCATAGCCGAATCTAGGCCACCCGGCGTATCCATTTTCAGAATAATAAGTTGGGCTTGCTGAGCTTCGGCTTTTTGAATACCGCGTTGAATATAATCCTGAGTGGCTGGGCCGACGCCGCCCCCAATGCTCAATTCAACCACCAGGCCTGGTGCTTTATTGGCTGAGACATTATTGAAACCCAATAAGGCCATTAAAATAAATGCCCAAAGCGTAAAACGGCTTGTAATTCGCTGCATAACTTAGCTCCTTACGGGATACATATCCTGCTTTCCACTTTACGCTTCTTAACTAAGATTTCAAGCCAAAATCAAATACTTAAACGGGCATTAGGATCTTGCCGATAAAACAAACATAATTGCTCATAAACTGCAGGAAAATGGTGATTCAGCAAATGAGGTGCGGTAAAAAAGTACTCCGTTGAGACAGCAAAAAATTCAGCTGGATCTGTCGCCGCATACGGATTAATAGCCGGATGATGGCCATGTTCGACTTGATGTTGTAGTTGCTCAAAAGCCTTACTAAAAGCTTGCGTCCAGTGTTCGCGATTCATGGTTTTATGCAATGACGGCATGCCATTAGCCGCGCCATTGAGCATATCTAACTTATGCGCAAACTCATGTAACACAAGATTACGCCCTGGTGTGAATTCGTCCGACTCAGCCTTAAAGCTCTGCCATTCCAACACCACCGGGCCAGTTAACCAAGCTTCACCCCCTAAAACTTGCGCTTGATGCACTACTACGCCCAATTCGTCCGTTTCATCGCGCTCAACCACAAACGCGGTTGGGTAAACGATGATATCGCGCCAGCCTTGGTAGTAATCCAAACCCAACTCTAAAATCAATAAACAAGCATGCGCCGAAATCGTCAGCGCCATCGATTGCGTTAAATTGAAGTCATCGCTTGCACGAAAGTTTTTTTGATACTTAAATAAGGTGGTCAGTTCGCGCAAATGGGCTTTTTGCACCGAACTTAGGTCTGCAAATAGCGGATCTTTTGCCATTAGGTTATGCCAAAACTCGTGCCCAATTGGCTCACGTTTTAAAACACGCCTTACTTGCCAGTGCTTAATCCAGCTCATCAATCAATCCATTCCACCATTTTTCGATATTAACGCGTCGATAAGCTTAGCTTGGTTTTCAATTCAATAGTAGTCAAAATTGCTCGAGTCTCGCTGGCCAGTTTCGCTTGCTCCAGAACCACGAGTCTTTATAATCAAACCCACAGTCTCATTTAAACAAAACAGGTCAAACCACATATGAATCACCCTACTAAAAACTCGACACCCGCTAAAAATAAAACGGTTTCATTGGTGTTAGGCAGCGGTGGCGCACGTGGTTTAGCGCACATTGGCGTGATTCGTTGTTTAGAAGAAAAAGGTTACCAAATTTGCTCGATCTCCGGTTGCTCGATGGGCGCGTTAATTGGCGGCCTCTACGCCACCGGCAAACTCGATGCTTATGAAGACTGGTTAAAACAGCTCAGCAAAACCGAGTTACTAGGATTAATAGATGTATCTTGGAACAGCAGTGGCCTGATTAAAGGCGAAAAACTCTTTAATAAACTGGCCGATTTTTTGGGTGATGTGCAAATCGAAGATTTGGATATCGCCTACACCGCTGTGGCGACCGACATTGATCACGAAAAAGAAGTTTGGCTGCAAACCGGTTTGTTGCATAAAGCGATCCGTGCCTCAATTTCATTACCCATGATTTTCACACCATATGAACATCATGGCATGACATTGATTGATGGCGGGGTGCTCAACCCAGTGCCGATCGCCCCCACTTTTAGCGACCACAATGATTTAATTATTGCGGTGAACTTGGGCGGTAAACCCCAAGACAAGGTGCAAGAGACGCCTGAAAACGACAAGCAAAACTCGTCTGAATCGTCTGATTGGTTAGGTCACCTAAACGGTATAACCGATACGATTAAAGATTTTTTTGTCGAGAAATTTGGTCAGCAAAAAGACAAGTCCATAGGACTGGATTGGGATGTGCTGGATATCAGTAATCGTGCCTTCGACAGCATGCAAAACACCATTGCCCGCCAAAAACTGGCGAGTTATCCGCCAGACTTTACAATTGATATTCCGCGTAATGCCTGCGGCATGTTGGAATTTAACCAAGTTGAGCGCATGGTGAAATTAGGTTATGAACAAGCTGAAAAAGCCTTAAGCACCAGGCCTGGTAATTAAGCTGGCAAGTGCTAATATTTATTTAGACTGTTTTAGGTGTGCGGTAGCCGGGCTTGACAAGAATTTCAATATAACAAGATGGCCAATTTTGCGCTTCAGCTTGATTTAACGAAGCATCTATTTCGGCGATATGAATCACCCTACTACTCGTCGCCTGCTCGCCAAAACGGCAATCAAAATCCCAAAAATCCGCCCCTGCCGGCAAAGTTTTAGCGCGTTCGCGCTTTAAATATTTACGAACATCGTGTTTAACCGCTTCAATTAATCGAGCTGGTTGGATTTTTTCGTGGGTTAAGCTAAAGGTTTTTTTCATGGCGATCTCGATAGAGCTGGAATAAGAAACTAAGGTATGGATTATAGAGACTTTTGTTAACTGGATTGATATTTAATGCGTGCAAAGCCGATTTATTAACCAATAAACTGCATAAGTTTTGTAAACTGTTGGCTTTAATTTAAACAGTGAATTTTAGAATGAGTCACGACGATAAGAAATCCCAGTATCATAAAATCCGTATGGCGCGTAAAAAGGCGCAAATTGATGCCGCGATTGCACGTGCCGACCAAAAAAAGGGCTTGTTAATTGTCATCACCGGTCATGGCAAAGGCAAATCCACCTCCGCCTTTGGCTCCATTGCTCGCGCACTAGGACATGGCTTGAAAGTGGGTGTCTGCCAGTTTATTAAAAGCCGCACCGATACCGGCGAAGAAGCCTTTTTTAACGCCCAACCCAATTGCGAATGGCATGTACTGGGCGATGGTTTTACCTGGGACACCCAAGACCGTCAACAAGACATCGCGACCTCACAGCGCGGTTGGCAAGTTGCCACCCAAATGCTGACTGACCCAAGTTATGACTTAGTGGTATTAGACGAATTAACCTATTTGCTCAGCTACGATTATTTGGATAAAGACACGGTACTTAATATCATTATGGAGCGACCTGAAGGCCAACACGTGATTGTCACTGGCCGCTCTGCGATTGCGGAATTACGTGAACTGGCGGATACCGTGTCGGAAATTCAAGACGAAAAACACGCTTACAAAAGTGGCATTCAAGCCCAACCAGGTATTGATTTTTAATGTCTCAACACGGTGGTCAATTTTTTGAGTTTGCTCAACGCCAAGGTTTAAGCCCGCAACAAGCTTTGGCGAGAGTATTGGATTTTTCCGCCAGCATTAACCCAAACCAACCGCGTTACGATTTAACCCTGCAACCGGCTTTATGGTCACATTATCCGCCACAACAAGCACACGATTTGCGGGTGGCGATCGCTGAAAAGTTTCAGTTAGCTACCGATCATATTCGTTTAACCAATGGCATTTCGAGCGCGATTTTGAGTTTGTTTGCGCACTTGCGCCCTCACACCACCCTGCTTTTCACGCCCTTGTACGGCGAATATCAGCGGGCAGCGGCGTTTTATAGCCAAACCACGATTGAGCTTAAACGCGATTTTAATCAGCCTGACCACCAGGCCTGGTGCTTGCCCGATCTGCCAGCCAATAGTCTGGTGGTATTTGTGAATCCCAGCACGCCGGATGGCCATTATTATGCGCCACATAAACTCGAAAAACTGATTGCCCATTGGCGTAAACAAGATTGTTGGGTGGTGATGGATGAATCCTTTTTGCCATTTTTGGGATTTGAGCATGATCTCAGTTTTCGCCGATACCTGAAAGACTGGCCAAAGCTCATTATTATGCAATCCTTAACCAAATATTACGCTTGTCCAGGTTTGCGTGTGGGTGCGGTGTTTGCGCAACCGGACTGGCTAAAAACTTGGCCACAAGCAGCTTGGCCGATTTCTTATCTGGATAGTCAATTATTGCAACAAGCGCTACAAGACCCAGACTTTGATAACCACAACCAGGCCTGGTTGTTGAGCGCCAAAGCCGATTTAATCCAACGCCTGCAAAGTTGTACGTTGCTCAAAAAAGTGATGCCGGGTTCAGCCAATTTTGTATTGGTGCAAACCCAACAGCCGGCTCAACAGATTGCCCAAGCCTTGGAGGATCAGCAGATTTTAGTCCGAGCTTGTGATAGTTTTGGGGTCGAATTAGGCCAAGATCACCTGCGCATTTCCGTGCAAACCCCGACTCACCACCAACGTTTAATACACGCTTTTAACCAACTTAACCAGGAAACACCCCATGCTATTATTTGATCCCAGCTGGATTTTAATCAGCGCCTTATTAGCGATCCTTTTCGACCGATTTTTTGGCGAATTTATGGGACGTGCGCATCCAGTAATTGGGCTGGGAAAACTGATTAGCTGGTTTGAAAAGCGATATTATGCCGATTCGATTTTACGCGGTGCCGGTTTAGTTTTTAGCTTGTTGATATTCAGTTTATTGGCCGCCACAATCGTCAGCTTGTTACTGTTTACCCTGCCTTTATGGCTGCACTTATTCATTAATGGTTTATTAGCTTCGACCTTGATTGCGCATCGTATGTTGCGTGACCAAGTGGCCGGTCTCATCACCCACCCGCAACCTCAACAAGCCGTGGCGATGTTAGTGAGCCGCGACACACAAGACCTGGATCAAAGTGATTGTTTTAAAGCGGGTGTCGAAACCTATGCGGAAAATTTAAGCGATGGCGTCATTGCACCGATGTTTTACTTTTTATTGTTTGGCCTACCAGGCCTGGTTGTTTACAAGGCGATCAACACCATGGATTCAATGGTCGGCTATCGCAACGCACGCTACGAGCGTTTTGGTAAGGTCGCGGCACGTTTGGATGACGTGGCAAACTGGTTACCGGCTCGCATCACGGCCTTATGGATGGCATTGCTGAGTTCCAAAGTTGGACTGTTTAGTTGGTGGCGTCAAGCAGGTGGGCATGCCAGCCCCAACGCGGGTTATCCAATTGCGGCGATGGCTTGGCGAATTGGTGCACAGTTGGGCGGCCCCACCCGCTACTTTGGTGAGCTGACGGATAAACCCTATTTTGGTGATCCACAGTCACCCAAACAACTGGAGGCCAGCCATTTAAAACGGGCGTTAAGTTTAAGCTTGCCGCTCGACTTAGGCATGATTTTATTGATCTTAATTGGGCTGCTTTATCATGTGGTTTAAATTGATGAACTTCAAAAAACTCAGTATTTACAGTTTTTTAATTAGCCTATTATTTACCAGCTGGGCGGCCCAAGCTGAACCAGCGGCCAAACGCATTATTTCACTTGCTCCCAGTTTAACCGAGTTGGTTTATTCAGCCGGTGCAGGCGATCAATTGGTAGGCGTGGTCAACTACTCCGATTACCCTGAAGCCGCCTTGTCGCTTCCGATTGTCGGTAGTTATAACGCACTTAATTTTGAAGTGATTATGCAACTCAAACCAGACTTAGTATTAGCCTGGCAATCTGGCAATCGTCCGCAAGATTTGGATCGTTTAGAACGCCTGGGGTTAAATCTATTGATTCGTGATACCCAAGGTTTAGATGCTATTCCGAATTTGATCGAAGAAATCGGTCGGGTGAGCCAACAAACGCAGACCGCCAGAACGGAGGCCAAACGACTGCGTGAGCAACTAAACCAATTACGAAAACATTATCAAGATGCGCCAAAAGTGCGGGTGTTTTATCAAGTTTGGCATCAACCCACCATCACCATTAATGGCGAACAGTTTATTAGCCAAGCGATTGAAGTGTGTGGTGGCACCAATGTATTTGCCGATTTAAGTGCGCTCGCACCGCATGTCAACCGCGAAGCCGTGATTCAGCAAAATCCAGACATGATTTTACTGGGTGGGTTGGATCATGTTCAACAACAATGGCTTGCCGAATGGCAGAAAATTGCACAACTCAAGGCGGTTAAAAACGGCCATATCTATCCTTTAAACGCCGATCATTTTCAACGCCCAACCGCACGTTTAATTGATGCACTTGATAACTTATGTCAGTTAATGGATAAAGCTCGCGCTCAAGATTAATAAAGCGCCGATTTCTAATACTTCAGTCATCAAACCCGCGCCATCGCCATTCATGCCGCCCAAATAGCGAATCAATAACCAACGTACCCAAAACCAAGCCAACACAATCAGCACCAGGCCTGGTGCTTTAACGATCATCAAACCAAGCGCGATCACCAACCACAACCAAACCATTTTGCGATTCAGATGACGAAACATGGTTTCAGCCATGCCATTTTGTGACGCATAAGGTGTCGTCATCATTAACATAAGCGAGCCAATGCGTGCCCAAAAAGGAATCAATACCAACAAAACCAACCAATCGGTTTGTAATAGTTGAGTTAACAAAACCCACTTGGTTAACAAAATCAACCCGATTGCCACCCCGCCACCTGTGCCGATTCGGCTGTCTTTCATTATTTCTAAAGCACGGGTTTTGTCACCACAGCTGCCCAACCAAGCATCGGCAAAATCCGCCGCGCCATCAATATGTAAGCCGCCCGTGCTCCACACCCAAGCCAGTAAGATAATTAAGGCGACAACTGACTCTGACCACCAGGCCTGCAAGCTTGTCAAAGCCCATAAACCCAAACCAATGAATAAGCCAACCAATGGCAACCAGGCCAAACTGCGCCCCATTTCTTCGGAGCTCACCGAGGCATATTGCGGGGTTGGCCAGCGCGTAAAAAACTGTACCGCTAACCAAAACGATTTAAAAAAGCGTTTAAAGGCATTCATTATAAATTTCCTGGTCGAATCTCAACCAACTGCACAAACGGTTGAGTTTGAGTAGGCGTGACTTCCAATAAAATTTGCACACCGTAATCGAGTTTAAGCTGGAATAAAGCCTGATCCGCTAAGCCTAATATTTGCTGCATCAATAATCGTAAAACACCACCATGCGTAATACATAAAATGTCTTGTGCTGGATGATTTAATAGCGCCCACCAGGCCTGGTTTAAACGTGCGCGCATTTGATCCCAGCTTTCGGCTTGCGGCATCACATAATTAAATGGATCATCGTAATAAGCCTGTAAATCAGACGGCTTGATATCGGCGCTATGCAAGCCATCCCAACTTCCCCAGTCACGCTCTTGCAAGCCATCCAGATAGTCAACTTGAAGCTTGTTTGATTTTGCCACCTGCTCGGCTAAAGTTCGGCAGCGTTGCAAAGGGGAACTGACTACCGCATCAAAAGGTTTTTTTTGCAACCTCTCCACTAGTTGCTGGCTAGATGACGCACACGCCTGAAGGTCGGTGCGACCGATAAACAAACCCGTGGTGTCCGACACCAATTTCGCGTGACGAACCAGTTGTATGCGTTTCGGTTGCAACGAACTCATGCGCCGCTACTTACCGAGGCTTCGGCAAAGGTTGCCATTTGGTTGTGCAAAACACAGGCTTGTTGCAATAACGGCCAAGCAATCGCCGCCCCCGAGCCTTCACCTAAACGTAAATCCAATTGCAACAAAGGCTTCACACCTAAAAAATCCAATGCGATTTTATGAGCCGGTTCGACCGATAAATGACTAAAAACCCACCAGTCTTTCGCTTGCGGTGCAATCGCATTCGCCACTAATGCCGCCGAAGTGGTAATCACACCATCCACTAAAACCGGTAAACCCAATTGCGCACAACGCAAATAAGCCCCCGTTAAAGCCGCTATCTCAAAACCGCCCACACACGCCAAAATATCTAAGGGTTGGGCTGGCTTTAAACTTGAGGCATGGCGATCCAAAACCTGTTTTAAAATCTCAACTTTGTGCGCAACACCCGCTGAATCTAATCCCGTACCGGCCCCCACTAGAGGCGCAATTTCGGTTTGCATCAGACAGGCGAGCAGTAAACTAGACGAAGCGGTATTGGCAATCCCCATTTCACCGGCAATAAAACAAGATGCACCAGCCTGATACGCCCTTTCAGCCGCACGCTTTCCAACCTCTAAAGCCTGCTGACATTCAGCTTGAGTCATAGCTGGCTGATTTAAGGCATTAGCCGTACCGTAGCCCACTTTATCGACCACCAGGCCTGGTTGTTTGGCAAAATCCGCTTTGACACCGACATCCACCACTTCAAAAGGCACTTGGTGTTGACGTGCCAATACCGTGATTGCCGCCCCACCTGATATAAAGTTTTGCACCATTTGAGCGGTCACCTGCTGCGGAAACGCCGACACACCCGCTTCAGCCAAGCCATGATCAGCGGCAAAAACGCTAATCCAGGCCTGGTGCATAGTTGGTTTATCGGTGCCCTGCATCGCCGCTAATCGAACCGCTAATCGCTCTAACTCACCCAACGAACCAGCCGGTTTGGTGAGTTGTGTTTGACGAGCTTCGGCCTGAGCTTGAGCTTGGACATCTAAAACTTTTACTGGCTCGTTTAGCCACATACTGCTTGTCCTTTATAAATGCGGCTTACTTAACCGTCATAGGTAGCCCAGCCACCATTAAAGTTACTTGATCGGCGCGTGCGGCCACCTGTTGATGCAAACGCCCTAGGCTATCGACATAATCTCGAGATAAAGCGCCCATCGGCACGACACCCATCGAGATTTCATTTGACACCAGTAATAAATCGCCTTTGAACTGCACTAACGATTCGACAAAGTGGTCAATCGCCTGCTGATTCACTTGCGGATGCTCTGCAAAACACGTCATCATCCACAGGGTTAAACAGTCAATAATGACACAATGCTCAGCATCAATTGAATTTAATGCCCCGCCCAAATCATCAGCCACCTCAAGTGTGCGCCACTCTTGTGGGCGCTGAGTTTGGTGATGTGCAATCCGGTTTTGCATTTCGGCATCGTCGGCCTGGGCTGTAGCAATATATACCACCGGCTTGGCTTGTGTTTTGGCCATCTGTTCAGCATAAGCGCTTTTGCCGGAACGTGCGCCGCCTAAAATAAAGTGAATCGACAAAAAACCAACCTCAAATTAAGTGAAGGCATAATCATACCATCGGCCTCTAGGTTTTACAGACCCAGCCTTATCAAAGCGGGCATATTGCATACCTAATTCGTGAACAAATGTGAATTAACAATGTTCCGTTACTTTTATCTAAGCGTTATTGCTAAAATCAAATGCATTGATTATTAACAATGAGGATAGATCATGATTAACAAAGCCACCCTCGCATTTGCATTTATTTCGAGCCTTGCATTACACACGACGGCCATGGCGAGCGATGACATGCCACGGCATTTCAAAGGCGAAGCATCACATACACTAGAAGCAGCGGTTAAAAACTTTTCTGAGTACAACAAGGAATTGGCTGCTATTTTGCAAAAAGATGAACTTAAGCCTGTAGATATGGCAGAAATTCATAAAATCACCTATACGCTGGAAAACGCGCTAGATGTGATTGAAGATGCGATAGACAATATTGAAGACAACTTGGAAGACCTGCACAAAGCGAGTGAAAAAGCCCAGTATGATAAAGCGCTTAAAAAGGGTCGTGAATATTTAGATGAGTCTCAAAAAATCATTCCTTAAAGCTTAATTGCCGCCATAAAAAAAGCGCCGTCCATAAAATGGAGGCGCTTTTTTTGTTTGTACCTTAGATTAAAAATTAACTTGTTGATTTAACTTTAAATACGAGGTCATCGGCTTTTAAATCAATCGTCACTTGGCCGCCATTTTGCAGCTCACCGAACAATAGTTTTTCCGCCAACGGCTGCTTAATCTTATCTTGAATTAATCGGTTCATTGGTCGCGCGCCCATTTGTGGGTCGTAACCTTTTTTCGCCAACCAAGCTCGTGCCTTGGTGGTTAAAACCAAGGTTACTTTTTTATCCGCCAAGCTTTGTTCCAGCGCATAAATAAACTTGTTAACTACCGATTCCATCGACTTTTCAGATAACTTATTAAACTGAATCACGGCATCGAGACGGTTGCGGAATTCGGGTTTAAATACCTTTTTCAGCTCTGCTTCAAAATCTAGGGTGTGATCTTGTTCGGTAAAGCCAATGCTGGCGCGACTCATATTTTCGGCACCAACATTAGACGTCATAATCAATACCACATTGCGAAAATCGACTTTACGGCCGTTGTTGTCGGTTAAGGTGCCGTGATCCATCACTTGTAATAATAGGTTATAAACATCGGGATGGGCTTTTTCAATTTCATCCAACAAGACCACCGAATGAGGCTGACGGTTGACGGCTTCAGTCAACAAACCACCCTGATCATAACCCACATATCCAGGCGGCGCACCAATTAAACGCGATACGGTATGGCGTTCCATATATTCCGACATGTCAAATCGAATCAACTCCACGCCTAGATGTTTTGCCATCTGCTGGGTTAATTCGGTTTTACCTACCCCAGTTGGGCCGGAAAACAAAAAACTGCCGGTTGGTTTGTCTGGGCTAGCTAAACCGGAACGTGCCAATTTAATCGCCGAGACCAACTGTTTAATGGCATGATCTTGGCCAAAAACCACTCGCTTCAAACTGTCCTCTAGATCAAACAATTTGTCTTTTTCTTTCTGGGTAATGTTGGCGATTGGAATACGCGCAATATTCGCCACCACTTGCTGGATTTCTGGCACCCCAATCTGTTTACGGCGTTTACTTGCCACCATCAAACGTTGTTTAGCACCCGCTTCATCAATCACATCAATCGCTTTGTCAGGTAAATGGCGATCGGTAATATAACGCTCCGCCAATTCAGCTGCGGCTTTTAACGCCGGTTGGGTATATTTAACATCGTGATGCGATTCAAACTGCTCTTTTAAGCCTTTTAAAATTTGTATGGTTTCAACCACTGAAGGTTCACGTACTTCGACTTTCTGAAAACGTCGCGCTAACGCACGGTCTTTTTCAAAGATACCGCGATACTCTTCATAAGTGGTCGCGCCAATGCAACGTAACTTTCCATTGGCCAGTGCGGGCTTCATTAGGTTAGACGCATCCATTGCACCACCTTGCACCGCACCAGCCCCAATAATAGTATGTATTTCATCAATAAACAGAATCGCATGCGGTTGTTTCTCAAGGCTATTAAGTAGAGATTTAAAACGTTTTTCAAAATCACCACGGTAACGTGTACCGGCTAATAACGCACCCATATCCAGGCTGTAAACCACCGCATCACCTAAGCTCTCCGGTACTTCGCCATGCACAATTTTATGAGCTAAACCTTCTGCAATGGAGGTTTTACCCACACCGGGTTCCCCAACTAATAATGGGTTGTTTTTACGGCGGCGACTTAATATTTCTAAGGTGCGATTCAACTCCCAACCCCGCCCAATCATCGGGTCAATTCGACCTTCGAGCGCTTGTTGATTTAGATTAAGCGTAAAGTTTTTTAAGGCATCATCGTTGGAGGATTCACTTGCTTGTTCCGAAGATTCATCCTCTTCTGCACGATAATATTCATGCTCATCAGATGAAACAATGCCATGGGATAAGTAACTAAGCACATCAACACGCTGAATGCCGTTCAACTCTAAAAGATAAGCTGCATGCGAGTCGGGTTCAGCATACATTGCCGCTAACAAATGCACCCCCATGACTTCGTTATAGCCGTTAGATTGGACCATATAAATCGCACGCTCAATCACACGCTGAAACCCCATTGAAGGATGGATTTCTTGACGATCCGGGTTGGCCACAACCGGTTCAGATTCTAGATACTCTTCGAGAGCAGCTTCAATTTGTTCTAATTGGCCGCCACAGGCCACTACCACTTCTTGCACATCCGGCAAGCTGAGTAGCTCTAATAGCAAATGCTCCAAGGTAACGAACTCATGTTCGTATTCATGTGCCATACCAAAGGCATTGCTGAGTGACATTTGCACGGGTTTACTTAACATATTCTGGTTCTCAATCGCTTTATTCGGCTTCGATTTGGCACAGTAATGGGTGCTGGTTCTGACGTGAAAATTGATTCACTTGATAGGCCTTGGTCTCCGCCACATCGCGGCTATACACGCCACAAATCCCTTTACCTTGGTGGTGGACTGCGAGCATAACTTGCATGGCTTTGGCCTCATCCATCGCAAAAAATCGCATTAAGACATCCACCACAAAATCCATCGGCGTAAAGTCATCATTTAATAATACAACTTTATAACGTTTAGGCGGCTTGGCTTTTTGTGTTGCCTTATCTAACAACAGATTATCACTGGTTTCATCGAAATGAGACATAAAGTTTTAGCTTTCAAATTATTTGACAAATTAAGCGGCAATTAAACGCGCATAGAGATGGCCGGCTAGACCACGTTCATCGGAGGGTAAGCCTTTGTTATGAACTTTAATAAAATCATTCTGACTATAATTAATGGGAACAACCACGGTTAGCGCGCCCACCGGTGACTCAAATTGTACCTTAGAACCAGGCACTAGCAAACTTTTCGGCACTTTTACTTCGCCATATAAATCGGCACCTTTTAATTTCCAGCTTAAGCTGTCCTGGCTAATTTTAAAGCTGACTAGATAATCACCCGGACGACCCCCAAATAAACCCTGGTAACCTTTGCCTTTTAAGCGGAAGGTTTTGCCTTCAAACGCTTGCCGAGTAAACTTCATTTTTACCTTTAGACCTGGAATATAAAAGAAGCCTTGGTGAAGTAATCGAATGGCATAACGCAGGGTTAACGGATAAGCAATCACGCGATCCTTACCATTTACGGGGGCACGCTGCCATTGACGGTGGTTTTGATAATGTGGGTTGGATTGCTGAGACTGCCAAGATGATTGCTGCTGGTTAAAACCCGAATGGTTCGAACGGTTATGACGACGTTTGTGTTCTCGGCAATAAGCGTCCCGATACTTACTTAAAACCTCGTAAGCCTCTGAAATTTCTTGGAATTTCGTGGTCGCATCCGGCATTTTGGAGACATCGGGATGATAACGTCTTGCCATACGCCGATAGGCTAGCTTAACGGTCTTTTCGCAGGCCTGGTCATGTAATCCCAGTACAGCAAAATAATCTTTAGTGACATCAAAGTGTTGCGATAACATGCTTTGAGAAAGCCCCAATTGATAACCAAAATTTGAACCCCAACCAAGTTGAGTATTCCCCTAAATGCGGCTTTTAGCCCAAAAACAGCTAGCAAAGTTAATGCCACTTTTTCGCCTTCCAGGCCGTTTTGACTTTTAATTTAAAGCACTCAGTCTTTAAGCAGCTTGAGTTTCAAACTATTAAATAGCGGTTCGCGTTAAAATAGTCTAAATTTTAGCATTTCGAATCAAGTCAAAATATGTCTAGCGTACTTTTATTTAATAAACCCTATAACGTTTTATGCCAATTCACCGATGATCTGGGACGTGAAACCCTTGCCGATTATATTCAACAACCTGGATTTTATGCTGCAGGTCGGTTGGATCGTGACAGTGAGGGCTTATTGGTTTTGACCAACGATGGGCCATTACAGCACCAAATAAGTGATCCTAAACATAAATTAGCTAAAACCTATTGGGCACAAGTGGAAGGTCTGATTGATTCAGCCGCTATCAAACAATTATGCAAAGGTGTGATGTTAAAAGATGGTCCAACCAAGCCCGCACAGGCTCAAATGGTAAATGAGCCAGACTGGTTATGGCCGCGTAACCCACCAATACGAGAACGACAATCCATTCCGACCAGCTGGCTAAAACTTACTATCACTGAAGGTAGAAACCGGCAGGTCAGGCGTATGACTGCGGCGGTGGGTTTTCCAACTTTACGTTTAATTCGAAGCCAAGTTGGGCCTTTCAACTTAGATGGACTCACACTCGGCCAAAGCCGATTAATTCACCAGGTCAATCTGTTAAAATAACCACTTATTTATTGAATAGAATTAACTATGAACTCAAACACCAAAGTCATTGTCGGTTTATCCGGTGGCGTAGATTCTTCGGTTACCGCCCTACTGCTCAAACAGCAGGGATATCAGGTCGAAGGTTTGTTTATGAAAAACTGGGAAGGCGATGATACCGAAGACTACTGCCCCGCCGCAGAAGATTTACAAGATGTCTTTAGTATTTGCGAACAGCTTGATATTCCTTTGCATGTGGAAAATTTTTCGAATGAATATTGGGATCGCGTTTTTGAACACTTTTTAGCCGAATATAAAGCCGGTCGTACGCCAAATCCTGATATTTTGTGTAATAAAGAAATCAAGTTTAAAGCTTTTCTAGACCATGCATTAGCCTTGGGTGCCGATAAAATCGCAACCGGTCACTATGCACGCGTTGCTCAGACTGAGAATGGTGACTTCCAGCTATTAAAAGGGCTAGATAACAATAAAGATCAAAGTTATTTCTTATATACCTTGCAACAAAATGCCCTAAGTAAAACCCTATTTCCAGTTGGGGAGTTACAAAAACCTGAAGTTAGGAAACTGGCTGAAGAGGCCGAATTGATTGTGCACAATAAAAAAGACAGCACCGGCATTTGTTTTATTGGTGAGCGTAAATTCAAAGACTTTCTGCAACGCTACCTGCCTGCTCAACCCGGTGACATTATTAATGAACATGGCGACATAATTGGACGCCATGAAGGATTGATGTATTACACGTTAGGTCAGCGTAAAGGTTTAGGAATCGGTGGCGGTCACGGAGAACTCGACAGCCCTTGGTTCGTTGCGGATAAAAACCTACAAACCAATCAGTTAATTGCCGTACAAGGTGAAACGCATCCTTTACTACACCACAAGGCTTTAAGAGCAAGCCAACTGGATTGGGTCAAGGGCGAATGTCCAGCGATTAATAAGCCACTAAAAGCCAAAATTCGTTATCGTCAAACGGAGCAGCCATGTCAAATCAAACAGTCTCATAATGGCCAAATTTTAGTCGAGTTCGACTTAGCCCAAAAAGCCATTACACCTGGTCAATCAATCGTATTTTATGATGAACAAGTTTGCCTTGGAGGCGGAGTCATTGAAGAGCGTGCTAATTCAGTGAATGCCCTAGAGATCAACCCAGTTAACTAAAGGAATCCTATGTCGAACTACACAGATCAAGATCGTAGCCTCGCGCTCACTGGTATTTACCAAACGGCCAAGTTGGTTTTTGATTTGGCCACCACAGGCAAGCTTGATGAACAAGCCTACCAGACCTCGATCAACTCTTTGTTTGTCGACAACCCCAGCTCAACCTTAGATGTTTATGGCAACGATGCTAAAAATATACAAGTTGGGGTAAAGACCTTGTTATCACAAATGGGCGCAACTGATGCCGAGGAAATACGCAATTTAGAGGTCACTCGTTATGCGCTCAACTTGATCTTGTTAGAACGCAGTTTAGCCAAGGACAATAGTGCACTGGATAAGGTGGCAAACACATTGGATACCGCCAGAAACCAACGTGCTCATTTTGATGACTGGCACGAAAATGTGATTGCCTCGATTGCACGAGCTTATACAGAAAACGTTAGTCAGCTCAGCCCGCGCATTATGGTAAAAGGTCAACATGGTCACTTACAAAAACCACAAAATGCCAATAAAATACGCGCCCTGTTACTTGCTGGCATTCGCTCCGCCATGCTTTGGCGTCAAGTCGGTGGGACTCGTTGGGGATTGCTTTGGAATCGCAAAAAATATTTACAAAACGCGCAAGCTTTATACCGTTCCAATCACAGCTCAGATCAGAATCGTTTTAAACCGAATTAATTTAAACTTTATGTAAGCCAATAAAAAAGCGCCTTAAGGCGCTTTTTTATTGGCTTTTGATATGTTTCTATTTTATTGTTTTATAAAGCTCGGGCTTCTTAATCTTAGCAGCGGCTTTAATCGAATCAATACGCGCCTCAACTTCAGAAGCACCATAGATTGAAACTAACGCCTGCTCTATCTGACCCATTTGTGAGCGAGTCTCTTCATTTTCAAGCACATCTACCTGGTTAATACGAACCAACACGGTATCCCCCGTCGTTAGCTGAGTACGCGTCCAGCTCGGTTGATCATCCTGAGGTTTTTTCGCCTTAAAAGCAGCTTGAGAAATTTGGGGTAAAACTTGCTGGTTTTGACGTTCAATAAAACCGACCACATGCCACTCTACACCTGAGCGCACCAAGGATTTTGGATCTTTGCCTTCTTCAATCTGAGCCATCACTTCGTCAGCTAACTTAGCGGCTTTTTCTATGGAAGCTTGGCGAACTAAACGCGCGTTAATCTGATCTTTTACTTCCGCAAAAGTTTGCTGATACTCAGGCGTGTAATCTTTGATACGCAATACAATCGAAGTATTGGGTTCCACTTCAATCGCGGCTGAGTTTAGACGTGATTTAAATACGTCTTCTGAAAAGGTGGCTTCCAATACTTTGGGCAACGCCATCCAACCTTCAGTCGCGCCTTCACGTGGAAAAGCTTCAGAAGTTTGAATATCACCATCTACAATTGACAGCAAAGGCTCAAGGCTATCTGGTTGCTCATAAGCCACTGTATTCAAGGTTTCAAGCTGCTCAAAATAGAGGCGTTCCGCCATTTCAAGCTTTAGCTGTTCTTCTACATCTTGTTTGACGTCTTTAAAATCCAATGCACGCTGTTCGTTAATATCAGTTAATTGGATTAAGTGCCAACCAAAATCGGTTTTAACAACATCACTAACCTCATTCACTTGCATGTTAAATACCACTTCATCAAACTCGGGCACCATCATACCGGCTTCGAAAAAATCAAGGTCTCCACCGTTCATTGCAGAACCTGGATCTTGCGAATGCACTTTTGCAAGTTCGGCAAAATCTTCTCCGGCGGCTAATTTAGCTTGAATATCCTTAATCTCAGCCAACGCAGCTTCTTCATCTTCACCACGAATCAAGATATGGCGCGCACGGCGCATTTCCGGCTGAGTAAACATTGCAATATTGGTTTCGTAATACTCACGTACGTCTTGATCACTGATCTGTAAGCTTTCAGCAATCTTATCCATGGATAACGTGACATATTCAACGACCACTTGTTCAGGTGTAATAAAACCATCTTTATTGGCTTCGTAATAAGATTGCATATCCTCTTCGCTGACTTCAATTTGATCACGATATACACGCTGATCTAAACGAATGTAGTCAATATCACGACGCTGATTTTGTAATTGGAAAAGTGTTTCTAGTTCAGAGGGTGTGGTAAAAACCGAACTTTCTGTTAAACCTCTAAACTGGGATTCAATTAGAAACTGGCGTTGCTCAAATTCAAAACTTGACACGGTTAGACCATTTCTCATCAGTAGGTCTTGATATACCTGTTCAGAAAACTGACCGTTTTCTTGAAACACTTCAGCCGCTTGAATCACCGATGCCAATTGCTGATCGCTGATTAGTAACCCCTGTTTTTCAGCCCATTGTTTAATTAATCGGCTTTCAATCAATGAATCTAATACCTGCTCGCGTAGCTGCGCATCCTCAACCACTTGATCATACATATCGCCAAACTGTTCCTGCAAACGCATGCGCTGGCGATTATAAAAACGTAAAAAGTCAGTGCCACTAATCGATTCGCCATTAACCTCTGCTACTACTTGCTGACGTTCACCAGTTGAGTATTGATCAATGCCCCACAAGGCAAAAGGAACAATCAATACCAACACAATGGCCCAAGCTATCCAGCCCTGAACTTTTTCACGAATCGCTAATAACATCCAAATTCCTTTAATCAGCTAAATTTTTTAATCGCCATATCATACCAAGCTAGATTGTGACTTTGCATAAAAAATTGAATTAGTTGCGGGCTTTTGTCGATTTCACATAGAATGGCCTCACCGTTTATTACAAGATGACTAATATGAAGAAAATACTTTACGTTGACGATGCTCATTCATTACGGCAACTCATGGATATGGTGTTATCTAAACACTACCAAATAAGTTTGGCAGAAAATGGCGCAGAGGGACTGCAACTGGCTCAAGAGTCGGACTTTGATCTCGTGATATCGGATATTAACATGCCGGTTATGAATGGTTTTGAGTTGTTAGAAAATCTTCGTAAGCTAGACAAGTATAAGTTCACACCTATTCTGATGCTAACCACCGAGGCCAGCGCCGAAATGAAAGAGCAAGGCAAACAATCTGGTGCAACTGGCTGGATCATTAAACCTTTCGACCCAGATAAAATACTCAAAGTGATTGAACGCGTGCTTGGTTAAGATGTGCGTTTTTAATGTATAAAAAAAGGCTCAATATGAGCCTTTTTTTATACATAGTAGGTATCTAAATTTCAAGCAAATACGTCTTGTAAAATAAGCGTTTCTGCACGATCAGGGCCAGTTGACAAAATCGAGACTGGCACACCTACCTGTTTTTCTAAATAACGAATATAAGATTTGGCCTGCTCTGGCAAGTCATCCCAACATTCAATTCCTACCGTAGAGGACTGCCAACCTGGTAAGGTTTCATAAACTGGCTGACATAAATCATACTCATCTGCACTGGCTGGAGGTAAGTCAATAACTCGGCCCTGATATTCATAAGCCGTACAAACTTTGATTTCCGCTAACTGGTCCATGACATCAAGCTTAGTTAAACACATGCCGCTTAGTCCATTCACTTGCGCCGAACGTCTTAAAGCCACGGCATCAAACCAACCACAACGACGCTGACGTCCAGTTGTCGCACCGAACTCGCGTCCGCGTTCACCTAACTCTTTACCAATTGCATCGCCACTATCTTCAGCGACGCTGTAGACTAACTCAGTAGGAAAAGGCCCGCCACCTACACGAGTCGCATAAGCTTTAGTAATGCCTAGCACATAGTCTAACTGACAAGGACCAATACCAGCACCCGACGTAGCGCCGCCGGCCGTTGTATTAGACGAGGTAACATAAGGATAAGTACCATGATCAATATCAAGCAACGTACCTTGAGCGCCCTCAAATAATAAGCTTTTACCTTCTCGGTTATAACCATCGATTAAGGCTGGCACATCGGCTAACATCGGCACAATTAAATCGGCATAAGCTTGGCATTTTTGCCAAACTGTTTCAAAGCTAATTGGCTCAACTTTGTAGTAATTTTGCAGCATAAAATTATGGTAATTGACGGTTTCAGCCAAGATGGTTTTCATTTTTGGAAGATTTTTTAAATCACCTGCACGTAAACCTCGACGAGCGACCTTATCTTCATAAGCCGGTCCAATACCACGGCCTGTCGTGCCGATGGCTTGATTGCCACGCGCACGTTCACGCGCTTGATCAAGCGCAACATGGTAATCAAGTATCAAAGGGCAAGCTTCACTGATTTTCAAACGAGGCTTCACACTTAAGCCTGTCATTTCAAGTTGTTCGACTTCTTTTTTGAGCGCATCCGGTGCTAGCACTACACCATTGCCGATAAAACACTCTACGTGCTCACGCAAAATACCAGAAGGAATTAAATGCAACACGGTTTTTTTGCCGTCAATTACTAAGGTGTGACCTGCGTTATGGCCGCCCTGAAAGCGAACCACGGCCGCGACTCGATCAGTTAATAGGTCAACGATTTTGCCTTTACCTTCATCACCCCATTGGGTACCAACAACCACTAAATTACGTTTTGACATAAGTATTCTTCTTACAACCCACTTGATTTAACTGTCCATGTACCATTCAAGCTAACCAATCGGTCGGCGTGATCGGGAATGGCTGACTCTTCATAAAACCGAATCACCTGCACACCTTGAGTACGCAAGTTCTTAATTTGTTCAAACAATTGATAGTCGTCACTAAATGGCGCATAAACTTGACGCATCCCCGCATTTTCAGGTTCAGGGATAAAATCGAGAATGCTGCGCAAATCAATACTAAAACCGGTCGCCGGATGCGCCTCACCAAAAGCCGCACAGACTTCATCATAACGCCCGCCTTTAGCTACTAACACACTCGCATCTGTCACGCTGTAACAGGCAAAAATAACACCGGTATGATATTGAAACCCTCGCAAATCACTTAAATCTAAATGTGGATTTATGGATTGTGTTTTCGCCAAATAATCGACCAGTTGATTTAAATGCACTAAAGCCTGATCCAATTCAGCACTTAAACCTGCAAGTAAGGATTGGGATTGTTTTAGGACTTCATCGGCTTGACCGCACAAAGCTGTTAGGTTCTCAAAAGCGGCTTTTAGTTTATTATCAGTTAAGGATTGATCCGCTAACCAGGCCTGGTACTCAGGTAATGCTTTGCGCTTAAGAATATCAACGAGTGTGTTTTGTTGCTCTGGGCTTAATTTTGCCAAGTCCATTAACTCTTGCACTATCCCTACATGACCTAAACTCATCTGTAAATTGGGTAGCCTCAATAAGCGCGCACTTGACAACATAACGTCAATAATCTCAATATCGCTTTCAATGCCACTGTGGCCAAAAATCTCAGCCCCCAGCTGAATTGGGCTACGTGAGCCTTTGGCCTTATTGTTACGCGACTTTAGAACTTCGCCAACATAACATAAGCGTTCAATTCCAGAGGGTTTGATACGTGTGCTGACAATCCGCGCGACCTGCGGTGTCATATCAGCACGGACGCCCATCATGCGACCACTTTCATAGTCGGTAAAGCGGCAAGTATCCAGGGCTAATTTACGACCTGTCCCCGTTAAAAGTGAATCTGTAAATTCAGCAATCGGTGGCAACACCATCGAATAACCAGATAGTTTGAATTCTGCGAGTATTGCTTGTCGGTATACTTCAAGCTTCTCGGCTTGAGATGGGAGTAGATCCTCAATACCTTCTGGGGTAAACCATATGTCTTGTTGCATAGCTTTCATCTTTATTTTTAACCCCAAATCCACAATATAAGTAACCCAATTGAAATACTAATCAATCCGGTTAACCTTAATTGGTTTTCGGGCATTTGTGTGGCTTGAGTCATGACACGACGCCAAAAGTTAGGAAACAGAAATGGCAATAAACCCTCGAATATAAATACCAGAGCAATCGCACTAATTAGAGCTGTTTCAAACATAAGGTGCTTCCATAAAAAAGGTGGGTTACCCCACCTTCGTGTGTGACATTTTAGTTGGATGACCGATTAAAGTGCTTAAAGAAATCGGTACTCGGATCTAATACAATCATATCCGACTTATTCGAAAACGATTCTTGGTAAGCATTTAAACTTTGATAAAACGAGAAAAACTCTTTATCCGCGCCATAGGCTTTAGAATAAATTTGAGCGGCCAGTCCATCACCCTCGCCTCGTGTTTGCTCCGCTTCACGATACGCCTCAGCGATGGTCACGGTGCGCTGTCTATCAGCGTCAGCGCGTAAACGTTCCGCCGCTTCCGCACCTAAAGATCGAAGGTCCGCAGCAACACGATTACGTTCAGCTTCCATACGACGATAAACCGAATCACTGATATCACGTGGCAAATCGATGCGTTTAATTCGAACATCAACAATATCGATCCCAAACTGAGCCGCTTCAACATTCGCTAATCGGGTAATGTTTTCAGCCACTTCAACACGATCGCCTGACACAACTTGCTGCACTGTACGGCTACCAAACTGGGCTCTTAAACCATCTTTTACAATTTGTGACAAACGCTGGTTGGCCAAAGTGAAATCGCCGCCCATTGCCGTATAGAAACGCTCTACATTCGACACGCGCCACTTAACATAAGAATCCACCTCTAGGTTTTTCAACTCGCCGGTTAAATAACGTTCTGGCTGTGAATCCATAGTTTGAATACGTCGGTCAAAAGTACGCACATTGTTGATAAATGGCGTCTTTAGATGCAAACCTGGCTCAAGATCGGATTTCACAATCTCACCTAAACGAAAAACTACACCCGTTTCCCATTGGTTAACTACAAACAAAGCATTGCTGCCGATAAACAATACCGCAGCGATAAATAAACCGATAATCGCTTTCATATTAACGTAACTCCCTTTGTCTTAGGTAATCGCGAATGTTCGTTTCCGATTTCGCTTGATTTGCAGGAGTGCTAGTACCTTGTGAAGTATTTGAGTTATTACTGGTGCTTTGTCCACTAATCGGTGAAAAAGGCAAAGTTGGCTGACTTGAACTGCTACCTGACCCCATCATTTTATCCAATGGCAAATACATAATATTGTTTGAGCCCTCAGCCCCCATCAATACTTTACTTGTATTAGACAATACGGCTGACATCGCATCTAAGTACAAACGTTCACGCATAATTTCAGGCGATTTTTTGTACTCAGTCACAACGCTGGTAAAGCGATCAGCCTGACCTTCTGCACGTGACACAACTTGATCGCGATAAGCACGTGCTTCTTCAACAATACGCGCTGCTTGACCACGTGCTTCAGGTAAAATTCTATTAGCATAAGCTTCCGCCTCGTTGATTAAACGTTCGCGGTCTTCTCGCGCCTTAACCACGTCCGCAAAGGCTGACTGAACTTGCTCAGGAGGCTGAGCATCCTGTAAATTCACACTGGTAATGAATAAACCCGTTTGGTAATCATCCAGGTTTTTCTGTGTTAATTCTTGCACTTGTGCCACAACTTCGTCACGACCTTGGGTCAATACAAAGTCCATGCTATTTTTACCGACAATTTCACGAATGGCGCTTTCAGAGGAGGCACGAAGTGATTCATCTGGATCTTTCACATTGAATAAGTAGTCCGATGCTGATTGCACGCGATATTGAACCGCGATACGAATATCCACAATATTTTCGTCACGCGTTAACATTAAAGATTCAGCTAACACACTACCAGAACGATTTTGTGCATCAGAACGATAACCAATTTCAGTGGTACGAATACGGTCAACGTTTACCTTAGTAACCGATTCTATTGGATAGGGAATATGCCAATGTGGGCCAGGACCGGTTTCAGTCACTAACGCGCCAAAGCGCGTAACCACACCACGCTCTGCCGTATCGACAATATAAATACCCGACAATAACCAAACGACCAGAATAATTAAGAAAATGGCGCCACCACCGATACCGCCGATACCACCATTAAACTTATTTCCGGCACCACCAAACATCTGTTGGGCTTTTTTCAACAACTCATCAATGTCTTGATCTGAGCGTTTTCTTGGCTCTTTTGGCTCATCTTTCTTGCCAGAGCTACCGCCAGAGTTACCCCAGGGATCTTGTCCTGGTTTTCCTGGTTCATTCCAAGCCATATCCTTCTCCAAAATTTTAAGGTTGTACTATTTTAGGGTGTTGGTTGCAAATTGTCATCCCTATTAATTAACTTTATAGCTGTTTATGAATTATTGATCCAAATCCAGTAGATTGGCGCCTAATAATTCTGGCCAACTTTGTACTTTTTGCCATTGCTGTTTGGTTAAGTTCATCGTGATCAATGCATCACCATGTTCATTAAACGTTTCTGCATCAACTTTACCAAGTTCATGTAGCTGGGCACGCCGTTGCCCCGCATGTGGTGGCAACACAACCTGAGCTTTAACAAATTCGCCCTTAAAAAAGGCGGCCAAGGCATCATTTAATAAATCAATTCCTTGATTATTTTTTGCCGATAGCCAAACTCGCTCAGGTAAGCCTTCATCATTAAAGTCAGTATGTGGTTCAACAACAGGTTCTAAGCGGTCAATTTTATTAAACACCAATAAAATAGGTACGTCTTCAGCCCCCACTTCAGCCACCACTTTATTTACCTCGTGAATTTTCTCTTCACGTAATGGATCACTCGCATCCACTAAATGAATCAGTAAACTGGCCTCACTGGTTTCTTCTAATGTGGAGCGGAAAGCCACAACTAAATCATGTGGTATGTGGCGAATAAAACCAACCGTGTCGGCCAAAATCACGCCGCCCGCGCCTGGCAGATGCACTTTTCGCAAGGTCGCATCTAATGTCGCAAACAATCGATCTTCAGCGTAAACATCCGCTGTGGTCATTTGGTTAAATAAGGTGGATTTTCCAGCATTGGTGTAGCCCACAATGGTAATCGTCGGCACTTCCGACTTTTTGCGGGTGCGTCGTCCGAGTGCACGCTGCTGGCGTACTTTATCAATTCGCTTTAAAAGAAACTTTATACGCTCTTGCAGTAGGCGGCGATCGGATTCGAGCTGGGTTTCACCCGGCCCTCTTAAGCCTATCCCACCTTTTTGACGTTCAAGATGCGACCAACCCCGAACTAAGCGTGTTGACATGTGTCGTAGCTGCGCAAGTTCGACCTGAAGCTTACCTTCATGAGAGCGCGCACGCTGGGCAAAAATATCCAAAATCAAACCAACTCGGTCCAATACGCGACATTCGATTAATCTTTCTAAATTACGCTCTTGAGCAGGCGTTAAGGCATGATTAAAAATAACCACATCCGCTTCATGCAGCTTGACCGCATCAGCGATTTCTTGTGCTTTGCCCGATCCAACAAAATATTTTGAATCCGGCGATGTGCGTTTAGTGGTTAAGACCTGAGTGATTTCTGCGCCGGCTGAATCAACCAATTCAAAAAATTCATCTAAGTCTTCTCTGTTTACTTCATCTTCAAAATCAACGTGCACTAAGACAGCACGATCAATTTCTTTGCGTTCTAAGCGACCAAAAATTTCCATCAAAGTGGCGCTTACTCCTCTGTTTCAGCTTTATCTGCGCCGGTCCCATCGCCAAACTCATAGGCTTTAGGATCACGCATTGGCACAATAGTCGAAATAGCATGCTTGTATACCATTTGCGTTACATTACTACGCAACAACACCACAAACTGATCAAACGAATCGACACGCCCTTGTAATTTAACGCCATTTACCAAGTAAATCGACACGCTAATACGCTCTTTTCTTAGGGCATTTAAATAGGGATCTTGTATCGGTAGCGCTTTGGTCGGTTTTGCTTTTTCCATTCTTATTTCCTTATTATTTTAATGGTATTTTCCAGCTTAAATATTTTCAAAGGATAACATAGGCAAAACCTTATAGGTTAGTATTTTTCTGCAAATATAATCCAACCAATTTTGCCTGCTGCTCGGTCGATAATTCAAATGGATCCAGTGTTAATAAGCCCTGCTCTTTACGCAACCAGGTAAGTTGGCGCTTAGCCAATTGGCGGGTGGCAATCAATGCTTTTTGTTCGAAAGTCGTTTGATCGTATTCAGCATTTAGATAACACCAGGCCTGGCGGTATCCCACACTGCGAATTGAGGGTAAGTCTGCGTGTAAATCTGGCCGAGCAAATAAGTTTCTCACTTCATCTAGAAACCCCTGCTGATACATAGCTTCAAGCCGGAGCTGAATTTGCAAATGTAAGCGTTCGCGCGAGGCTGGAATCAAACCGACTTTTAATAAATTTACATTCCAGTTCACACTTGCTTGCTGGGCTTGCAAACGACTCAAAGGCTCGCCCGTAATTTCGTAAACTTCGAGGGCACGAATCAAACGCTGCGGATCATTGTAATGAATACGTTCGGCGGCCTGTGGATCGCAGTTTTTTAATTGTTGATGCAGTGCTTGAGGATCTTGTTCATATTGCTGTTGTAGCCTCACACGAATGCCCGGATCGGCACTTGGCAAATCCGCCATGCCTTGCTGTAAGGCATGGAAATACATCATGGTTCCCCCAACTAAAACTGGTAAACGACCCCGTTCTAGAATCTCAGAGACCAATCGCTTGGCATCCGTTACAAAATCGGCAGCCGAATAACTTTGCGTCGGGTCAATCAAATCTATTAAATGGTGCGGTACTTGTTGTCGCTCAGCATGGCTGGGCTTGGCAGTACCAATATCCATGCCTTTATAAATGAGCGCTGAGTCGACACTGATAATTTCAATTGGCCACTGTTGGGCTAGCCTTAAAGCCAATGAGGTTTTGCCACTCGCAGTCGGACCCATAATTGCCAATACAGTTTTATGTTGCACCAGCTTTTCAATGTTTACATCCGCATCGGTCATTATTGGCCTCTCATAAATAAGGCGTCCAATTGTTTCATGGATAGCTGCACCCAAGTCGGACGCCCGTGGTTACATTGAGAGGAGGCTGGGGTGGCTTCCATGTCTCGTAACAACTGGTTCATTTCAGCCACAGTTAACGGACGGTTCGCCCTTACCGATCCATGACAAGCCATGGTAGATAATAAACTATTTATATATTCATCAATCCGCTGGGAGTCACCCTCTGCGGCGCTATCTGATAAGACATCTTGCACCAGCTGCTCAATAGAGGCTTTTGCAAGAATCGAAGGAACGGCGGTCACTTTAAGCTGCTGCGGCCCCAAGGCCTCAAACTCAAACCCAAGCTGCGACCACCAGGCCTGGTGGTTCTCCCAAGCCAGCATATGAGACACATCTAAGGTTATAACCATCGGCACCAACAAAGGTTGGGAAATCAAACGTTGCGTTTGCCATTGTTGTTTCATACGCTCATACACAATGCGTTCGTGAGCGGCGTGCATATCCACCAAAATCAATCCTTGCGCATTCTCCGCCAAAATAAACACGCCATGCAATTGCATTTTGGCAAAGCCCAACGGCGGCATCGGACCCTCACTTGAAATAATGGGGTCGACTTGATTGGGCGTCTGATCTTGGTAAAAACCTGCGCCCTCTTCTATGCCTTCAACGCTTGGCTTTTGAAAATCAAAATAGGCTTGGTTATTTAGAGCAGACAAGGGCGAATTATGTTGCACCGAAAAAGCAGCAGGCCTGGTGTTTTCAACTCCAGTTTGAGAATCTGCTTGAGCCATGTCGGCTTGTGTCAAAGGTTGACGTACTGCTTCTTTAACTGAGCGGCGAATAAAGTCATACACCCAGCGACCGTTGGCAAAACGCACTTCATATTTTGCCGGATGCACATTCACATCCACCTGATCAACTGGAATCTCTAAAAACAACACATAAACCGGATGACGGCCGTTATAAAGCACATCTGCATAAGCTTGTTTAAGGGCATGAAACAACAAACGGTCACGCACAATGCGACCATTTACAAACACATATTGCATATCGGTTTGTGCCCGATTAAAGGTCGGCAAGCCCACCCAACCACGTAAAGTTAAGTCTTGCGCGTCATAATGAATATGCATAGATTGATCGACAAACGCTTCACCCATAAGTTTGGCTAAACGACGTGCTTGATCTGCAGGTGTTTTAGCCGCCTCCACATGTCGCACCACTTTGTGGTTATGAATCAATTTAAAACTCACATCCATTCGGCTTAACATCGCACGTTTGACAAACTCATCAATATGGCCAAATTCAGTGCGAGCGACACGTAAAAACTTTTTGCGTGCCGGGGTATTAAAAAATAGATCATCGACTTTAACCCGAGTTCCAAATTTGCCTGCAATGGGTTCAGGATCTGGCCAGATTGCGCCACCATCCGACTTTAAACGCCAAGCGTTGGATTCAGCGGCTGGTCGGCTCACAATTTCAAAACGCGAAACCGAACTAATACTCGCTAAGGCCTCGCCACGAAAGCCTAAAGTAGCGACTTGAGTCAAGTCTTCATAAGTGGCAATTTTACTAGTTGCATGTCGACTGACCGCCAAAAAAAGTTCGTCTTTTGCGATGCCACGACCATTATCAATCACCTGAATGGATTTTTCGCCGCCCTCTTCAATCGAAACTTCGATTTCAGTCGCACCAGAATCCAATGCATTTTCTAATAACTCTTTAACCACCGAAACAGGGCGCTCCACCACTTCGCCAGCCGCAATTTGATTGGCTAGAGCCTCGGATAAAGCTTTTATTTTTGCTGTTGAGCTTTGTGCGCTCAGGGCCAATTCAGTCACACGCTTGCCTTAAATTGATTTAGTTCTGGTACAAAAACTGCTAAATAGATTTTTTTAAATTCTAAACTCACGATCAAGGTTTATCTGTTTATGTTCTATCAAAAACACGCGCGACAAAACCGTGAAGAGCAAACTATTTATTTGCAAATTCCACGACCATTTGTATTTAATGGTCAAATCTGCTGGACTAATCTCCAGCTAGATCAAATGGAACACTATTCTAACAAACATTCTTCACAGGATGAGCGCACTGAATCAACTAACTGGCTGCATTAAACCAAAGTGACAGACATAAAAAAACCCTGACCAGCAGGGTTTTGGAAAAGGATGAACGTCATTATTTTAGTGGGCTGCAGCCAGCACACTTTCTCTAACAGGGACGGTTAGTTCTTTGCCGACATATAGCTGGTTTGCATTTTTAATCTTATTTACTCGCATCAACTCGTCGACATCCACTTTATGCGCCTGAGCAATTTGTGACAAGGTATCACCGCGTCTTACTGTGTACTTCAGATCATACTGAACAGTTAATTTATCCGTCACTGGTACTTTTAGTTTACGCCCAACATAAAGCTGATTAGCGTTACCAATGTTATTAATATTCATCAAGTCTCGTGAACCTACCCCATAAGCCTGCGCTATATCCGACAAGGTGTCACCGCGCTGGACCTCATAATTAACATATAGGGTTTCACCCCAACGTGGCGCATGACCGGTTTGATCAATAAACTTATTTAAACCACGTGTAACCGCTTGAGCGAAAGTTTGATGAAAACGTGGATCTTGTAATTTTTTCTCTTCAATGGGATTGGAAATAAATGCCACTTCCAGCAACATCGACGGCATATCAATCGACTTCAAAACGGCAAAATCTGCCGATTGAATCGCATGTTTATGTACTTTTACCGTACGCTGCATTTCAGACAAGACGGATTGACCCAATTTACGACTCGCACGAATATTGGCTTCACGCGTTAAATCACTCAGTACAAACGCCACATCCTTATCGCGCCCCGCTAACTGCAACACACCGAGTGCGGCGTTCTCTTGTTTAGCCAAAGTGCGAGCCATCACACTACTGGCTCCAGTATTAGATAACACATAAACCGAGCCGCCTTTTGGCGCGGCAGAAGAATAGGCATCAGCATGTACTGAAATAAAAATATCGGCGTTTTTTTGCTTAGCAATATCCACACGTTCATGAAGCTGCAAATAAACATCGCTATCGCGCGTTAATACGGCTTTCATACCCGGTTGTGCATCAATGACTTTCTTTAAAGCTCTGGCTTGCGCGAGTACCACATCTTTTTCATAAGTTCCGGCCGGACCTATCGCTCCAACATCACGACCACCATGGCCAGGATCAATAGCCACAATAAATTGCTTGGTTTGCACAAAGTCACGGTTATTGTTTAATAAAGATTCGGTCGCCGAATTGGGCTGTACACGTTCATTGCTGACAGACTTAGTGCGAGCAACCACACTTGGCGTGGGTTTACGAGCTACTACTTTGTTCACTTCTTTAGGAGCAGATTCTACGCGGGCAACTGGCTGAGGCTTTTCTTCTACCTGTGCAGAAGCTAGTTGGCTTGGTGAATCGACTTTTGCCAACATAGGCTCTGTCAGATCAATCACTAAACGTTCAGGACGGGGCCCATTTTTGCCAAGCGTAAAATATTTATATTGATAGGCATCGCGCAAATCCAACACCACACGTGTTCTTTTTTCATTTGAAGAGATTCGCATCGACGCGACACGCTGATCTTGGAATCGCTGATTTTTAAAAGACACGGCATTGCGTGCATGATGGAAATCGACCACCACACGTTCTGGGTTGCTCAAGCGCATCACATCAAAGCTATCGTTATTTCTAATCTCAAACACGACTCGTGTCTGATCTGGTGTTTGACCTAACCGAATACCACTTAATTCCGTCGCTTTTGCAACCGTCAATTGACTGGTTAGCATTAAAAGCAACGCTAAAAAGAGGCGGCCGATATATCTGAGATTGCGCTCGTTGTTCATAATTATTGACCATTGTTGAACTGCCTTGCGGCTATTGTAGAACATTTTTTTACAATTTTTCAAGCAATCACAACAACTTGTGAGCACTTTTTAAAAAACACTTCACATTAAGTATATAACAATGACTGTTCAAAATTAACAAATAATCAACAAATTCAAGCGTCTAATTTTGCCAACAAGGCTTCACCTCGTTCAGAACAAGCCTGCGCAATTACCTCACGCCCTTCGCCTAAGCGGTTCAAATTCAACACTAAATCCGCTTCAGGCAATACACCTTGACCTTTTGAGGGCCACTCCACAAGCGCAATAAATGGAGCGACCAATAAATCACGAAGGCCAATATACTCAAGCTCTTCAGGCTCACAAAGTCGATATAAATCAAAATGATAAATCGTCAAATTCGGCGTCGAATAGCTTTCAACCAACGTATAAGTGGGGCTCTTAACTCGTTGTTCCGGTAAAAAACTTTGTATAAACGCGCGCGAAAATGAGGTTTTGCCTGCACCTAACTCACCCTGTAAATACACCACCAGGCCTGGTGGTGCAGCTTCAAGCTCACCAGATAACTTGGCTAAGCTCTGAGCAAATAAAGCCGTCTGAGACTCATCTGCCAGATGTCGTTTTTTGCTAGAATAGGGTTTATGAATCACACACTTTCTCCACAAGACTTAAACCAACTGGCTGTAGCTATTAAAAATTGGGCTCAAGAGCTCGGTTTTGCTGACACAGGCATTACCCATACGGACCTCGCACAATTTGAGGCAGGCTATTTTAACTGGCTAGAGCAAAACTTTCACGGCGAAATGCACTATATGCAAGCCCATGGCACCAAACGCACTCGCCCCACCGAATTAATTCCCGGCACGGCCAGCATTATCAGCTTACGCATGAATTATTTTGATTTAAATGCTGCCCAAGCAACCGAACAGTTACATAAGGCCGATCAAGCATATATTTCGCGTTATGCGTTAGGGCGAGATTATCACAAAGTCATGCGCCAACGCCTTAAGCAACTGGTGAGCAAAATTCAACAGCAGATACCTGACTCATCACATCGAATTTTTGTCGACAGTGCCCCGGTATTAGAGCGCCCGATTGCGCAACAGGCAGGCTTGGGGTTTATAGGAAAAAATAGTTTAATCATTCACCCAAGAGCTGGTTCATGGTTCTTTTTAGCTGAAATTTACACGGACTTAAAACTGCCTGCCGACCCGCCATTTGAAAAGCAAGGATGTGGTCCCTGCACGGCGTGTATTCAAGAGTGCCCGACTCAAGCCATCTTAGATAATGGCGTAGTGGATGCACGACGTTGTATTTCTTATTTAACCATCGAACACTCAAGTGCCATTCCACTCGCGCTACGCTCGGCTATTGGCAATCGTATTTATGGCTGTGATGACTGTCAATTGGTGTGCCCGTGGAATCATTTCACTCAACCTCAAACCGAACCAGATTTTAAACCTCGGCAGCAATTGGACCAGGTTTCTTTACTCGACCTGTTTGATTGGAGTGAGTCTGATTTTAACGACAATCTGACTGGCTCGCCAATTCGGCGAATTGGCTACGAACGCTGGATGCGAAACATTGCGGTAGCACTAGGCAATGGCTCGGCCGAACCGACGGTAAAACAAGCACTATTGAGCAAGCGAGGCAAAGTCAGCTCGATGGTAGATGAACATATTGATTGGGCGTTACAGCAACTGAATGCTAAAGGATCGAAAAACCGACAAGATCTACCTAATCTCCCTACCAAACCTTGGTTTGCACCGAAATATTATCTACCCAAGTTTAAGCCATCTGAGCGATTGCATTCACATCACGCACCGCTTCAAGATATAAATGACGATAATGCGAACTAACCTTACGATCATCTTTGGCTTCGAACGACTGCACAACCTTTAACAAACGTCCGACCTCCCCACGCTGATAAAGCATACCATCAAGCATCTCATCACTAAGCGGCAACTTTGCTAACGCCTCCTGTAACGTGCAACCCAATACCACATCCAACATGGAAAAAAGACCCGACAAATAAAAACTCTCTGGGCGAGGTAACCCATCTTGTTGAGCGGCATGGCGTAAAAACAACGCCCTAATGCGTGCCATATTAAAAACTTCAGCCGCCACATCTGACTGGGTATCCATCGCTATCATCGAGACCCAAGATTGCACTCTCTTCAAGCCAAATAACATCATGGCTTCTTTTAAACTCGAAAACTTCGGCATTCCCAAGGTTCGATAATAAGTCGCTACCTTCAGTAGTTTATGCGCCAGCCCCATATCTTTCTCAACAATCGACAACAACCCATCAATTGATGCAGACTCATCACTAATTTTAGCTAACAATTCAAGCAGGTTGAGCTGATTAACCGATAACTTCTTTCCTGAGACAATTTGAGGTTTGGCAAAATACGCACCCTGAAAAAGCACGCAACCCGCCTCTAGGCAAATTGCAAATTCGTCTTTTGTTTCGACACGCTCGGCCAAGAGTCGAGCCGAGGTTACTTTTTTAATGCGCTCAAACACCAGTTTAAGGTTTTCGGGTTTAACGGTTGAAATATCAACCTTGATGTAATCGGCTAAACGTAAAAATGGGATAAATTTTTCTTTAAAAACAAAATCGTCCAAGGCAATTTGATAACCCAGTTTTTTCAAATATTGGAGCCCTTCGATCACTTCTTCAGTAGGTTCAATGGTTTCCAATACTTCACACACAATCGCGTTACAGTCAAAAAATGGCGGCGTGCGTAATTTAAAAAACGATTCAGGAAAATTCACAAAGGCTTTTGCTTGTCCTACCAACTCATCCAAATTAAAGCCCATTAAAGCATTATGAAGTACCGTGGCCGTGGCTTGATCATCCGATTCAAACTCGGCGTAGTTCTGCTCGTAGCCATTGCGGAACAAGAGCTCATAACCATAAACTTGATTTTGTGGATTAAGAATAGGTTGACGCCCAATAAAAACATCAACAAAGGAAGGCGGGGCCGGATTCATAACCGTCATTTAACGCAACTCGGCTGTAGGATCGAACTCGACACTCTACCAAACTGGTAAAAATACGCAAGCTATTAATACTAAAAAGGATTCGATTTAAGTAGGATTTTTAATGATTCAACAAACAGCGAAGAGTCAAAGCACCAGGCCTGGTGCTTTAATATAGGAAGCGATTAACTAGCGCTCGACAAACATATTATCGGTATCCACTAGAATAATGACATTATCCTGATAGTGTGCAATCCCTTGAATATAGCCCGAAGCCCCCTCACGTGTTGCCGCCATTAAGTCGACTCTAGACTCAGGAATATCTTTAACCTCTTGCACCTTGTCGACCATTAAACCGACCGCACGATCCTCATCCAGTTCCACAATAATAATGCGGGACAATTCATCTGACGGCTTGGAAGGCAAACCGTAAACACGACGCGTATCGACCACGGTCACAATCACACCACGTACATTAATCACACCGATCACATTCGGTGAAGATCCAGGTACTTTTCGGATTACGCCAACACGTAATACTTCACGAATTTTTTTTACATTGATACCAAAGTTTTCATTGTCCAATCTAAACAACACACAACGTATCGTGGGGCTAATGTAATCCTCATCATCAAGATCGGCTCCGTCCGAAAACAAACCGGTATTTTGATATTGGCGCTCGCCCGTTTGTACCGTCATAACTTAATGCCCCTCTTATTGAAAACGTTCCACCAGGCCTGGTAGGTCGAGAATCAGTGCAATACTACCATTGCCTGTTATGGTGGCGCCGGCATAGCCACTAACCTTATGTAGCATTAAACCCAAGGGTTTAATTACCACTTCTTCCTGACCATTGACCTGTTCAACCACCAAGCCAACGCGCTGGTTACCAATCGCTACGATAACCACTTTATCCCCCTGATAGCTTTCCTTTTCTACATCCGGTGCTAACCAATCCGATAAGAAAAACAACGGGATACTCTGCTCTCGCAGACGCACCATTTTTTGGCCATCAATATTATTGGTTTTGTCTGGATTATAGTCGAAAATCTCTTGCACACTGGTTAACGGAATGGCATAACTATCTTCACCAAATGACACCATTAAGGTTGGTAAAATAGCCAGCGTGAGTGGCACACGAATTCGAATTTGCGTGCCCTGACCCATGGCGGAATCGATATCGATGCTGCCATTGAGTTTTGTGATCATGTTTTTGACCACATCCATACCAACACCACGACCAGAAATATCGCTGACTTTTTCGGCCGTTGAAAAACCCGCGGCCATAATCAGCATAAAGGCTTGTTTATCATCGAGCTGTCTAGCCGCGGCCTCGTCCATTACCCCTTTTTCAACGGCTTTACGACGCAATAAATCCGCATCCATGCCCTTGCCATCATCGGTAATAGACAAGAGGATATGATCCCCTTCCTGCTCTGCACCCAATACAATTTTGCCAACTTTGGCTTTACCAGAAGCAAGTCGATCTTCTGGCATTTCTATACCATGATCTACCGAATTACGAACAAGGTGAACAAGCGGATCAGCGAGCGCTTCGACTAGGTTCTTATCCAGATCCGTTTCTTCGCCTTTTAACTCTAGCTCAATATCCTTGCCCAGCTTACGTGCCAAGTCACGTACCACTCGTGGAAAGCGGCCAAATACTTTTTTCACTGGCTGCATTCGAGTTTTCATAACTGAGGTTTGTAAATCCGTGGTCACATGATCTAAGTTTGCAACCGCATTTGAAATCTCTTCTATACTGGCATCCGCTGAGCGCAAAGTTAACAAGCGATTACGCACCAACACCAGCTCACCCACCAAATTCATAATTTCATCTAGACGACGAGTGTCAACTCGGACTGTTGAATCGCCTGACGGCTTCGCCTTTTCAGCCGGCTCCTCTTTTTTTGCGTCTACTTTTTTCGCGGGAGAAGCCGGTTTGGCTTTAGGCTTTGCTGGTGCTTCTGTTGGTTTTTTAGCCGGTGTTTTTACTTCAGCTTTAGGTGCGGAAGGTTTGGATGTGATTTGTTCACGCTGAGCTAGTAACGCATCAAATTCTTCATCTGTCATATCGCCATCTGGATCAACCCCTTCTGGCAAAGTTAGACTGGGCTCAGCTTGTTGAACCGTTTGTGAGGTCGCTTTAGGCGACTCTGTCATCAATTGGTCACGCTGAGCTAATAAGGCTTCAAACTCCTCATCCGTTATATCACCATCCGGATCAACCCCTTCTGGCAGACTTAAATTGGGCTCGACCACATCACCATCAGAAGAGACCTCAGCGGTTTTTTGCGCACGCTGTGCTAGTAACGCATCAAATTCTTCGTCCGTCATATCACCATCCGGATCGACGCCTTCCGGTAAAGTCAACTCTACTTCAACCGATTCGGCTGGCTCTGATGGCATTTCTTCGGCCGTTTCCTCTGCTACATCTTGATTAGCAACGGGTTTATAGATCGCGTCTAACTCATCTAACAGTTCGGGTTCAGTATCTTCGATTTCTCGTTCGCCATCGTTTAACAACCCAATGATTTGACTAACTTTATCGAAGGCTCTAAGAATGACATCGGCCGCATCGGCATCGTAGGCAACTTCGTGATTACGAATTTTATCGAACACATTTTCAGCACGATGACAGATTTCAATTAATGGAACCACACCCAAGAAACCTGCGCCACCCTTGATCGTATGAAACCCTCTAAAAATAGCATTTAGAAGATCCGAATCATCCGGTGAATTTTCTAAGTCAACCAACTGTTCATTCAGCTGATCTAAGAGTTCAGTGGCTTCGACTAAAAAGTCTTGTAAAATTTCTTCATCCACGGCAGGTTCCTCATAAAAGCTAAAACTAGCTCAAAATTATCTTGCTCGCTTTAAAGCAATGATTATGCCATTAAATTCAAAAATCTCATTTTAGAACAAGGCAACTGAAGGTCTAAAAACCTAACTGGCCAAGTAAGTCATCCACATCATCTTGGGAAGAAAGGTTATCTTGTTGACTGGATTTGGTGACATTGGGGCCGATGCCTTTTAGTTCATCTTCTCGTTTTGAAGACGCGCTACGTTCTGGCAAAGTGGATAGATCATGACCCGATCGAGAAATTAACTCCAATAAACTACGTTCAAACGCGCCCATTACAATCATAATCCGATTCAAAACTTGACCCGTTAAGTCTTGAAAAGATTGCGCCATCATAATATTGGTGACTTGCGCTGACGCCTCATCTAACAAAGGCTTTATCGCCTGTGCTTGAGTAGAAGGAAGTTCAGCCATCAGTTGATTCGCTTGATCAAGGCACTCGGCCACACTCTCGGCAGCACTAAGAGTTTTACTACTCGCTTCTTCGGTCGAAGCAATTACATATTCAAGGCGTTCAGATACATCCGGCAAGTCATGCTTTACTTGCTGCAATAGCTCAGTGTCATCAAGCTCTTTGAGAGTGTCATGTAGGTTGCGCGTCATCCTACCCAATTCTTGATAAAGTTCGTGCTCACGTAATTGAGTTAACTTATCAAGCTGAGCACCTGCAGCAATTAAATCGCCTGCCTCTAAATCAGACAGGAGAGTTTGCACGTCAGAAATACTTATTTGGGTTAATAACGACACATCGCACCTCGAAATATGAATGAATAATCCAGCGTAGAGTTAGAAAGGAAGGGTTAGATACTAAAAAAGAGCTAGGTTTCCCCAAGCTCTTTTTGATAATTACTCAGCTGCTTGTGCGCGTTTTGCGACATTTTCAAAGATTTTTTCAATTTTTGCATTTAAGGTTGCAGCCGTAAAGGGTTTGACAATATAACCATCCACCCCTGCTTGAGCCGCTTCTAGAATTTGACTGCGTTTTGCTTCAGCCGTAATCAGCAAAAATGGCGTTGCTTTTAATTTCTCATCAGCTCGTACATTTTTTAGCAACTGCAACCCAGTCATTTGAGGCATATTCCAATCGCTCACAATAAAATCATACTTGCCTGTTTGCACCATCGGCCATGCGGTGGAACCATCATCGGCTTCATCGAAATGACTAAACCCTAGCTCTTTTAAGAGGTTTTTAACAATTCGACGCATAGTAGAAAAATCATCTACCACTAAAATTTTCATATCTCGATTGATTTGCATTCCATATTTCCTGAATCTAATTTTTTGTTATTTTAGCATGCTAAATCCAGTCTGATAACCTGGATCGTAATCGTTTTATAGCTTGGCTGTGAATTTGACTCACCCTCGATTCACTCACATCCAACACTTGGCCGATTTCTTTTAAATTAAGCTCTTCATCATAGTAAAGTGCCATTACCAAACGCTCTTTCTCTGGCAGTTGTTCAATCGCCTGAGTTAAACCTTCTTTAAATCCTGAATCTGCCAAATCTGCTAGCGGTGACTTGGTATGACTGTCCAGCTGGTCTTCCGATAAGTCTTCATGATCAGGCTCATCAATTGACAATAATTGGGCACTACTCGTGTCTATTAGAATTTGATGGTATTCGTATAATGTAACACCTAACTCTTCGGCCACTTCACTATCATGCGCTTCGCGACCTAATCTAGCCTCCACACTGGCCATCGCGCCACTCACCTCACGAGACTTACGATGAACCGAACGCGGTGTCCAGTCGCCTTTGCGAATCTCATCTAACATCGCGCCACGAATACGGATACCGGCATAGGTTTCAAAACTTGCACCTTGGGTCACGTTATATTTTTGCAAGGCTTCCATTAGACCTATAACGCCAGCTTGAATGAGATCCTCTACAAACACGCTGCTGGGTAAGCGGCCTTTTAGATGATAAGCAATTTTTTTAACTAAGGGCAGGTAGTGCTCCACATCCCCTAAAGGACTGTCTTGCGTCGACTGCACCTGGTTATATAAACTGGCTCCGTTCATCCGTTTTGACTCCGTCAATGACTGTTCCGTTTAAACAAATTTTCTACAAAAAATTGTAAATACCCTGTTGCGTCGCTTGGCACCGGCCATGTCTGTAGTTTCTTAGCCATGTCTCGAAAGGCTTTAGCAGACGGACTCATGGGTTGATTTAATGTGACCGGCACTTGCTTTTGAACAGCATCGCGCAAGGCTTGATCAAACGGTACCGTGCCAAAATAATCAATATGAACCTTTAAAAACTGCTCACATACCCGTGAAAATTTTTCATATAAACGCTGGCTATGCGCTGCTGAACGACTCATATTAGCAACCAAACGAAAGCGTGTAATTTGATAATCTCGACTTAACACTTTTATGAGTGCGTAAGCATCGGTTATCGAAGCAGGTTCATCGCACACCACGACAATCACCTCTTGAGCCGCTCGGCAATAACTCACCACACTATCTGCAATACCAGCGGCGGTATCAACAATCAACACATCTAATTCATCAGATAATTCTGCAAAAGCATTAATAATGCCAGCATTCTCTAAAGCGCTTAATTGGGCCATACGTTTTACGCCCGAAGCTGCTGGGATAATCTTAATCCCGCCCGGTCCTTCAACGATAACTTCACGCAAAGTTTTTTGACCGTCTAACACATGTGACAAGTTGTATTTGGTTTGCAGCCCCAACATAATATCAACATTAGCTAAACTCATATCCGCATCCATTAGCAAGACTCGACCGCCTAGTTTGCTTAACGAAATCGCCAAATTAACCGATAGGTTGGTTTTTCCTACCCCGCCTTTGCCGCTGGCAACGGTAACAACCCGCACTGGTTTTTGTGGGCTTTTTTGTCCTCCTAAACTGACACTAGAAGTCTGAGGAGTGCGCTGCATTGCACGAAGACCTGCTGCTTGATCATTGCGCATTTGACATCTCCTTGCCCATACCAATTCGGTATAACAAATCGTCATTCGTATTATTGATTTGCTGGCCCAATACGATCGCACGATCAATTAATTCATTGGCACTCATTTTCTGCAAGTCTTCTGGTACACGCTGACCAACCGAGACATAGGCCATTGGTAACTCGGTTTCAATCAAAACACTAATCACATTACCCAATTGCAAAGCCTCATCAACCTTAGTCAAAATACAACCCTTCAATACAACTTGACCAAAGGAATTAACGATATCTCGCATTACATTTAATTGAGTGGCGGCAGATAAAACCAAATAATTTCTAACCGAACCGGCTCCTGCGTGACCGGATGTTAATTGCTGAGATAATTGCAAATCGCGCTGGCTCATACCTGCTGTATCAATCAGAACCAAACGCTTCATGTTTAATGATGATAAAAGTGCATAGAGTTCACCCTGGGTATTGGCGACATATACTGGAACACCAATTAATTCTGCAAAGGTGCGCAACTGTTCCTGTGCGCCAATTTTGTAGCAATCTGTTGTAATCAAAGCGAGTTGATTGGCACCATAACGCATAACGAAACGACTGGCTATTTTAGCGATAGTTGTGGTTTTACCCACGCCTGTCGGCCCAACTAAAGCAACAATGCCTCCGCCATCAATAATGTCTCGTTCATGCTTGGGAATTAAGCTTTCAATATCCTGCAACAGAAATGACCAGGCCTGCTCCTCGTCCTGTTGTACGTCTTTAACCAGTCTTTGGCTCAGCTCCCAGCTTAAACCAAGGCCCATTAGACGTTTTAGTAAACTAACTTTATTAGGTTGAGCAATTTCAGATTGACCCCAGGCCAATCCAGATAATTGCTGCTCTAACAGGTTACGCACCGCTTGAAGCTCTTGCGACATTCTGTCCAGCTCTGATCCGGGCATACTGGCCATACTTGGTGGGGTTGCAAAGTGTTGGTCGATTGGCGCTTTATAAGTCGCGTGTTTTTGTTCACGCTGACTTTGTTGATAGTGTTCGATCGCTTCTGGGTCAATAGCCGCGACCACTTCTACCCCTTCTGACAAGGTTCGGGTAGACAGGATCACCGCTTCAAGGCCTTGATCCTCACGAACCTTGACCATAGCCTGTCGCATTGTTGGTGCAACATAACGCTTAATTTTCACGACCAAACTCCTGATTCATCTCACCCATTCCCAACATTTGCTACCACACTAATTTGTCGATTTTCTGGCACTTCCGAGTAAGCTAAAATATGCAAACTCGGCAAACTGAATTTAAATAAGCGCGCCAATTGTGCCCGAATCTGCGGCGCCACCAATAAAACGGGAGCCTGACCTTCCATTTCAACTTTTTGAGATTCTTCTTTTAAGGTTCCATGCAAACGTTCTGCCAGGCCTGGTTCAATAGCCAACTGACCATCTGGCGCACCTTGAGTGGCCTGCAACAATAGCTGCTCCAGCGACGGTTCAAGCGTAATAACCTTCAACTCTGAGTTCATGCCCACAATATCTTGAATAATCGAGCGCCCCAAGGCTGCGCGAACATGCATAATAAGTTGAGAAGGGTCTCGCGTTTGCCCTACCTTTTCAGAAATGGCCTCAACGATTGTTCGCATATCACGAATTGAAATCTTTTCTTCTAACAAGCTTTGTAATACCTTCACTAACACAGCAAGTGATAACTGGTCAGGAATCAACTCATCCACCAATTTAGGCGAGGTCGCTTTTAATTTATCAAGTAATTGTTGGGTCTCATCAAAACCTAACAACTCAAAAGCATAATCTTGAATAACCTGACTTACATGCGTCGCCACGACAGTACTGGCATCGACGACGGTATAACCCAGCGCTTGCGCTTGATCACGATCCACAGGATCAATCCAAACCGCTTCGAGACCAAAAGTCGGATCTTTAGTTGGTGTTCCGGCTATCTCACCATAAACGTTACCAGGGTTAATAGCCATTTCACGATCTGGCATAACCTCACCTTCACCCGAAGGCACGCCCATTAGCATGATTCTATACTGGTTCGGTTTTAAGTCCAAATTGTCACGAATATGCACAGGTGAAACTAAAAAACCCAAGTCTTGAGATACTTTACGACGAACACCACGAATTCGTTCTAACAACTGACCATTTTGAGATTGATCCACCATCGGAATTAAGCGATAGCCGACTTCTAATCCGAGCACATCTACATTTTGAACGTCGTCCCAATCCAGTTCAGCTGGTTTCGATTCCTCAGCGAAATCCGGTTCTATAATGTTGCTCTGTACCGCCAGTTTTTTCTGTTGGTTCAGGTAAATAAAATAAGCGCCGATACCCGCTAACACAGCAAACGACAAGAACGCAACATTTGGCATACCCGGGATCAGACCCATCGCGCCAACAATTCCAGCCGTCACAGCTAAGGCTTGTGGACTCGAAAACATTTGCGATTCAAATTGCTCACCCATGTCTTCTTTGTCACCTGATACTCGGGTGACAATAATCGCAGTAGCCGTCGATAAAAGTAATGCCGGAATTTGTGCAACCAAGCCATCACCAATAGTGAGCAGCGTGTAAACTTCAACCGCCTCACCAAAACTCAAACCATGCTGCCCCACCCCAATCGCAAAACCACCAATAATATTGATGACCAAAATAATAATGCCCGCAATCGCATCACCCCGGACAAACTTACTCGCACCATCCATTGAGCCGTAAAAATCGGCTTCCATGGTAATTTCTTTACGCCGTTCTTGCGCTTCTTCCTGTGTAATCAAGCCGGCATTTAAGTCAGCATCAATCGCCATTTGCTTACCTGGCATCGAATCCAAGGTGAATCGCGCGCTGACTTCAGCAACTCGTCCGGCCCCCTTAGTCACTACCACAAAATTGATAATCACCAAAATTGCGAAAATAATAATACCAACTGCATAATTGCCACCAATAACAAACTCACCAAACGCTTCAATCACTTTCCCGGCGGCATCGCCCCCGTTATGGCCCTCAAGCAAAATAACGCGAGTTGATGCAATATTCAGTGACAAACGGAACAAGGTCGCAATCAAAATAACGGTCGGAAAGACGGCAAAATCCAAGACACGTTTAGCGTATACCGTCACCATCAAAACAACTAAAGAAATCACGATATTAAAGGTGAAGAAAACATCCAACAAAAGTGGAGGAAGCGGAATCGTAATCATGCCTAACAAGGCTAAAATCAATATTGGTGCCCCGAGCCCACTTTTTAGCCATTTTTTAGCTTGTTGAAAAATTTGCTGAATATTCATTAGATTCCGTTAGTTAGGGCTCTGTTTTAAGATCGCTGGGTATATCAAGGCTACTGACATCCAATGGTTTTGTGCGTTTATTATCGCGCAAACCGAACACATATGCCAACACGGCGGCGACAGCTTTAAATAAAGAATCCGGTATTGGCTGATCAATCTCAGCATTATAGTACAAAGCTCGTGCCAGTGGCGGGGCCTCTATAATGGGGATATTATGCTCTTTTGCTAAGGTTCTTATTTGCGAGGCCATAAAATCAACACCTGCGGCCAGCACCACCGGCGCTCGCATGGAATCCTGCTCGTACTTTAAGGCCACCGAAAAATGGGTTGGGTTGGTGATAACGACATCCGCTTCAGGTACCTTCTGCATCATACGTCGTTGTGACATTTCTCGCTGAATCTGGCGAATGCGACCTTTAACCTCTGGATTCCCTTCTTGTTGTTTATATTCTTCTTTCACTTCCTGATGCGTCATTTTCAACTGAGTGGTGTGTTGCCAGATCTGAAAAGGGACATCCACAATCGCCACCACAATCAAGGCTAAACTAACAAAAATAAACGCTTCAATAATAATTTTGGCCGAATGGGCCAACGCTACATTCAAGGCTTGACTGCCAATCCCTATGACTTCCTCATACACATGCCACAAAAAATAGACCGCGACGGCTAACACTAAAGTAAATTTGGCCAGCGCCTTGAATAACTCCATTAAGGCCTGAGTTGAAAGCATGCGTTTAATACCCTGAAGCGGGCTAAGCTTACTGAATTTAGGAGACATGGCTTGCGCACTAAAATTAAAGCCCCCCAACAATGAAGAGCCGATAATGGCGACAATCAGCATTAATATGAAAAAAGGCATCAACATCATGATTGACTCGACCACCAAGGCGATAATTAAATCGAGCATTTTAGTCAGGTCAAATGCATGATCACGATCAAAACTCAATCCTTTTACCATGATCACTTCAAAAGATTGAATCATTCCCGCACCGAAAAAATACAAAAATAGCGACGCTGAGATCACCATCAAAAATGTAGTGAGCTCTCTGGAACGCGCAATTTGTCCTTTCTCACTTGCTTCTCGAAGTTTTTTCTCGGAGGGTTCTTCGGTTTTTTCTTGACCGCTGTCGTTCTCTGCCATCTATAACCCTAGACTGAATTAAGTTGCAAAAGTTGAATGGTTTCCATGGCGCGGGTCAGTAACTCTTGCAAATGGGGCAAGATCATAGGCGTGGTATAAATCATCATCACCAGGCCTGCTAATAAGGTGATTGGAAAACCAACGGCAAAAATGTTTAAGGCGGGTGCCGCACGTGTGATCACACCAAAAGATATATTAATTAACAACAAGGCTGTAATAGCAGGCAAGGCAATTAAAACCCCTGCCGAAAACATATAACTACCAAACTCATACACCAGTTTAAAACTTTCTGTCGTGAGCATTTCAGCCCCTACAGGCAAGTAATGAAAACTATCAACAACCGCATAGATCACCATTAGGTGGCCATTTAAGGCTAAAAAGAGCAAGGTTACGATAATGGTAAAATACTGTGATACCACTGGCGCTTGAACCCCACTTGCAGGGTCAACCATTGAGGCAAAGGCCAAACCCATCCCCATGGCAATCATATGCCCAGCCATCACAAATGCTTGGAAAACCACCAGAAAAATGATGCCCATCGCTAAACCGATTAGTATTTGCTGCATGATATACATTAACCCCAGCCAAGTGAACGGATCAACCGGCGGAGGCAAGGCCAACATAGGGGCAACGGCAATAGTAATCAATACCGTCAGAATCAGACGCGAGCGAACCGGAACTGAGCGCATGCCAAATAAAGGAATAATTGACAACATCGCGCCAATCCGCACAAACGGCCAGAAGTACAAGCCTATCAATTGAAGAAGTTCTTGATAGGTAAAAGACATGATTAACCAATCAATGCAGGGATGTTCATATAGAGCTCAGTTGTGTAGGAAATCATGGTGGTTAACATCCATGGCCCTGCAATCATCAGAGCTACCACAATAATAGCAAGTTTTGGAATAAAGCTTAATGTCATTTCGTTAATCTGAGTGGCGGCCTGAAACATACCAATCAACAACCCGACCAACAAAGCCGGAATCAAAAGGGGGGCCGACAATAGCACGACCACTTCTAACATTTTTTGTCCAAGTGTTAACACGACTTCTGGTTGCATTTAAGTTCCCCCCGCCACAACAAAGCTATTCGCCAATGTGCCAACCACCAATGCCCAACCATCAATCAAAACAAACAACATCAACTTAAATGGTAACGAAATAATCATCGGCGACAACATCATCATACCCATTGACATTAACAAACTCGCTATGACCAAATCAATAATTAAAAATGGAATAAAAATCATAAACCCGATTTGAAATGCCGTTTTAAGCTCACTGGTCATAAAAGCCGGCACCAACACCTTAAGTGGTACCTCTTCAGGAGAAACCAAGGTGATACCCGCCATCTCAGCGAACATTCCCAGATCTGATTCGCGCGTCTGCTCAATCATAAATTGATGCATTGGTACAACAGCCAAGTCGACCGCTTCTTTAAAACTCATCTGTTCTTCTAGATAAGGACTGACAGCCGTATTGTATATACGATCCAATACCGGAGACATAATAAACAGGGTTAAAAACAGTGCCAATCCAATTAGAACCTGTCCAGAGGGGGTTTGCATTGTGCCTAAAGCTTGTCGCAATAAAGCCAAAACAATAATAATCCGTAAAAAAGAGGTGGTGGCAATTAATGCCGCTGGCAACAGTGTTAAACCCGTCATCAGCAATAAAATCTGTATGGTTAAGCTGTAATCTTGGTTCCCCTGTGGATCGGTTTCCACCGTAAAAGCAGGAATACCCGGCATTGCATGAGCAAAAAAGGGAGCACAAGATAATAAAAGAAAGAGGAAGAATTTAACTATTTTCACCAGTATATCTTTGCTTTAAAGCATCTTGAAGGCGCTGCGAGAAAGAAGGTTTTACAGTTGTTTGATCCTGTTCTTCAATCACGATGGGCTCGGCTAGTTCATGTAACCTTGTAATACGGCTAGGTGTCACACCAACCAATAACTGTTGGCTGCCCACCTGTAGTAGCATGATGCGCTCTTTTTGTCCGACTGAAAGCATGCCTAAAACACGAAGTTGGCCATCAGCCACCGCGGAAAAACGCCCATATCGTTTCACCAGCCAAGCACCTATAAAAATAATAGCCAACACCAGAAGTAATGAAATCATAATCTGGCCTAAGTAGTCACCAGGCCTGATTAAAGATCCACCGATTTCGCTGTTATTGGTTGCTGATTCGGATGCCATAGCCGTGCCGGCTAACATCATCAAACCAACTATTAATACTGACAGCAAGCACTTAAGGCGTATCATTTAAGTTTTTTAATCCGTTCTTGCGGGCTAATAACATCCGTTAAACGAACCCCAAACTTATCATTTACCACCACGACTTCACCATGGGCAATTAAGGTGCCATTTACCAATAAATCGAGCGGCTCCCCTGCCAATCTATCCATCTCTACCACTGAGCCTTGCGTATAAGACAAGAGATTTCGGATCGATACTTTGGCGCGACCAATTTCAAGCTGCAAAGTGACAGGAATATCGAGTACGACATCCAGGTCAACTTTGTTTTTTGAATCTCCGCGGTCCGCGCTTAAAGCTTCAAAGGCAGCCGCATCCATTGCACCGGCTTTCGTTGCTTTTGCGCCTTCAGCCGCTTCGGCTTTTGATTGTTCACTGAGCGCACTGCCCCAAGGATCATCATCTGCACCTACATCATCCGTATCAGCTTCCGATTCGGCCTGTTCATTTAAGGCATCGCCCCACGCATCTAATTCATCTTGATCACTCATTGTACCAGTCCTTCACGTTATCGATCATTCGCTCATGATAAGCAGGATGATGCAAAACTTCTTCAATTTTTATGGATTTTTTATCATTGCTAATGCCAACTTTACCTCTGGCTAATGCAATGCCTTCGGCTCGAAGTGTCACAGATTTTGGCATTTCAATCGGGATAATATCACCCGTTTCCATTTTTAAAATGTCATTCATATCCATTGCAACTTCAGCCAGCGCAGCTGTAATCGTTACTTCGATATTTTTCGACTCTTCTCTTAGCGTTTTTGACCAGCGGTTATCGGATTCACCTTGTAGGTTCTGCATGCCCTCTTCGAGCTTATCGCGAACCGGCTCCAACATCGCATAAGGCATGACAATATCAACCCGTCCTTCCACGCCTTCAAAACGCACATTAATTGGGCTCACCACAATCATATCGGTCGCATCAACAATCCCAGCAAATTTAGGGTTCATCTCGGAATGCATATATTCAATTTCGACATCCATTACCGGTGCCCATGCTTTTCGCATGTTTTCAGTAGAAATGTCCAAGATGCTACGGATCATACTCATTTCTACCGGTGTATATTCACGCCCTTCTATCTTAAAAGGTAATAAACCCGTTCCACCAAAATAGATGTCAACGGCAGTAAAAATCAGTTTCGAGTCTAAGGTAAATAAAGAAATGCCATTTAGCGGATTAATACGATATATATTTAAACTGGTTGGAACAAACAGATTACGTAGGTAATCAATCATTTTGATGATTTTAACTTCGCCAGCCGTCACTTCAACGCTTGCCAGAATCATTTCATTAAAATGACGCTGGAACCCTCTAGCGAAACGCTCGTTAATAATATCCAGTGCTGGCAAACGCCCACGAATAATACGTTCTTGGTTGGTAAAGTCATAGACTTTAGCCGAACCATCTGACGCCTCATCGTTTTCAGTCTCAACATCCCCTTCGCCCATACCGCGAAGAAGCGCATCAACCTCATCTTGACTTAGGATATCATCCATCTACACATTCTCTACTGCATGACAAAACGAGTTAAGAACACGTTTTGCACATATTCAGGGTTTAGACCATTACTTTCAGCCGCTGCACGACCAATTTCCAGAATTCGCTGACGCAGCAGCTCCTGTCCGTTATCTTGGCTCAACTCGGTGTAAGTTTGCTGACGTAACAACATTTGTAGATCATTCTGCAGAATCGGGCGTATGTGTTCCATATCTTCGATTAATTCAGGATGACGTGACATAAACTTCAGATCAACCGCTAAAAAACGCGCACGACCTTCACCTTTGAAATTCACAACAAACTTCATTTCAAAATAAGTTGGTGGGGTTCCGGCGGGTGGCGCAGGGTATTCTTTATAAGGTGAAGTGGATTCTGCAACCGCTTGCTCAGCTGAAGAACCATTACTACCTGACCCCATAAGCATCATCGCCATCACAGCCATACCTATAGCTAATAACAAAACCACGACACTTAATGCAATGATTAATCCCTTACCACTTTTATTTTGAGGTTGGACTTCTTCCGCCATGCTTGTATTCCTAATTATTATTTAATTGAAAATTGTAACACCAAAATCATGGGGTGTTTTGTAATTGACTGCCTGTCGAATCCACCACGGGTGCATCGCTAAGTGAGCGAATGCGTGCAATGGCATCTTGATTAAGTACGACAATACTGATCCGACGATTACGCGGATTATACGGGTTTTCTTTATCGAATGGCACAGTATCAGAAAGACCGACTACTTGAACAATTCTGTCAGTATCAACCCCCCCCTGCAAAATGAGGCGACGTGCGGCATTCGCGCGGTCCGCTGACAACTCCCAGTTTGTATATTCAGCATTAGCACCATAGCTTGATGAGTCGGTATGACCCGCCACACTGATCTTGCTAGCGCTTTTACCCAAAACCATACCTAATTCTCTAATAATCGTTTGAGCATAAGCTCTAGGTGCATCCACGCCGGCATCAAACATCGGACGTCGGCGATCATCCAATACTTGAACCTGTAAACCGTTTGGTGTGATATCAAGCTTTAGCTGTTCCTTAAACTCCTGCAACACCGGTGAGGCTTCGATACGCTGCTCCAGCTCTTGTTTAAGCTGCTGCATTTCTTCTCGCTCTTGCTGACGCGTTTCTTCGTTAATCTCATCACTCTTATCACCACGAGGGGCATCCGTATGCCCACCCATGTCAATCACAGAATCGGTAGCCTGGCCAGCACGCTCAGATTGAATTAATATTTCAGGTGACGCCTCTATCACGGTAGGGTCTCGAAAATACTCCGCCATAGACTTAAGCTCTGAATCACTGGTCCCACCCAAAATCCACAACATCAAAAAAAAGGCCATTGCAGCGGTCATAAAATCCGCAAACGCAACCTTCCAAGCACCGCCATGGCGAACATGGGGGCACTTATTAACTCGTTTGATAATTATGGACTGTTCATCACTCATGCTGATTTGTCATTATTTTTGAGTTTGTAAGTACTCATCCACTTCATTAAAAGTTGGACGTAATTTACCAGGGATCGACTTACGTCCAAATTCTATTGCAATTTGGGGCGCATAACCGTTTAAGTTTGCCATTAAGCAAGTTTTGATGGTGGTAAAAAAAGCACTCGATTCATGAGCACGATTTCCCATATCAGAAGCAATCGGGCCGACAAAGCCATAAGCCGCCAAAATACCCAAAAAGGTCCCGACCAGAGCGACCGACATATGATGCGCAATTTCCATTGGACCCGCATCCAAATAACTCATGGTAACAATAATCCCCAACACAGCGGCAACGATACCAAAACCAGGCAAAGCTTCCGCCACTTTTGCTACCGCTTCCGAAGGGGCCATAGCTTCATGATGATGCACGTCCAACTCTAGAATCATTAAGTCTTCTAGTTGGTAGGGGTTACTGGCACCACTAATCATTAAGCGCAGATAATCACAGATAAAATCGACCACATGATGATCTTTTACAATTTTAGGGTAAGCATTAAAAATCTCGCTGGCATGCGGCTCTTCAACATCCGCTTCAATCGCCATTAAACCTTCACGACGCGCCTTGTTGAAAATACGGAACATTAAACCTAACAAGTCCATATAAAGCTGTTTATTAAAGCTCGAAGGTTTTGCCAAAGCTAAAGCCCCAGCAAAACCACCTTTGATAATCCACCCCGGATTGCCAATAATGTAAGCACCTATCGCGCAACCAAAAATGATTAACATTTCTAACGGTTGGAAAAGTATGCTTAAACTTCCATGGGGGACATAGCCACCTAGAAAGCACCCCATCACTATTAAGGTTCCGACAATCGCCTTCACTGTATATTTACCCTTTCTATAAAACGATAAGGCTCAGACGCTTATCTTATATAACAACCAGGCCTGGTACCGATGCCTAGATGCTATTTAGTGTTTAATAACATTGGTTAATGCGTCTTGAGCAGATTTTAACTGATTTAAACTGGTTGCAATATCATGCAAGAAATCACTGACCTTGCCGGCTTGAGTTTGCGTATTCTCTACACGCTCTTGACCATGTTCCATGACCTGAACAGCGTTTCGGGCACGCTTCTGTAACTCTTCAATAATCGTTTGAATTTCGGTTGTCGCCTGCTGAGTTTTACCAGCCAATATTCTAACCTCATCCGCAACGACCGCAAACCCCCGGCCATGCTCACCCGCACGTGCGGCTTCAATCGCAGCGTTAAGTGCTAGTAAGTTTGTCTGTTCAGCAATGTCCCGAATTAACACCAAAACTGTGCCGATATTGCTACTATCGGATTCGAGCTGTTTAATCACCTCGGTTGCACGCGTTACTTCTTCAGTTAAGCCACTCACTTCGGTTATTACGTTTTCAGCCGAAGACATACCCGCCGCTGAGCCGTGGCTCATACGTTCAACCGCCTGTTCAACTTGCTCAGACAATTCAAAAAGCTCACTCATATCCAGGCCATTTTCAGCAGCCGCACGTACTTCTTCTGTTTCTTCCTGCGCACTGCTTAAGGCGGCATTCAAATTGTTTACTTGTTGTTGCAAACCTTCAATTTCAGCTTGATAGTTAGACACCTCTTTTGAACGTTGGTCTAACTTTACTTGCGCCTGCTCAAGCAGCTGATTAAGTGCTTTTAATAATTTTGGGTTCGTATTTGGTGCTTTCAAAACCTGATCAAAGCGATCATCACTGCCTACTTGGTTTAGTTCATCAACCAACTCAGACTGCTCACAAACACCCGCCTTATTACACCATAATAAGTAGACTAATGCACTAACGATTACAGCTGTCACCCCGACGGCAACCGCAACAAACCCAATCATCGAGCCGGTTGTAATATCAGTGCTCGCTATACTGATTGCGGGCAAACCTAGCCCACCTATAAACAGTCCTGTGCTAACGGCTTTCATTTGTCTACTCCTAAGCATAAAAATCGATCATATTATCTGTTTGTTTTTTGACTGAAGGTGACTCAACCTCCCCTTCACTTGCAGTATTTGAAACGCTGGCTGCATTGGTTTTTGCTGATTCTGCTGTTTGATCTTGGTTGGATTGTTCAAAAGCATCCTCATCCTCTACCTTAACCTCATCAAAACTGATACCTGCTTCTTCTAGCATTTCTTTTAATCGTGGGATAGCCGCCTCCAATGCTTCACGTGTCGCACCATGCTGGGCGGTCATTGATACCGTCACCATTTGATCTCGATCTAACTGTAAACGCAATTGGATCGGTCCAAGCTTCTCTGGATTAAGACTAATTTGTGCCTGTTGCATCTGCTGGTTCGCCATAAAAACGATACGCTTACCCACTGACTGAGCCCACTGAGGGTGACGCAAAGGATATGCTATTGAAGCCAAGGCCGGTGCGCTTGACTTACGTTCCGCTCCGGTTGATGCGACACCTAGTAATTCCAATTCGCCCTCAGCATTGGCGGCTTTATACTTCACATCAGAAACTTTTAAAGCTTCTTGCTGTTGCTGCGCCCACTGATCCTTTAAATTTAAATTCATTGCTTGCTGTTGCAAATTAGACTGGTTCAACTGTTGTTGAGACGTTTGCACTGGCGCTTGAATATCGTTTAATGGCTTGGAGGTTGCCTCATTTGTCGCCGCTTTAAGCTGAACTTTGTCAGCTAACGCGTTAGGATTAGCTGGCTGAGCTTGACGATTTAGCGCCGCTTGCGCCATGCCAGCTAAACCCTGCGGCGCGGCTTGCTGGGCAGCTTGTGAATTCACAGGAGTAAAAGCGCTCGCTTGATTGAGCGCTGAGTTAAGGCCTTCTTCAGCTTCCAGAAGATTCATCTCTAAGTCAGGATTTAGCAACTCTTTGCCGTCATCGGCCTTAACTGCTGGGGCAGGCTGGTTTATGACTTCATTCAACTGACTAGGGATCTGTAAAGTTTGCACAAAACCGACAATCTCCTCCAGACGAGCCAAGTCTTCTTCACTCAGGTTCTCAACAGCCAAAGCATCGGAAGATAAAAGCTCGGTCAAAGCCTCCAAGGTTTCAAGTCCGTCCAAATCACTGAATTCAGTTTCAACTGACCTTAAACCGGCAAGATTAGCCTGGTCGGCAGACACACTATCCAATAATTTTTGCGCGCGTGGCAATAAATGTTTTTGAATGAAATCTGTCAGTAATGGCGAATCATCGGATGCTGGATCTAATTCAAACTGAGCCTTCAAACCTTGACTCTGCGCCATATCCAACTCAAATTTCACCGATGGCTTCTCTTGTTTGAGAAAAGCCACGAATTGCTGCAGTGAATCATTAAACTCGGCTACCGCTAAATGTTTCTGCTCAGGCGTTTCGGCATCTTTTAAGGCCGCAAGCATCGATTGCATGGAGGCTTTAAGTTCATCGAAGCGCTCGTTTAATTCAGATAGCACTTGAGGAGTTAACTCGTCTGAAGGCACATCTTCAAGCGCCTCAGAAACAGCAACCAGGCCTGGTTGCTGTTCTAGCGTTGTATCTAGCATCGCATCTAAATCAGCCAACTCCGAAACCAATTCAGCATCAGCCCCTTCAGATACCGAAAGACTTTGTGGCACATCTCCTGTAAAAGAGGTGGCCAAACCCTGCTGAGCCAACCAGCTAGAAAGCTGCTCGAACATGCTCTCGTCGGATTCCAAATCCACATCAAAAGACAACTTCTCAGCAAAAGCTTGCAAAGATTGGGGGTCTACTTTTTTAAGGTCTGACAAGGCCGCTAAGTCTAAGTTGCCTTTTTGATACTCCGCCATCATGAGTGCACCCAACTGGGTAGAGAAATCACTCTGAGCCTCTGGGGCCGCATCCGATAAGAGTAAAGATGGGGTTTCAGGACGATTGATAAACCCAAACATAGGGGGGGTTGCTCTTGTGTCCGGTGCTGTGTTCAGCATAATTCATCTCTCATTAAATTCTTCTAACCGAGAATTAGCAAACACCATGCCTAAACCAAAGACTTCGTTTAAAAATGCTATTATTTAAGAAAATTTTGTGCTGCGAGATCATCCATCATTTTTTGTTCTGCCCGATCCAGCGCCACTTTTTCATCTCGCTCTAACTTTTGACATACTTTTTGCAAGGCATTGAATCTTACCCGCTTTTCTGTCCATTGCTCGTGTGCCATTTTCACAATATCATCTAACGAATCCAATTGTTCTTGCTGACTCGCAATCGCGGTTTTTAACTTATCAATAAAGGCTTGAGTGGTTTGGAGTTGAATCGGCATAAATTGCTGGCCAGAGGTGGTTAAGTTAACCACATACTCATTTAGATACTGTTTAAGGTCGTTCATCTGTGCTTGAACATAATCGCGCTGATTGGTCACTTCTTTGAGCGTCGCATAAGCTGTCGCCATTTCTTCATCGGCCAAATCGGCGATCACTTGCATTCGTTTAGAACGTGACATAACCAACCTTTAATTTTTAAGAAAGGGTTTTACTTAACGCGTGCAAACTTTTTGCAAAGTCAAATCGCTCATCAATCGATTGGCTTAAAAAATTGTTTAGTGCGCCGTGTTTTTGTATCGCAAGATCAATTTCTGGATTAGAACCTTTGCGATATGCGCCCACACTAATTAAATCTTGGTTTTGTTGATAAATGGAATAGATCTTTTTAAACGTCTGCGCATGGTTATATTGCTCTTTCGATACAATCTCTATCATGACACGACTGATCGAGGATTCAATATCAATAGCTGGATAACGCCCTGAATCGGCAATTGAGCGCGACAACACAATATGCCCATCCAATACACCACGCGCCGAATCGACGACTGGATCAGATTGATCATCCCCCTCGGCCAAAACCGTATAAATAGCAGTAATCGACCCGCTTTCGCGGCGGCCATTCCCCGCTCGTTCAACCAGTTGTGGTAACTTAGCAAACACCGAAGGCGGATAACCTTTGCTTGCAGGCGGCTCGCCAATGGCGAGTGCGATTTCACGCTGCGCTTGGGCGAAACGCGTTAAGGAGTCCATTAATAACAAAACATTCAAACCCTTATCACGAAAATGCTCAGCAATGGCGGTGGCTAACATCGCGCCGTGTAAACGCATTAAAGGCGGGTCATCAGCGGGTGTGGCAACGACAACCGCACGCTTTAAACCTTCTTCACCTAAGTTATGACGCACAAAGTCATTTACCTCTCGACCACGTTCGCCAATTAACCCGACCACGACCACATCGGCATTGGTAAACTTAGTCATCATGCCAAGTAAAACACTTTTACCCACACCCGTGCCCGCCATTAAACCAATACGTTGCCCCATACCCAGGGTTAAAAGTGCATTAATCGCTTTAACACCGACATCAAGCGGCCGTTCAATGGGATGTCGATGCAATGGATTAATCCGCTGACCCGCTAAGTCGGCATAACTATCTGTGACTAACGCACCCTTGCCATCTAAAGGCTGACCGCGACCGTCGATCACACGACCTAACATGCCCAACCCAACCGGGACTTTGACGCCGCCTTTTATTGGAATCACCCGCGCATTTGGCGCTAAGCCATGAGTTTCGCCAACCGGCATCAGAAATAAGCGGTCATCATGAAACCCAACCACTTCCGCTGTTACTGGATCGGCATTATCATGCATAATCAAACAACGTGAACCAATCGGCGCATAGGTTCCTACTACCTCCAATGTCATGCCCACCATGCGAACTAACCGTCCCTCAACCACCAGGCCTGGTGGTTGAGGTAAATTGGTCGAGAGGTAACCCAACTGGGATTCGATTTGTTGATTTAGAAAACTAGAGAAACTCATGACTTGACTGAAGACGTGTCGTTGTCAGGAGATGACTTGATATCATCGATTGTATCTGTCGGCTCCTCACTTGATGGCGAAACCATTGACTTAACCAGTTGCTGAGTATCTGCTAGCAAAGTGTCCAATCTCACATGCCAGTTATGATTCACAACCGAATTTAGCTTTTTAACTCGACAGGTACCTGGTTTTATATTCTTGTTCGGTTTTAACTGCCAGCTTTGTTCAGTTTGTTGTTGATAATAACTCACGACACTGAGGTCATCAGGGTGCAAATCGACCTCAATTTGCGCTTCACCTTCCGGCATTAAGGCGACCGCTTGCTCAACAAACTGGGTAATACGCTGCTTGTCTAAATCCAAAGTTTCCTCTACCAAGCGTTCCGTCAATTTGATGGCAAGCTCAGCCAGCTGTTGAAAGATTTTTTCCGTTAAGAGTTCTTGTGGCTGTGTGAGTTCAGTGAGGATGGATTCTAAACGTTGAACTTTCGGGGTAATTTCAGCTTTCGCCGACTGCTCAGCCTTTTCCAGGCCTTGTGATTGACCAGTTTCAAATCCCGCCTGATAACCTTCTTCAAAACCAGCTTGCTTAGCTTCTTCAAATGCTTCACGCTTTAGAATCGCGGTTTGCTTGGATATTTGGGGTTCAAGCTCACGCTGAATACGTTCATAGACTTCGGAGCGAACTTGCTGCTCTTTTTGTTTCTCATCTTGTTCAAGATTGATAAACTGCCAAGCATGAACTTCTGGATTTTTAACCTCTTCAGCTCTAACCAGACGGGTCAATTCAGCCTCTTCTTGGCTTGAGTTGGGATCACGCGGATCATCGCTAGCCATGGATTAGACAAACTCCTCTGTCCCACCTGGCATCATCACTTTGCCTTCGTCCGATAGACGGCGAACCGTTTGGATAATCGTACGCTGTGCTTCTTCAACATCACTTAACTTAACGGGGCCGCCAGTTTCTAAATCATCACGCATAATATCAGCTTGACGTTTAGACATATTATTTAAGAACTTATCTTTCAAGTTCGCTTCAGCGCCTTTGAGGGCGATGACTAACACATCGTTAGCTACATCCGCCAGGATAGTCTGTACACCTCTATCATCGATACCGATAATATCGTCGAATACAAACATCTTGTCTTGAATAGCTTTACTAACATCTTCATGTTCAACCGCAATTTCATCCAAGATCTTGCCATCCAAACCGCCGCCCACATAGTTTAGAATTTCTGCAGCGCGCTTATCACCACCAATAGAGGCCAATTTACCGCCCTCGCCATCACGCGAAGCCGATTCAAGCACATCGTTTAAATCAAATAACGCTCGGGGTTGAATGGTGGTTAAAGTCGCAATACGATAAATGACCTCTGCTTGGAAACGAGCCGGAATACCACGCAACACTTCGGCCGCCTGATCAGAGTCAAAATAAGATAAAACAATTGCAATTACCTGAGGATGCTCATTACGCAACATATTGGCAATGGTCGTCGGATGCATCCATTTAAGCGCTTCAAGGCCTTTAACCTGATCACCAAACAAAGCGGCATCCATCAAGTAGCCGCCGCCATCTCCTAGCGCATCGGTCATCAAGCTTTGTGCGTATTCATTTGGATCCACGCCTAGAGCGTCATCGCCCACCAAATCTAAGAAAGACTTCATCACTTGATGAACATGTTGATGCGTCACATTTTCAACACTGGTCATAGCCGTGCCCAGCTGCTGAACCTCTCTGGGATTAAGATGCTTCAAGACAGACGCCGCCGTCTCTTTACCCAAAGCTAACAACAAAATTGCGGCTTTATCCATTCCTTTAAGGTCATCGGAACCGTTGATTTCTTCAATCGCTTCTGCCATTAGTTCCCCTGCATCCATTGTTTAATGATCATTGAGGCTAACTTAGGATCATTGATTGCCATTGTTTTAACCCGCTCAAACATATCCGCTTCGTCTGAGTTGGCTTCATTGTCTTGCGCCACCTTCTCTTCCAACTCTTTGTTCATCTTATCAAGTGCATTCGCGATTTCATCGGCATCACGAATTTCTTCAAAGTCTTCTTCAGGTACCTCATCCGGATAATCCAAGTAAGTTTCTTCTTTGCGCGATAGATCTCGCAACATCGGACGGATCACGCCAAACACAATAACAAATAAAGCCAGAGCCGCCAGTACCTGCTTCATGATGTCCCAGAACCAGGCCTCCTGCCAAATCGGCGTCGCTTCAAAAAAGTCATCTTCCGGCTCAACAAATGAAGCGTTGACTAGGCTTAAAGTATCGCCTCGCGTTTCATCCAAACCGACCGTATCGGTAATTAAGCGACGATAGCTCTGTAGCTCCGCTTCAGTTAAGGGCTGACGTTCCATGCCGCCTTCTTCTGTCACCACCCACTTATCATCCAACACCACAGCCACCGATAAACGGCGAATATTGCCGACTGAATTTTTGATATGGCTAATCGTGCGGTCAATTTCGTAGTTTCGAGTACTACGCTCTGATAAATTCTTTAAATTTGGATCATCCTGCGCCCCTGTATAACCTTCTTCTGGTGCAATACCAGCTCGAGGTGGCTGATTGGTTAACGCACCCGGTATGCCGGTTGGGCCCTCATTACGATTGATTTCACGTATTTCTTGTTCAGATCGAATCGCAGCCGGATCTGGATCATAATTTTCTCGGGTTTGCTCTTGCTGAGTAAAGTCGAGTTCGGCCGTCACTTGAGCTCTAACCTTATTAGCACCACCGACAATCGGCGCAATTAAATTCACTACACGTTTTGACAAGGTTTCCTCAACCGAACGCGTATAGTCCAACTGCTTCATGCTCATTTGCATATTAGTTGGATTATTATTGTCTGATAGTAAATTACCCAGTTGGTCAACAACAGTCACATTCTTGGGGTTTAGATTAGGGACACTTGCGGCAACTAAATGCACGATGGCGGAAACCGCTGGCTCATCTAAGGTTCGGCCAGAGCGTAATTTAATAACAACTGAAGCCGTGGATTCCTCCTGCTTTCGGACAAATACCGAGCGCTTCGGCATGCCTAACATCACTCGAGCGGACTCAACCGAATTAATTGAGGCAACAGATTTAGCTAACTCGCCTTCAAGCGCACGATGATACTGAGTAGTTTCACGGAATTGTGAAATACCAAAACCTTGTTCGCGATCTAGAAGTTGATAGCCGGTTTCAGCTTGTTTTGGATAGCCTTCTGAGGCTAATTGGAGTCTAAGTGGGTGAACCTGATCGGTTGGCACCATAATAGAACCGGTATTAGAATCTAATTCGTATTGAACATTTTGAGCATCTAGCAGTTGAACGACTTCATTCAGCTCAACAGGTTCCATATTGCCAAATAACAAGGTGTAACTGGTGGTTTGCGACCACATGAGAATTCCGATCGCCAAGGCAATCGAGGCGGATAAGCCGATAATAATACCGACTTGGCGCGCAACAGGAAGGGATGTCAGGTTATTAATTAGAGTGGACATACTCATAGCCGAAGGCTGCGCATTCAATTTGTTATCTAATGATGCTGATTCAGCCATACCACACTCTATTTAGGTTAAAAAAAGACAAGGACAAACCGGTTGCATAATGAATTAGATCGGCATATTCATGACGTCCTTATAAGCCTCTACTAACTTATTTCGGACTTGAGTCATTGCTTGGAATGAAAGGCTCGCTTTTTGAGCCTGCAACATGACTTCGGTTAAGTCAGCACCTTCATCGCCGCTCTCAAAAGCTTCTTTAAGTTCTTTGGACTTGCCTTGCTCTTTGTTTACAGACTCAATCGACTGTTTTAGTAGATCCGAAAATCCTTGCGCCTTAGACTCACCTGTCTGCTCAACAAGTGAATTATCGTCTGGACGATTCTGAGCCTGCGCACTTAAAGCGCGCATCTGTAACATTAAACTTTGAGTATCGACTTTGTCCATTGAATTTTAAACCCTACAAAACTTGCAAAAAAGCGTTTGATTATTATCACATAACCAGCAATTCATATGCCAATAAAACATTTTTTATCGGGCTATTAAGAAATTTCAACACCCTGCTCTTTTAATCTCGCCAACTTATAACGCAAGGTGCGTGGGCTCAAGTTTAAATCTTCAGCCGTTTTTTGGCGATGACCATCGTTTCGTTTAAGAGCCGTTAATATAAGCTCAACTTCTCGAGCCTTTAGGTCAAGGTTCGCTTCATTGCCAGATTCAACCGAAACCTCTTCAACTTCGGCCTGGGTCGACTTAACTACGTTAACGGCAGCGGCTGGTTTATTTTGATCGCCATCAAACAATAAATCCTGCTCATTAATGCTATCGCCGACCATCATGACCAAGGCACGCTGGATCACATTATCTAACTCTCTTATGTTACCTGGCCAAGCATATTCTATCAATTTTTTTAAAGCGGGCGCCGAAATAACCGGCTGCACGCGCGCGTTCGCACATCGCCGCGATAAAAGTTTTTCAGCAATTGCGGCAATATCTTTCGGACGTTCGCGCAAAGGCGGCAAATGCACTGGAAACACATTCAGGCGATAAAATAAATCTTCGCGAAAGCGTCCATCAGAAATGGCCGACTTCATGTCCACATTCGAGGCACTCAGTACACGCAAATCTAACTGAACCGATTTCATTGAACCAATTCGCTCAACCTCTCGCTCCTGCAACACACGCAGTAACTTAGCCTGCAAATCCGGTTTCATTTCACCAATTTCATCCAAGAAAATGGTGCCGCCTTGCGCTTGTTCAAATTTTCCGGGCATGGCTTTCATCGCGCCGGTAAACGCGCCTTTTTCATAACCAAACAAAACCGCTTCTAGCATATTTTCCGGAATAGCCGCGCAGTTGATTGCCACGAATGGCTGATCTCGACGTTCAGACTGTTGATGTATATAACGCGCCAGCACTTCTTTACCCGTGCCGCTTTCGCCACTGATCATGACACTGGCTTCGCTTTGAGCCACCTTGTTCGCCATCAATTTAATTTGCGTGGTCACTGGATCGGCCACAATGAAGTCATCGGCAGAAGATGCATCTCGATTAAAATAGGCTTTGGCTTTTTCCACTAGCACATTGGCTTCAAATGGTTTAACCATATAATCCACTGCGCCTTCTTTCATCGCTTCTACAGCTTGCTCAATCGTACCGTAAGCGGTCATCAGCACAATCGGTAAATAGGGTTTCAAGGCACGGATGCGTTTCATCAAGTTGTAACCATCCATGCCATCCATACGAATATCTGAAAACACCATGCCGATATCATCATCTAAAGCCACTAAAGCTTCTTCAGCCGAGCTGACCGCTAATACCTCAAACTCGTTCAGCATTAAAATATCCGTTAAGGCTTCTTGAAGTTCTGGATCATCTTCAACAACCAAAATCTTCGCAATACTCATTTAGCTACATCCTCTTTAATCAAAGGCAATCTTATGCCAAACTGCGCACCTTGGCCGAGCTTAGAGCGCACCCAAGCTTCACCACCATGCGCCTCGGCTACGGTTCGCACCACCGCTAAGCCCAAACCCGTGCCTTTCGCACGACTGGTATAAAAGGGTTCAAATATTTTTTCTTGGACCGCAACATCAATACCTGGCCCTTGGTCGGACACAATCAAATCGACCCAACCATCAGCGGCTTCATGAATCCGAATATCAATGTTAGCACGCATTCGCACCACATCTATGGCGTTAACCACCAGGTTTTGCAGGGCGGTCATCAAGGAATCATGATCCCCTTTAACCACCAGGCCTGGTGCTTTGTTTTTAATTGTTAATTGACTGTCACTATTCAAGACCTGCTGTTCAACAGCAGACTGCAAGCCTTCAACCAAACCATCTAACTCAATTAAAGCTTCTCCCACACTGCCACCCTTAGCGTATTGCAACATGTCTTTAACCAAACCATCTAAATGCTTGAGACTTAATAAGGTTTTATTGACAAACTTATGGCGCTTATCTTCTGCCAAACCATCGGTAGAAAGTTGTGACACATACAACAAAGCCGCGGCTAAAGGCGTACGAATCTGGTGAGCCAACGAGGCCGCCATCTCGCCCATAGAACGTAAACGTTGATGACGATTTATATGGTCCTGCAACTGGCGAGCCGAGGTAACATCTTGAATTAATAGAATTTTACCCAAGGTTGTATCCAATGGAACTTGAGATAATTGGTAAATGGTTTTGTTATGAGTAATGAGTTCTTGCGCATCATTGGTGCTTAAAAACACACGCCGCACGACTTCACTCCAGGCCTGGCCATAAGCCTCATCCCCCAAAATAGATTGAGCACTTGGGTTCATTTCAATAATTTGATTATGTACATTCAGTACAATCACGCCAGCTGGCAGTAAGGTTAACAAGCGTTCTAATCGATCAGCCACCCGCCGCTTTTCTGAATCACTTTGTGCCAATTGCTGTTGTAGGTGCGCTACCTGATTTTGCAAGGCTTCATAAGCTTGAGTCAGCTGATCGGATGTTTGGTTAAATAAAGCAAAAGCTTGCTCCAATTCTTGCAAACGATCTTTTTCGACCTGATTAAGCAATATAAAGCTCCTTTAAATCGTGTTTCCTAATTTTCTCAATCAAAGTGGTGCGATTCACTTGCAGCAATTTAGCGGCTTGTGACACATTCCCCTGGGTTTTTTGCAATGCACCGCAAATAACCTCTAACTCAACCTGCTGTAGATAAGTTTTCATTGGCACACCCGCATTTAAATCAAAACTTGGGATATCCACCAGGCCTGGTGCTTCTTGTATTTCATTCAAATCCAGCGAGGGCTCATATCCTTGCGGAGGATTGGGCAAAAATGCTTGGCACTCATCATCGTCAAAATGATTGGACAAAAGAAACGCCATTTCATCTTCAATCAATCCCAATGACAACTGGTCTTTAGAATGAGGCTCACGGTAGCGTTCCGGCAGAGCATCCAAGCCGATCAATTTACCAGAAAAACTGCTTGCCAAACCTTCTACCAAACATTCCAACTCTCTAATATTACCTGGCCAATCGTATTCTTTTAATGCATTTAAGGCCGCTTCTTCCAGCATTGGAGGCTCTATATCGGTCGTTTGAACTTTAGCAAACAGAACTTGAAACAAAGACTCAATATCTTCGGTACGCTCACGCAAAGGCGGCATTTGCAAGACATGCGAACGAAACAAGGCATAAAGTGCGCCAGAGAAGTAACCTTCATCAACTAAATTAACCAGATTCTCGGTAGCGCCAATCACAAGACGCGCATTGATTTTTAAAGGCGATGGGGCACCGACCGGATAAAACTCCCCCTGCTGCAAAGCATGGAGCAACTTTAACTGAATAGGCATGGGCAGATGATCCACATCATCTAAAAACAAGGTGCCTTCATGCGCCATTTCCAGACGGCCTTTTCGAGCCGTAATGGCGCCTTGAAAGGCACCCTGCACATGACCAAAAATTTCCGACTCTAATAACTCATGAGGAATGGCCGCGCAATTGAAACTCACAAATGAAGCGCCTGATCGAGCAGACTCATAATGCAATTCATGCGCTGCAGAATCCTTACCCGTACTCGATTCACCCAAAATTAAAACAGGGGCATCGGTCTGAGCAAGCTCGCTAATCGCGCTATAGAGGCGCTGCATAAGCTGGCTTTCGCCAACTAAAGTAGAAAATAGATTTAAAGACATGTTCTCGCCGCAAATGAAATTTTTAGACATTCTACTCTCAAACAGCGTAAAAGTGTCAAAATATTGTCAAGCAAGAATTAAAAGGGTATTTATAATTGGAATAAAAGGAATTTATTTTTTTGGTGTCTCTAGGTATTGCTGCATGGCCTTAATATTTCGACCTTCTTCTTTTTGAAGCGCTAGAATACGACTTTGCTCATGTTTTATCAAGGCTTGTATTTCGACATTCTGATCAAGTAATTGAGCCGATAACGCTCGACTCTCTTCTGCTGGCAAATCCGTCGTAGAAAAAAACGTTTCCAACATTGGTTGAAACTGTGTTTCTAAACGGCGCAACTCATCCCAGCGCGCCTTTTGCGCACACACCAACATATGCTGGGAGTGCGCGATCAACTTTAATTGCTCAGATATTTGCGGGCTTATCACTACTGAGCTACTCGTTTTTGACGCATGACTTTCAATTGATCCTGAGTCAGGTTTTGATAATCCGCAGGCATTTCACCCCACGCTCCGTCTAAATCTTTTAGCCGGTCAACCACTTCATCAATCATCGAAATATCATTTTTTGCAGAGGCTTGAAAAGTGCGACGTACCATATAATCATACAAAGCCCAAAGGTTATCCGCCACTTCACCACCGGCTTCCATATCTAAGCCAGACTTCAAACCGTGTAAAATCGAAATAACCTTATTAATATGTTCAGCTTTTTTTGCATAATCCTTACGTTCAATAAATACTTTAGCTACCCCAAGGTTTTTAATCGCCGCCTCATACAAGAGCTTAATTAATTTATGTGGTGTAGCCTCAACAACGGCCGTTTCAACATAATTATTTGCATATTGCTGCGCGAATTTATTCCGCATTGCCAAGCTCATTTTCTGCTCCCTATATTAATTCCCGAGTAATGAAATTAACTAATTACTGCGCTGGTCTATTGTAAGTTTGAGTTAAGAAACTCTGCGTCTCTTGCATCTGCGACATAATGGATTGCATCATAGAAAACTGCATACGATACTTCAATTCCATTTTTTCAAATCGCAAATCAATTTTTTCGCGCTTTTCTTCAAGCTCGCCCATACGATTGTTAAGAGACTCTATGCGTTGGCCGATTAAGCCAGTATCCGCTGCCAGAACATCATTAATCGTATTAAAGACCTGGCTGCCAAAGCCTTCCGTATAATCAATCGTACCTCGTGCACCTATAGCACCACCTTGCACCTCAAACTGTAAACCTCTGACTTCTGCTGCCACACCTGATGAATCAACAGCAAACTCCGAAATATTCACTTTACGACCATCGTTTAAATCCGCATAAGCACCGATATTCACGGTTGCACCGTTACTCATTGTCAAAGTGCCATCCACATTCTGACCGACATCCGATGCCGCCGCACTAAATCCAGCCGCCGCAAATGTTGACATATCAACAGATGAACCAGATCCGAAGCGGTTTGAAGTAATATTTAGATTATTAGTCGCATCTAGGCTCACACTCACTCGCGCTCCAGAAGCCATAATATCGGCGTTACCATTAATGGCATCTGCCATAGCCGCAGCAAATTCCTGAGGGGATGCGTAATTTTGTGCTGCAAGCGTTATATCTACGGTCGCACCACCATCTACAGTAATACTAAAGGTTCTATCTGCCACTGCGGCGGCTGACAAATCGACCCCACCCGCACCGATTGCGGTATCACCTGCCACAACAGCTCGTTCCGCTACCTGGGTAATATCTAAAGCATAACTACCCTCTAGTGTATTTGCCGAACCACCATTTACGCTCACTAAGTTATCTGTTGCTGTCCCACCTGCAGCAAATAAAGACGCAACCGAGCCTATATCAGAACTCATCACCGAATTCAGTTGAGCTTCATCTAGCTGCATTTTGCCATATTGATCAAATGAAATCCCAACACTCGAAAGCGAATTAAATGCTCCTGTAGTACCAGCTAGTGCCCCACTCATGGCTTCACGAATTTCTGTTTTTAAATTTCGCAATAAGCTATTACCCGCTAAGTCGCCCGTAAATTCCTTTTCGGGATCTTCCATTTCCTCAGCTGTTAACGGATCATAAGAGCCTAGATCTTTTAAAATCGTATCTAACTGATTATAAACCTCAACAAAGTCTTTAATAGCCGTAGTCACAGATTCAGAATCATTAGCAATTGATACAACTTGAGTCGTACCAACGGCTTCTGAGTTTAGGTTAAATGTTAAGCCATTCACCACATTTGAAAATGCGTTAGTTGAATTCGAAACCTGCACACCATTCAATTTCATAATCGCATCTTGGCCTTCAGCACCAGGTACGGCGGCAAATGCATCGGCACCAGCAAAATCTGGATGCCCAGTCACATCAAATTGACTAGCCGCACCCGTCTCATTGGCACTCATCATCAGCTGATAACCTGAACCATTATTAATAATAGATGCGGTTACCCCCAAACCCGATGCATTGATTGTTCGCTGTAAACCTTCCAACGTATTATTAGACGCATCAATCGTAATATCTTGCCCATTGATCGTCATCGTACCTTGAGAAATAGCATCAAACTGAGAACCAAACGTTTTAGCCGAAATAACGGTATGTGCCTGAGCTAATTGTACCGATTCAATATTATAAGAACCTGCCGTAGCGGAACCCGTAATTGAGGCTGAGACTACTGCCTCATTAGACGAACTTACGGTATTCTGTGTAAATAAGCTTGGTGAAGCGAGATCTTTAGCGTAGGTATTGAATGCGGTTAAATTGGTCTGTAAATATTTAAGTGCATTTAACTCAGTACTATACTTTTCCGATTTGCGTTCAACAATACTTAACGGCCCAGCCACATCCGCTTCTGCTAAAACTTTAGCCATATTACCAACGTCAAATGAACTCTTAGTTAGCGAGTTTAAAAGCGTACTACCAATTTCGTTAGCCATGATACATCTCCTGGTCAGGGCGTTTATTACAAAAGCTCTAAGCGACTTTTATACCAAAACAAACGCTTTGATTTACTCTGTATGAAAGTTATCGACCATTAAATTAGAAACTTTAGAATATAATCTTGAAAAAAGCGGCCATAAAGACCGCTAACACACAAGGGAACTATTACACCTGCTGATTGGTAAACAAACCAACAGGTATTGAATTTGGACTATCACTAAACCCATTATTAACCTGCTTTAGATAAGCATCAATGTTTTTAGCAATACGAAGAAAATCTTCGGAAGGAATTTGCATAATCAACTCATCCGTTTGAGCATTTTTAATCGCGACCACCATTTTATCGGTCAGTTCATCACGCTCAAACTTAAGATAGTTGGTTTTTAAACTTTCTAACTGAGTATTTGCAACCTGCAGAGCTTGTTCTAGCTCTTCGGGTGTGGCTTGATTCGTTTCGACAGGCGCAAGCGTACTTTCATCACGACTGTCATTATGTTTGGGCGACGCAGTTTTTAACGTATCAACTGGCTGCGTCGGATTGTATCCAAAATCACCATCGTTAAATGATTTCTTTACCGCATTTGTATAAACTTGATTTGACACCGTAGCAGCCAGTTTGTTTAACTCGCTCATGGTGATTACTCCCTAACAAAGTCTCATCTATATGATTTCATTGAATAAGGCGCCTGTCAATTGTTGTTTATCCATGCCGGATGTCGGTTGCTGCATTAAATAGTTCTGAATATTCTTCATAACTTGTAAAGCGCCTTCACTCGGGTATTGCTTAATCACCTCATCTGTTTGGCGATCAATAATGCGAACAATTGGACGATTGGTTTCCGCATCCCGGTCGAAGTTAACACTCAAACCATATTGAGACAATGCATCACTAACACGCTCAACATTAACCTCTAACAGCTCTGTCTTGGTAACTTCAGGCTGACTGACTGGCTTCGATTTCTCAACTTGTTCAACAACAGGCCTAGCTTTTTGCTCAACCTGAGACTGACCTGAAGTATCCGCTCGATAACCAATATTGTTTGAAAGTCCAGACGTTTCCATGACCTTCTCCTTTATTAGTAAAGGCCGACGCTCTATTAAAATAGAGCGCCTAAAGCCTAGTCTATTATCTCAGTAACGACAAGACGTTCTGTGATTGCTGGTTCGCTTGACCCAACATCGCCATACCCGCTTGCTGTAATACTTGGATTCGTGCTAACTGTGAACTTTCACGTGCATAGTCGGCATCTTGAATCTGTGAGCGTGCGGCTGACATGTTCTCATTCACATTCGCCAAGTTAGAAACGGTGTAATCCAAACGGTTTTGCATCGCACCCCAGTTCGCGCGGACATTTTTAATCGAACCTAAGTTCGAATCAATTGAGCCAATCGCAGCTGAGGCATTGGCAATTGTTGTAATGTCTCCAGTTAATGCAGTCAGACCTGTAAAGTTAATGGTGCTCACGTTAATTTTATTGTTTGCACCTGTCTGCCAACCCACATGCAAGCTCACCGTACCATTCGCATTCATTAAGTTCGTTTCGTTAAACTGAGTTGTGTTCGCAATACGTGTGATCTCAGTCGTTAACTGCTGGAACTCCGCA
>NZ_DATCSL010000090.1:0-33352 GCF_036568485.1 Thiomicrospira sp.
CAACGCTGGCTTCGCGCCAACGAATATCGGATTCTTTGGATTGTACCGAACCGTCGCCACGGAATTTTTCGGCCACTTCAAGCAAACGATCCGCGGCACCGGAATCCTTGTTCAGCACCACATCTTCCACGGCTTGTTTTAGTTCTGGATCGAGATCATCGTACACCGCCATTTGGGCGGCATTCACAATCCCCATATCCATGCCTTTTTGGATCGCGTAATAGAGGAATACCGAATGAATCGCTTCACGTACTGGGTTGTTACCACGGAAGGAGAAAGACACGTTGGAGACGCCGCCGGAAATCAACGCGTGCGGTAGGTTCTTCTTAATCCAATCGACCGCATTGATAAAGTCCATCGCGTAATTGTTGTGTTCTTCAATGCCGGTCGCAATCGCGAAAATATTCGGGTCAAAAATAATGTCTTCCGGCGGGAAGCCATTGGCGACCAAAAGGTCGTAAGAGCGTTTACAAATTTCTTTTTTACGCTCAAAGGTGTCGGCTTGACCGTCCTCATCAAACGCCATAACAATGGTCGCTGCGCCGTAACGCTGAATTAATTTCGCTTGTTTTAGGAAGGTTTCTTCGCCTTCTTTTAGCGAGATCGAGTTAACAATGCCTTTGCCCTGAATGCATTTTAAACCGGCTTCAATCGCTTCCCATTTGGACGAGTCGATCATCACCGGCACGCGCGCCGCATCGGGTTCCCCCGCCATCATATTTAAAAAACGTGTCATACAGGCTTTGGCGTCCAGCATGCCTTCGTCCATGTTAACGTCGATGACTTGCGCGCCATCGTTGACCTGCTTCACCGCAATTTCGACCGCTTGTTCGTAGTTATCTTCAATAATCAAACGTTTAAACAAGGCCGAACCGGTGACGTTATTACGTTCACCCACGTTAACGAACAAGCTCGAATCGCCAATATTCATCGGCTCTAGGCCAGATAAACGGCATTCAATTTTTGGCGAAGGGATTTTCCGAGGTCCAAATGCGAGCGCGGCTTTCGCCATCGCTCCAACATGATCCGGCGTAGTGCCACAGCAACCACCAATAATATTTAACCAGCCGCGTTCGGCCCAAGTTTTGACCTCGGCGGCCATTTGTTCTGGGGTTTCGTCGTATTCACCAAATTCATTTGGCAAGCCGGCGTTGGGGTGAACCGAAACATGAGTTTCGCAAATGCGACTGAGTTCTTCGACATAAGGGCGTAATTCAGCCGGGCCAAGTGCGCAGTTTAAGCCGATGCTTAAAGGCTTGGCGTGGCGAATCGCGTTGTAAAACGCCTCGGTGGTTTGACCGGATAACGTACGACCGGAGGCATCGGTAATGGTGCCAGAAATCATAATCGGCACTTCTTCGCCCAGTGTGTCTTCGACTTGTTTAACTGCAAAAACCGCGGCTTTGGCGTTTAGCGTATCGAAAATGGTTTCGATCAAAATCACATCCGCGCCGCCGTCTAATAAAGCTTGAGTGGCTTGCACATAAGCTTCTACCAACTCATCAAAATGCGTGTTGCGAAAGCCCGGATCGTTTACATCCGGCGAGATCGAAGCGGTGCGGTTTGTTGGGCCTAGCACCCCGGCAACAAAACGTGGTTTACCGTCTTCTTTTTGTGCGATCTCACAAGCATCGCGTGCGATTTTTGCGGCTTGCAGGTTGATATCACGCACCTGCGATTCCATATCGTAGTCGGCTTGCGCAATCGTAGTGGCGTTAAACGAATTGGTTTCGAGCAGATCCACGCCTTGGCGTAAAAAGCTTAAATGAATATCGCGAATTAACTGCGGCTGAGTTAAAACCAAAATATCGTTATTGCCTTTGATATCCATGTGGTAATCGGCAAAACGCGCACCACGGAAATCGTCCTCGGATAATTGCAGGTTTTGAATCATCGTCCCCATCGCGCCGTCTAACACGACTACGCGCTCTGTTAGCAGGCTTTTAAGTTGGGCAATGCGTTCTAATCGAGGACTCATAATAGACTTCCGTTTATGCGTTTAAATCAAAGGGGCTTATTTTAACTCAATTCCTACCAAAACGCCTGGTTAAACACAGGCATTGAGCGCTTGCTGAAACACCGGGGAGTTTGTAATATAACTAAAATTAACACAAGGAGAAGGTTTATGAGCAGTGTAGTAAGAGGCAATCGTCCATTACGGTTTTTCGCGATTATGATGGTGGTGTTAGTTATCGTGGCGCATTTTTTAGGGCAGATTGATTTAACCGAAAACTGGATTTTCTGGATTATGTTAGCAATGGCCGCGAATGCGATTCAAGCGAGTTTTAGCGGTTTTTGCCCGATGTTTAAAAACGCACGCGGCGAATGTGTCGCCTGTGGCGTAGTGTGCGATACACCGAAGGACAACAAGAATTCAGCAGAATCCAGCGGCTGCTGTGGTTCCAAAAAAGACTAATTAAGACGACACAAACCCCACTGTCACACTGAGTGAAACCAAGAGTCTTTTAGCCTGTTAAAAGATCCTTCGGCTACGCTCAGGATGACGGGTTAAAAAATAACGTCTTATTGCGCCGTAAAGCCGCCATCCATAATCACCGGTTGGCCGATCATAAAGCCCGCATGTTCAGAACACAGCCATAAAATCGCCGAGGCAATTTCTTCAGGCGAACCCAAACGACCAATCGGTGTCGCGGCGTTTAAGGCTTCTTCCATTTTTGGATCTTTCTCAAACACACCCGCCACCATCGGCGTTTTAATCACACCCGGACAAACCGCGTTAATGCGCACACCTTGTTTGGCGTATTCCAGCGCGGCGGTTTTAGTCAGTTGGATCACGCCGCCTTTAGACGCACAATAAGCAGGCACATTCTGAAACCCAACCACGCCTGCAATAGAAGCGATATTCACAATGCAACCACTGCCTTGTTTAAGCATCTGCGGAATTTGATTTTTCATGCACAACCACACACCTTTCAAATTGATATCAATCACCCGATCCCAATTCTCCTCGGTGCAATCCGCCGTCGGTGCGCGATCACCATCAATACCTGCGTTATTAATCGCAAAGTCCAAACGCTGATAAGTCGCAATGGTTTGCGCCACCAGGTTTTCAACCTGCTTGGGGTCTGACACATCGGTTTTAACAAACATGGCTTCTGCGCCCATTTTCTTAAGTTCCGCAACGGCTTGCTCACCTTTTTGCACCTGCACATCCGTAATCACAACCTTAGCGCCTTGCTTAGCAAACGCCTGCGCCGTAGCAAACCCAATCCCAGAACTCGCGCCTGTAATCACGGCAACTTTATCGGTATATTCAGTAGACATAAAACCTCCTTCGTAGATTAAAAACCCCCGAAGCGAATGGTATAAACGCACTATCAACTGACCAAACCATCAGGGCATATTATTGATAATACTCTTTAAAAGAGTGAGTTCAATTTATTTGTGAATCCCATATTATTATGGCAAATGGTATAGTTGGAACGAGTAACTATTTATTAAGTTTTACCGACACAGCAAGTGACGGTTGAGTGAGGACATTTAGTACAAGTTTGGAAATAAGTAGGAGGCACGCTATGCCATACAAAACCATTAGTGATCTGCCAAAAGAACAAGTTAAAAATTACACCGCGCACCAGAAAAAGGCATTTCTTAAAGCTTTCAATAATGCTTACAAGCAATATGATCACGACGAAAGCAAGGCTTTTGCCGTCGCCCACCACGCAGCCCAACAAGCAAGTGAGAATTCATAACTAAACCACCAGGCCTTACGTTATTCAAGGTTAAGAAACTTGAGCCTAAAATGAAGGTTTTGAACACGTAACTTATAGAACATGGGAGTTTATTTGCTTTATGCAACTGATCGTAACAAAAGAAGTGCAGTGTCCTTATTGTGGCGAAACCATTGAGGCCGTCATTGATTGTTCGGTATCGCAACAGGACTATATTGAAGACTGTGAGGTTTGTTGTCGCCCTATTAATTTTAATGTAAGCATTGACGATGAAGGCGAACCCTACGTTGTCGTATTAAATGAGAACGAATAATGTAGGGTTTGTATTTTTGGCGATGAATGACGTTTGGATTAGCTCGTCAAAATCCTAGCGCGGTAGCAAATCTAATCCCAGAACTCGCGCCCGTAATCACCGCAACTTTATCTGTATATTCTGTAGACATATGCCTCTTCCTTATGTAGATTCCCCCTGAAACAACGGGTCTTTAACAGAGAATTTCGCCCCACCCATCACAACTAGGTATTTGATAATCTGAGTCTTTAGAGGCGGGAATACAATTGATTTGAAACAATAGGCGCAGGCTTGAAGACTTAAACGAGCAAAGCATCAGGCCTGGTGCTTATCGAGAGTTATGAATTTTCAGAAAGTGCAGATTCGTCAAAATCAATATTCTTATAAATGGCTAATATAACCAGTTGGTTTTCGCTGACTTTATAAATGACTTTGTATCCGAGTATCACCCAATCACGAACAGCCTGTTTATTGAGTATGGGATTAATTTGACCGATAAAAGGGAAGTCGGCGAGCAGCTCAATTTTGGATTTAATTTGTAGCAGATGGGTTGTAGCGGCGCTGAGATTATCTTTAGCAACAAATGCTTTTATGGCTTTTAACTGAGTTTGAGCTTGCTTGGTGTAAATGATCTTCATTTTTCAAGCAAGTCGTTCCAAAGGTCATCGTGCGTTACAACTTCCCCTTTTTTCATTTCAGCCAAGCCTTGAAAAATCATCGCTTGCTCTTGGTTGTAAGCCACATTGTCCAGCACCTCAATAGGCTGGCCAGTTTGAGCAAACTGATTAATCACACCGATAATTGCTTCAAGCGTGGTTGCGTCCGCTCGTACATGTAAGGTTTCCATTTTCAAGTCTCCTCTTTATGGTCTATTCACATCCTCATGAATAGAAAACGCTTATATTTTACAACAACTTGTCCGTGTTTATCAGGTCGGTTTTCTGGTAATGGTTGAACAAACTTACGTGCACCAGGCCTGGTGGTTAGGCTTGAGAGTTATGAGCTTATAGATTAGCTGGTCAAAATCCGGGCGCGGAAGTTTTTGCCTTTTAGTTTTACGGCGCTGATTTGTTTTAGGGCGAGTTTGGAGATTTTGCGGTCTACGGCGACGTAGGCGCGGATGTCGCCGATTTTGATTTTGCCGATTTGCTCGCCTGTTAGTTGTTGATTGGCGGTTAACGCACCCAAAATATCACCAGGGCGAAGCTTTTGCTTTTTGCCGCCGTCGATTTGAATCGTGATCATCTTAGCTTGCAGTGGCGGTTGTTTTAGCACGCTTAAATCCGGCAGGGGTTCGGCTTCAATATCTTGGCCTAGGTATTCGGCCAACACCGCGACCTTATAGCTTTCTTTGTCGCTGATTAAGCTGGCGGCGAAACCTTTGCTGCCCGCGCGTCCCGTGCGGCCAATGCGGTGTAAGTGCACTTCTGGGTCGTGCGCCAAGTGGAAGTTTACTACTGCGTCCAAAGCTTCAATATCTAACCCACGCGCGGCCACATCGGTCGCCACTAGTACCGCGATGCTTTTGTTAGCAAACTGGATTAAGGTTTGATCACGGTCGCGTTGTTCTAAATCGCCATGTATTGCTTGTGCGCTAAAGCCGTATTCCACCAGCGCATCCGCTAGGGTTTGCGCGTCTTTTTTGGTGTTGCAAAACACCACGCTCGATTCGGGGCGCGCTTGCAATAGGATTAAACGCAACGCGGTTAAACGTTGTTCCGGCGAATCGACCTGATAAAAATGCTGCGCGATACTGGCGTGATCGTGTTGCGATTCCACTTGAATACGCACCGGCGACTGCATAATACGCTTGCTGATTTGTTCGATCTGGCTAGGAAAAGTCGCGCTAAACAATAGGGTTTGGCGCGGGGTCGGCAGTTGTTCGCAAATCGCATCAAGCGAGGCTTGAAAACCCATGTCGAGCATGCGGTCAGCTTCGTCTAATACCAGGATTTTGAGCTCATCCAGTTTTAGAGTTTGTTTGCGCAGATGTTCTTCAATTCGCCCCGGCGTGCCGACAATAATGTGTGCGCCTTGTTGCAGTGAATTTAACTGTGCGCCAATCGATTGGCCGCCGCATAACGTTAGCACTTTAATATTGCTTAAACGGCGCGCTAGACGACGAATTTCTTCGGCTACCTGATCGGCGAGTTCGCGAGTTGGGCAAAGCACTAAAGCTTGCACTTGGAAACTTTTCGGGTCAAGCGCGTGTAATAAACCCAAACCAAACGCGGCGGTTTTGCCCGAGCCGGTTTTGCCTTGCGCAATTACATCTTGGCCAGCCAAAATTGGCGGTAAGCTTTGCGCTTGAATTTCGGTAAGCTGGTGATAGCCCAGGCTGTCGAGGTTGCTGAGTAGATTGGGGTGTAAATCGAGAGTAGAAAACGCAGGTGTGGCAGTCAAGGTGGTGTCCTTTTGGCTTAGAGACCAGGCGGGCTCGTGAGCAGATTGGGTTGAATGCACGTATTGTAAGGGTTTTGCAGGCGGGTGTTTGATTTTATTGATTTTTTTGTGATGGGTTGTAGAGTATTTGAACGCATCATAAACAAAGAGCACCAGGCCTGGTGCTCTTAAACCTTCAATAAAGCAGAACAAGAAACCGCTTTATCGAAGGACGTTTTGGGTGCTAATTAACGTTAAAAGTTTAACCCGCTTTAAAGCGGTAAAATTAACACTTTATCTTCATTAAAAAGCGGGATCAGCAAACGGTTGCGTTTGGTATCCACATCCATATCCGCGGGTGAGTTTAAGAACTCGGCAATGGTGTCATATCCGCCGTCTTTATAAACTTCAATCGACGAACTTTCCCAGCTCGACATAGCGATGCTGCCATCCGGTAATTTCACTAAGCCGTCTAATCTTGCACCGAAGGGTTGAGGCATTTCGGTGATGTCGCCTTGGTTGTCAATTTTGATCATTCTAGCCGAGCTAAAAAACACCACGTAAAGATCGCCGTTTTCATAAATAATGCCGTTTGGCTGGCCCATTTTAGGGTCTTTCAAAATCGTCTCGACCTGGCCATTTTCTGAAACTTTAAAAATCGCATCCGTACCAGAAGACTCGAAACCAGGTTTCATGCCGGTATCGGTTACATAAACATGATTGCCATCGCCCGCGTCAATGCCGTTTAAGAAACTGCTGCCTTTCACGTCAATGGTCGATAGTTGTTTGCCGCTTGGCAGTTCAAAAACCTGGACTTGAGTGATGTCGGCCACAAATAGTTTATTGCCAATAATGGTCAAGCCTTTGGGGGCGTGTAACTGCACCTTGTCGCTTGCGCCATCAATCCACTTTAAGTCAATCACTTTGCCGTCCGGGCTGAGTTTAGAGATAAAACCATTGTCGTCTGCATCAAACGGACTGCCGTTAATATTGCTGACCAAATACAAGTCTTCAGCCGCATAATATTCGACCGATTCCGGCGTCGCAAAACCGACATCGCTGACCATAATTTGCGCATCTTCTGCCATCGCGTTCACAGACCAAGACGCCGCCAGTAACACGCATAGGCTGGTTTTAATAGGTTGGAAAAATTTCATAAGCAAACTCCTGAGATAATTGTTTTTATTTGCCTCTGTTCGCCACCTATTAGAAGCGATAGATCTGCGATCAGAATACAAATTATGCTAGCACGCTTATTCCATCTGAAAAATGGATTTTTAGTGTTATCTTAAGCATGAAGAAAACGTTTAGTTGTTTACCGATCCGAAAACGCGAACTAAACGATTCACATATCTAGAGTCGTTATTTTGCTTGACGCTATCGCGCTGAGGTCGGTACACTCAAAGCATCGATTTTTCACAAAAGGAGTGAACGATATGCCCCTAGGACACCACGATCTGGCACATGAGTTTCCAGAATTTAAAGAACGTATTCATGAATTGAAAATGAACGATGCGCATTTTAAAAAGTTATTTGAAGAATACGATCAAGTGACCACCAAGATCGAAGCTTTGGAAAAGCAGGAATCACCCGTTGCCGATGAAACAATGGAAGATCTGAAAAAGCAGCGTCTGGCGTTAAAAGATAGTTTGTATGGGATGCTAAAAGGCTAAAAACCTTTCAGAGAGTCTTAAAAAACCCGCCTTTGTAGCGGGTTTTTTTGTGCCCACTTTCGCGAATATTTGGCCTAATTTTTCCTACCAATAAGCCAAAATACCAGGCCTGGTACTAGTGAATAAAGGATAAAGTTACCTTTTAATAGCAAACATAGGTGCCGATAAAAGCGGTATGAGAATGAAAAAATACCTTGCTTAAAAACACTTACTAAAGTCCAGGTGTGGCATGGGTATTGCACTGTTTTTACAGTAAATTACTTGGAGAGGCACCATGAGTATTTCATCAGTTAACCCCTATATGTCAATGTTGGCGGCTTATAAAACCGCGACAGCGGATGCTAAACAAAGTAATACGCCGCTAGATACAGTAGAAAACACACAAGTAAAAGCCACCACCAGGCCTGGTGATACGGTGAGTATTTCGCAAGAAGGCTTAAACCAAGTAAAAAAAGAACAAAACCCCGAGCCGGATTATCCTAGACCCTATTCGCCGATGACGTCCCAGCAGATATTTGATAAAGGGATGGCAAATTTGGATGAAAACGGCAATCCCGTTTTTGGGCGCGAAAAACCGATTGAGTCTATTCTTCCTGAAAACTTAAAAATCTTAGAAGAGCTAAAACAAGTTAAGCCTGCTAACAAGCATGAAATGATCGACAAGGAAATAGATATTGCGATGCTAATGGTATACGGCGATAAAGAGGTGTTTAGCTCAACCGAAGAGGTTAGAGCTAGACACAAGGCTTATATTGGGGCAAGCGTGTTTATGAACATGGAAAGACAAACGCAGGATTTAGAGGCCACTAAATCGGGTAAAGAGTCTTTGCCGACAATGGATGTTGATTTATCAAGCGTTAAGCGCGAAGAAATCGCCAAATCCATGGTTTCTGAAAACCTGAAGTTTTTGGAACAGTTAAATCAAGCACAGGCTGCCAAGATTGAAGCGCTCTTAGGAGACTTCAATAGCCATTTTAAAACCTAAGGCATGTAACAGCTTATCCAGTGTTTCAAACTTGGGCTTGGTTTCGCCGTTTAGTACGCGATATAAATGTTGACGGTTTAAACCACTTAATTGCGCTGTTTCTGTCATCCCTTTTTGCTGAACCAATAGACGCAAGCCATCCAGCAAACCATTAATGCCGCCTTCTTCTAAAAAAGCGGATAAATACATGGCCATGTCCTCTTTTGTGTCAACGTCTTGTGCAAACTTAAATTCGTTTAATTGCAAAGTCATTATGATCCCTTCAATTGATTAAATAAGACCGTAGCCTGTTCAATATCATTCTTTTGGCTAGATTTATCACCACCGTTCAGTAATAAAATGATTTCTTCTCCGCGAAGTGCGTAGTAAATCCGTAACCCACCGCCAAAGAAAAAACGCAACTCACCGATTTCTGAATCAATCAATTTGTGGTCACCAAAGTGTCCAGTGGAAACTTGGCTCAATCTCGCTTCGATGCGAAAGCGGGTACGCTTGTCTTTTATAGATTTGAACCACTTATCGAATTTATGGGTGGTGAGTAATTTATATTTCATACTTACATTGTAACAAGTAAGCGACAAAATTACTACGCCTTAACAAACCACCAGGCCTGGTGCTATTGGGCGCGGATTCTGGTTAGGAAGACTTCGCCATAGCGTTCTAATTTGGCTTGGCCGACGCCGCTGACTTCTAAAAATTCGTCTTCGGTTTGGGGGCGTTTTTGTGCCATGTCTAACAAACTAATATCACCAAACACCACATAAGCGGGCACGTTTTGCTCTTCGGCCAATTGTTTGCGCAAATTACGCAGGTCTTCAAACAAAAACTGATCAGCGGGGTTTAGTGCATTCGCGCGGTCGTTTTTGGCGCGTTTAGCGGGCGCCTCTTTTTTGGGCATCGCAAGTTGAATCGGTTGCTGACCTTTTAACAGCGAGCCGGACAGCTCGGTAAGTTTGAGCACTGAGTAATGTTGCAAGTCTTGAAACAGATACCCCAGATGGATCAGTTGGCGAATAATGCTGTTCCATTGGTGTGCGCTTAGGTCTTTGCCTATGCCGTAGGTGCTGAGTTGGTCGTGCTGGAATTGTCGAATGCGTTCGTTGTCGAGCCCGCGTAATACGTCGATCACGTGTTTAACGCCAAAACCTTGATTAAGGCGGTACACGCAAGACAGCGCTTTTTGCGCGGCTTCGGTGGCGTCAAATAATTCGGGTGGGTTTAAACATACATCGCAATTGCCGCAGGGCTGGGTGTTGGATTCGCCAAAGTAGTTAAGCAAGACATTACGCCGACAAGTTTGGGCTTCGGCAAAACTCACCATGCTATTGAGTTTGAAGGTTTCTAAGCGGCGTTGGTCTTCGTTATTGACGTTTTCGACAAACTGGCGTGCGGTGCTGACATCTTGCATGCCGAATAAAAGTAGGGCTTGAGACGGCAGACCATCGCGCCCGGCGCGGCCCGTTTCTTGGTAATAACCTTCGATATTTTTAGGCACATCATAATGCACCACAAACCGCACGTTGGGTTTGTCGATGCCCATACCAAACGCGACCGTCGCGACCACGATATCGGCTTGATCGTGCAGAAAGTCATGATGCACTTGATGGCGTGTTTGTGCGCTTAAACCGGCATGATATGCGCCCACCGAAAAACCTTCGGCGGCGAGTTTGTTGGCGATGTCGTCAACACGTTTGCGGCTTAAGGCGTAGATAATGCCGGCTTCGCCAGTTTGTTGTTTTAGAAAGCGCAACAGTTGGTTAAAAGGCTGCTGTTTTTCCATTACGTTGTAGCGAATGTTAGGACGATCAAAACTGCCCAGATGAATTTTCGGGTCGTGAAATTGAAGTTGTTGCAGTATGTCGGCTTGAGTGGTTTGGTCGGCGGTGGCGGTTAAAGCGATAAACGGCACATTCGTAAAACGTTGACGTAATGAGCCGATTTGACTGTATTCTGGCCTAAATTGGTGACCCCATTGGGATACGCAATGAGCTTCGTCTATCGCAAACAATGCAATCGGTATGCGTTGCAGTTGGGCTAAAAATCCGTCCATTAATAAACGTTCGGGCGAGACATACAGTAATTCGAGTTCGCCATTGTGGAGCTGTCGAATTACCTGTTCGGAGGTTTCTGGGTCTTGGCTGGAATTAAGCATTTGCGCGGCGACGCCATTGGCTTGTAAGGCGGCGACTTGGTCTTGCATGAGCGCGATTAAAGGTGAAACCACAATCGCGGTGCCGGAGCGCAAAAACGCCGGTACTTGATAACACAAGGATTTGCCGCCGCCGGTGGGCATCAGCACAAAGTTGTCGCGGCCTTCGACTAGATCACAAATAATGTCGAGTTGTTGGGGGCGAAATTGGCGATAGCCAAATACTCGCTTGAGCACTTCAAGCGCTTGGGTTTCGATGGATTCACGCATAAGTTGGCCAGTTTACAAAGACTTCGGTCAGCAGTAAAGGCGCGTGATTTTGTTCGAAGCTGCAACGGCGCGCGAGTTTTTGTGATGCATTGATTTGTGGCCAATCGGCTTGGCAAAATTCAAATTCGCTGCGGTTGAGGTCGGTTCGGCTAAATAGGATTTCACCCAGCGGTTGATCGCCCAATTGTTTTAACGACCACCAGGGGTTTTGTTGATCGAAATGCGGGATCACGCTGCGCGCGTAAACAATCGGTTGGTTTTGGCAAGTTAAACAAACCGTGCGCAACCAGGCCTGGTGGTGTGGCACAAGGTTTAAACACAGGGCTTCATCGAGCAAAGGTGTGGCGTAACCTTCGAAAATGAGTTCGACCCGAAAATCGTCACAGCGTGCACGCAGTTTTTGCGTGAGCGAGGTTTTATCTAACAACCAGGCCTGGTGGTGAGCTTCGCGGGTTAAGCGTTGGATAAAATTCGATGTTATCCAGTGTTTAGGTAAGCGTGGATTAGGCATGTTTGTATTCTACTTTGGTTCCGATCCAGCGTTGTTGTAATAAGTCGATGCGTTCGGGCTGGCTAGCCGCCAAACGTAATAAGTCGTGCGCGGCGGTTTGTGCGGGTTCTATCCAGGCCTGGTCACGCTGAATATCGGCAATGCGTAATTGCAGCCCGCCGGTTTGGCGTGTGCCCAACACTTCGCCTGGGCCACGAATGCGTAAGTCTTCTTCGGCGATTAAAAAGCCATCGTTGGTTTCACGCATAATTTGTAATCGCGCTTTGGCGGTGGCGGAAAGCGGCGCTTGATAAAGCAAAACACAATGGCTTTTTTTCGCACCACGCCCAACTCGGCCACGTAGTTGGTGAAGTTGCGCTAGCCCTAGACGTTCGGCATTTTCGATAATCATTAAGCTGGCATTGGGTACGTTTACGCCGACTTCGATTACGGTGGTGGCGACCAATAAGTCCAGATGATGCTCGCTAAACTGCTGCATGATGCTTTGTTTTTCGGCGCTTTTTAAACGCCCGTGAATCAAGCCAACCCGCATATCTGGCCAGAGTTGTTTGAATTCATCATAGGTGGTTTGCGCGGCTTGTGCGTCCAAAGCTTCGGATTCATCAATCAGCGGACAAACCCAATAGGCTTGCACGCCTTGTTGGCATTGATGATACAGGTGCGCCATGACTTCTTGGCGTTTGTGGTTATTGAGCACCGCAGTATCAATTGGCTGGCGGCCGGGTGGCAGTTCGTCAATCACCGAAATGTCTAAATCCCCATAAGCGGTCATCGCAAGGGTGCGCGGAATCGGCGTGGCGGTCATGGTGAGTTGGTGTGGCGCAAAGTCTTTGGTGTGGCTTTGGGCTTTTTGGTTGAGTGATAAACGTTGATGCACACCGAAGCGATGTTGTTCATCAATAATCACCAAACCCAGCTGATTAAATTGCACCGATTCTTGAAACAGGGCGTGGGTACCGACCGCAATTTTGGCTTGTCCTTGAGTGATTTTTTCCAGCATATCGCGTTTTTCGGCGGTTTTTAAACGCCCGTTTAACCAGGCGACTTCGATCCCTAGCGGTTCTAACCATTCACAAAAATGGTTGCGGTGCTGTTCGGCCAGAATTTCAGTCGGTGCCATAATTGCGACTTGATAACCGGCATCGGCGGCTTGCAAAGCGGCTAAGGCTGCGACAATGGTTTTGCCCGAACCCACGTCACCTTGAATTAAACGTTGCATCGGGTGATCGCGACTTAAATCCTGCTGAATCTGTTGCCAAACCCGCTGTTGCGCGCCGGTTAGCGCAAAAGGCAACTGAGCCAATAAACGCTGAGCGCTTGGGCTGTCGCCAAACTGCGGCGCGTAGCGGCGTTGCTGTTGCTGGCGCATTAAGAACAAGCTGACTTGCTGGGTGATCAATTCTTCAACGATCAAGCGTTGCTGAGCCGGGTGTTCAAACTGTTTGATTTGGGCTAAATCATCGTCTGGTTGCGGTTGGTGTAGGGTTAATAAAGCTTGATTGATGGGCGGCAATTGTTGTGTTTTGAGCCAATCCAATTCTAAGCCTTCAGCTAACGGATATTGTTTGAGTAGACTGATAGCTTGTTTAATGAGTTTAACCAAGCTTGCCTGCCCTAAGCCTTCGGTGGTGGGATAAACCGGGGTTAGGGTGTCGTCTAAAGCGGGCGCGGTTTGGGCAAAGATTTGATATTGCGGGTGCACCATTTCTAAGCCATTCATACCGTTACGCAATTCGCCAAACGCGCGCACAAACTCGCCGCGTTTAAATTGGCGTGCTTGGCTGGGATGAAAATGGAAAAATCGTAAACCTATCGAGTGACCGCTGGCGTCTCGTGCTTGCACCATTAAAGTGGGGCGACGACCGGGGGTTAGGCGTTGTGATGTAATTTCGGCTTCGATTTGGATTTCTTGACCAATAATGGCGTCGTCGAGCGAGGTGAGTTTGGTTTTGTCTTGATAACGTAATGGCAGGTGAAACAGTAAATCCTGCACGACCCGCAAGCCGAGTTTTTCGAGCTTCTCAGCTTGTTTGTCACCCACCCCTTTGAGGCTGGTGACATGCATTTGCTCTAGCATAATCGGGCCGTGAAACGCAGTGGATTAGTAATGCGATAGCGCCATCACGCCATCCATTTCAACATCGGTATCTTTTGGCAATTGCTTAACCGCGACCGCTGCACGTGCCGGATAAGGTTGTTCAAAATATTGCGCCATAATGTCGTTAACGGTTGCAAAATGCGCCATATCTGTAAGGAAAATGTTTAACTTTGCAATATCTTGCAACGAGCCACCTGCCGCTTCACACACCGCACTTAGGTTTTTAAAAACTTGGTGAATACGCACACTAATATCGCCTTCGGCCAATTGCATGGTTTCTGGGATTAACGCGATTTGACCGGACAAATACACCGTATCTCCCACGCGTACTGCTTGTGAATAAGTGCCGATGGCGGCGGGTGCATTTGGGGTTGAGATGATTTCACGCATGATAGTTTCCTTTCAATTGGAATATAAAACGGGTTAGATGTTTGCCTTGTCTTGACTAGGTGAAGACGCGTTGCGCTTTTTCAATAATCGGGATACGGCGCAAGTGACGTAATAATTCGTCTAGGTGATCGCGGTTACGTACCAGTAAGACGAAGTTCATCACGCTGTAGGTTTCGTCTTTATCTTCTGAACGTACACGTTCGATATCGGTTTTGGTATTGGCGATTTCGGAGGCGATTAAGGCCAACGCACCTCGCTGGTTTTTTGTTTCAACTTGAATTTCAACCGCAAACAGCTCTTCACTATTTGGGTCCCAATCTACATCCAGCCACTTATCGGGTTGGTTTTGGAAGTGTTTAACGTTTTTGCAGTCTTGGCGGTGAATCACTAGGCCTTTGCCGGTGGAGATAAAGCCAATAATTTCATCGCCTGGAATTGGGTGACAACATTGGGCGTAGTTGACCACCAAGCCTTCGGTTCCAGAAATCGCAAGCGGCTGATGTTGACCTTTTTCGCTAATGATTTGGTCATCTTTGCCAAGTAAATTGTCGTGAATTTGTTTGGAGACCAAACCAGCCATACGTTGGCCTAAGCCAATTTCTTCTAACAATTGATCCCAGTTTTCTAGGTTAAGGTCTTGCACCAGCTTTTGAATCAGCTCTTCGCTTAGACCGGAATAAGCCATATTGTGAACCCGCATGGCTTTCGCTAATAGGCGTTGTCCTAGGTCGGTAGCGGATTGTGAGTGCTGATTTTTGAGGAAATGGCGAATTTGCGAGCGGGCTTTAGCGGTGGTGACAAAATTTAGCCAGGTTGGGTTAGGTTGGATTTCTTTCGATTTAATAATCTCAACCGTCTGACCGCTTTCCAACACGCTGCGAAGCGGTACAAGTTGACGGTCAATACGACAACCTACACAGGCGTGCCCTAAATTGGTGTGCACCGCATAAGCAAAATCAACGGCGGTCGCGTTTTTCGGTAAGGTGATAATTTCGCCCTGAGGCGTAAACACGTAGATGACATCTGGAAATAAATCGATTTTGACGTTTTCTAAAAAGTCGAGCGAGTTACCGGCGCTTTGTTGGATTTCTAATAAGTTACGCACCCACTCTTGCGCACGCACATCGACCGGTGAAGGGTTGGACTCGTTGGCATTGGCTTCTTTGTAATGCCAGTGCGCTGCAATACCGTGTTCGGACACCTTGTGCATCACTTCGCTACGGATTTGGACTTCAATATGCACGCCATAAGGCCCAAACAGCAAAGTATGTAACGACTGGTACCCATTAGGTTTGGGGATGGCAATATAGTCTTTAAACTTGCCGGGTAACGGTTTGTACAAAGAATGCACCAAACCCAAAGCGCGATAACAGTCGTCAACGGTTTCGACAATCACACGGAAAGCGAAAATATCCAATACCTCTTCAAATGACAGACGTTTTTTCTGCATTTTTTTGTAGAGGCTGAATAGATGTTTTTCGCGCCCAATCACTTCGGCCTTAAAGCCCTCCTGTTTCAAACGCGTTTGCAGGGCTTCGGTGATTTGCTCAACCACTTCTTTACGATTTCCGCGCGCTTTTTTGACCGCTTTTTCGAGTGCGGCAAAACGTAACGGATACATGGCTTTAAAGCCTAGGTCTTCAAGCTCAATGCGAAACGAGTTAATGCCCAATCTGGCGGCGATGGGGGCGTAAATATCCAGGGTTTCGCGTGCAATTCGGCGCTGTTTTTCGGGGCGCATCACGCCTAGGGTTCGCATATTATGCAGGCGATCGGCGAGTTTAATGAGAATCACACGAATGTCGCGCGACATCGCCAACATCATTTTACGAAAGTTTTCGGCTTGGGCTTCTTGTGGTGTATCGAAGGCGAGTTTACCCAGTTTGGTCACACCATCAATCATCTCGGCGACACGTTCGCCAAAGCGGTCGATAATATCTTGTTTGGTGTAGGGGGTGTCTTCGATGACATCGTGCAGAATGGCGGCGATGAGGCTTTCGTGATCGAGTTGGATTTCAGCGAGAATTTCGGCGACCGCGACCGGGTGCCAAATATAAGCGCCACCCGCTTTGCGGGTTTGGCCTGCGTGCGCCAGCGCTCCAAACTCAAATGCGGCCTGGATTTGTTGAATCTGCTCAGTGTTTAAATAACGCTGAGCTTTTTCAATTAAGCCATCCAGTGAGTTTGGTGTGGGCATAACGACCCCTAAAACTTATTGGAAAAATGGAGGGGTGTCAGGATCAGCAAGAATCGTTTGTGGATCCACGAGTTGATCGGCTAATTCACGTAAAGCCACAACGGTTGGCTTGTCATTTTCCCAAGCTAGAGTTGGATCCGCACCATTTCCTAGTTGACGGGCGCGCTTGGCAGCGACCAGTACCAATTCAAAACGATTTTCAACATGCAATAAGCAATCTTCAACAGTTACGCGTGCCATGAGGCTACCTCTAAAATTAGTTCATTTCTAGAAAGCCAGAGCAGCTTTCCCAAAGAGTTTTAATCTGTAAACCGCTATTCTACAATATTCGGCGCATTATAAATAGTAGCGTAATGTGCCAAGCAATTGTTAGAATGAAATTTTCGACAACAATAAAGAGAACACTATGTTTGAAAACCTAATCAGTAAATTAGATTTAGTTGAAGTCATGAATAATTACTTGATTCCGTGGGGTCTGAATATTGCGATCGCGCTATTGATCTTTTTTGTCGGGCGTATTGTGATCAGCGTGATACATAAATTACTGGGTAAAGTGTTAACACGTTTTCAAGTTAAGTTGATTTTAGTGGAATTTATTCAGCAAGTTGCGCGCTCTTTATTGTTTGTGCTGCTGATTATTGCGGTTTTAAGCCAGCTAGGGTTTGATACGACTTCATTGGTAGCAGTCTTGGCGGCGGGCAGTTTGGCCGTGGGTCTGGCATTAAAAGATTCGTTGCAGAACTTTGCCGCTGGCGTGATGCTAATCATTTTACAGCCCTTTAAAGAGGAAGACTTTGTTGAGGTTGCTGGGCACATGGGGATGGTTGAAAAGGTAATGTTGTTTAGTACCTTATTACGCACCACCGATAACCGTGAAATTACCATTCCTAATGGCCAGATTTATGCTGAGCCATTGGTAAATTATTCCGCGCGCGATACACGACGTTTGGATTTGATTTTTGGTATCGATTACAACAGTGATTTACGCAAAGCAAAACAGATTTTGCAGGACATTGTGGCGGCCGACGAGCGGGTTTTAAAAGAGCCAGAATCTTTAGTGGTGGTGTCGGAGTTAGCCGATAGCAGTGTCAACTTTACCGTGCGTGCGTGGGTGAGTGCCGATAATTATTGGCCGCTTAAATTTGACTTGTTGGAACGTGTAAAGTTGGCGTTTGATGAGCAAGGCATTGAAATTCCTTTCCCACAAATGGCGTTGCATTTTCAACAAGACGTTGCGCAATTGATGACGCCAAAGTCGGAAGTTAAATAATTTTAGCTATTTTAATCAAAAGCACCAGGCCTGGTGCTTTGTTGTTAAGCCGTGCTTTATATGGTTAAAGCGCGGCTTTTTAGTTGGTCGAGTTTAAATCGACTTGAAAGTTGGGTTGGTCGAGCGAATCAATATAAAGTTGCTCAACTTGCGCTCGTGCCCAAGGGGTTTTGCGCAAAAACTTGAGGCTGGATTTAACGGACGGATCATTAGTGAAACACTTAATATTAATCAGATTGCCCAAGCCAATCCAGCCGTAATAATCGACCAAACGTAAAATGATTTGTTCAAGCGTTACGCCATGCAAAGGGTTGTTGGGTTGTGTATTCATGTGTTCTGCTCTTGAAGTCTTGACCAGTGAAGTTCGCAATCGCCCTGTTCGGCGGCAATATAGGCGGAATCACCGCTTAGGCTGATGGAAAACGCCATATTACGTTGCGCTAACTTGGCGAGGCTTTGAACTTCTGACCAATCAAACTGAATAATATCGACCTCGAGTGCTTGCAGTTTGGCTTGGTTTTGCGACCACCAAACATCCGATTTGGAGTTAAAAGTATAAACTTTAGCGACTCGCGCTAAACGACTGGCTTTTTTGATACGCTCAAGACTCGGTTCACCTAGATCAATCCAAAGCATGAGTTGGTCGTCAAGGGTTTTCGCCCAGAGATCGGGTTCATCTACCGCACTTAAACCTTTGGTAAATTCGAGTTTTGTATTTTGATCGGCTTCAATGTTTAGGCAATAAACCAACACACGCGTCATCATGCGTTCGATATTTTCTGACGGATGTTGCGCCACCGTGAGGTTTAACGTTTGATAAAGGTGGCGGTTCATGTCAGAAAGTGAAATGCTAAATTTAAAGATGGTTGGTTTTAATGCCACGCTGGATTCCTGATGTTTTGCTAATGCGGCTTAGTATAGCAAACCGCGTTTTGTCAGGCCGCTTTTCGCCTTGGGTTTTTAATCTCCTTGCGCTCACTTATAATGCGAAAATAAATCTAAATTAATACGGTTAGGGAGCGATTATGGCAATCAGAAAATACAAAGGTATTACGCCAAACATGGCGAGTTCGGCCTGGGTTGATCCTTCAGCGCAAGTGATTGGGCGTTGTGAGTTGGCAGAAGATGTCGGGATTTGGCCTTGTGCGGTACTGCGTGGCGATGTGAATGATATTAAAATCGGCGCCCGTTCAAACATTCAAGACGGTGCGGTGGTGCATACCACACATGAATCTGAGCGTTCAAAAGGTTCGAAAACCATTGTGGGGTGCGATGTGACGGTGGGTCATAACGCAGTATTGCACGGTTGCATCATTGAGGATGAATGTTTGATTGGTATGGGCGCGGTTGTGCTGGATAATGCGGTGGTGCAAAAGCATGTCTTGGTGGGGGCGAACAGTTTAGTGCCGCCAGGCAAGGTGTTAGAAAGCGGGTATTTGTATGTCGGCTCACCCGTAAAACAAGCCCGCCCACTGAGCGATGAAGAGAAGGCATTTTTTAAATATTCGGCCGCGCATTACGTCAAACTGAAAAACGACTTTGCAGCTGAAGATTGATTTTAACCACGAAGAGCACGAAGGACATGAAGATGTTCCAGTTCCCCTCCCTGAGGGATAGGGGGATAAAAAACCTTCGTGCTCTTCGTGTCCTTCGTGGTAAAAAAACCGCTAAATCAGGCCTGTTGGATAAGGCGGCGGACTTCTTCGATTACGGGTTTGGTTTTGGGATGAACGCCGCGCCATAAATAAAAAGCTTCCGCCGCTTGGCCAACCAACATGCCTAAACCATCCATGCGCTGACATTTGGGTTGATGTTGTTGAGCCCATTGTAAAAATATCGTGGGTTCAGCAGCATACATCATGTCGTAAACTAGGCTGTCTGAGCCGATCACTTTTTCGCTAATTGGCGGAAGTTTGCCTTCTAAGCTGGCCGAGGTGCCATTAATAATAATGTCGAAAGGCTGGGCTGGAATATCGTCCCAACCACTACCATGAATCGGCACATCAGTATCAAAACGCTGGCCTAACACTTCGGCGCGTTTCGCGGTGCGATTGGCGATATGTACCAGGCCTGGTTGTTTGTCTAATAAAGGCTTTAAAATACCCTGCACCGCACCGCCTGCGCCAATAATCAGCACTCGTTTGTCTTTAAATGGACGCATGCCATTTTGTTCAATATCGTTTACTAATCCAATGCCGTCGGTGTTGTCGCCATACACGCTACCGTCTTCTCGAAACACATAGGTATTAACCGCTTGCGCCAGTTGCGCACGTTCGCTGAGCTCATCAGCTTGTTCAAACGCATCCAGTTTATAAGGCACGGTAATATTAATGCCTTTGTAACCCTGTGCCTTAAGATAGTCGATTTCGCGCGCAAAATGGGTTTCTTCTGAATCAATACGAATCGCTTCGTAGCTGATGGTTTGCTGAGTTTGTTCAGCAAACAAGCGATGAATTAAAGGTGATTTGGAATGCGCAATCGGGTCACCGACCACTGCGTAATGGTCAATCACGGTTTCAGTCGAACTCATACCGCGCCTTCTTCGTGCAACCATTGCGCGACTTGTTTGGCGTAATAGGTCAAAATGCCATCGGCACCGGCGCGTTTAAAGCAAAGCAGGGTTTCGAGCGCGACTTTGCGCTCATCCAGCCAGCCATTTTGGGCGGCGGCTTTTAACATCGCGTATTCACCACTGACATGATAAGCATAGGTCGGTACTTTAAATTCGGTTTTGATGCGATACACAATATCAAGATAAGGCAAGCCAGGTTTAACCATCACCATATCAGCGCCTTCGTTAATATCCAACGCGACTTCATGCAATGCTTCATTCGAATTGGCTGGATCCATTTGATAGTTGGCTTTATTGCTTTTACCTAAATTGGCCGCTGAGCCGACCGCATCGCGGAAAGGACCATAATAGCTAGAGGCGTATTTGGCAGAATAAGCCATAATGCGGGTATTGAGGTGGCCATTTTCTTCGAGCAAATCACGAATTTCGACAATGCGGCCATCCATCATATCGGATGGGCCAATCACATCCGCACCTGCTTCCGCGTGAGATAAGGCCTGTTTCATTAATACATCAATCGTATCGTCGTTAAGCACATATCCTTTGTCATCAATAATGCCGTCTTGGCCGTGAGTGGTGAACGGATCAAGTGCGACATCGGTCATAACCCCCAATTCTGGGCAAGCGGCTTTGACCGCACGTACCGCACGTTGAGCTAAACCTTCCGGGTTGTAAGCTTCAGCGGCATCTAAGCTTTTGCCTTCCTGCGGCACGACCGGGAAAATCGCAATCATGGGGATGCCGAGTTTAACGAGTTCGTGGGCTTCGTTTACCAGCAAATCAATGGTTAAACGTTCTACTCCCGGCATGGATTGAACCGATTCCCGCTGTTCGAAACCTTCAATTACAAACATGGGGTAAATGAGATCAGCGCAAGTCAGTTGGTTTTCGCGCATTAAACGGCGTGAAAAATCATCCGCACGCATTCGGCGCATACGAGTAATGGGAAATTGACGTTCGATCATGGGATGCTCCGCTTAAAAATTGTTGTTAATCATACGCGCACACGTACAAAAAATAAACTGATGCGAATGCTGACCGTGGAGCGGTTCGTCTCATCAGTCGAATCAAAAAACCGCGATAACTAATAGAAATATAATTGCACCCCATAAAAAATTTATATAAGCAAAGACTAATTTTGCGAATGTTTTAGCTTGAAGTTAGTGAGCGTAAAGGTTTATTATAATCGGCCAGCAATGTGAGTATGGGTTACAAAGCGCGGCCAGTTAATGGGTTTAACTACTGATTAAAAGGCGTCTTTGGACACTTTTACTGGCGATTGGATAAAAAAAACTAGTAACTCTTGAATCTGTGGTGTTGTTACACGTTAAGGATGCCAATCAAGGAGCATAAAATGACAGATAAAATAGTAGAAAAGGTTGCGATTCAAACTGAAGAATCTCGCAACCAAGGCCGTCGCGCGTTCCTTAAGGGCGGCGCAGCGGTAGCGGGTGGCGTGATGTTTACACAGGCCGCTTCAGCTGCTTCTGAAATGAAGTTTGATGCGAAAAAAGCGGTCGCGCCTTATGCCGGTCGTGATGAAATCACTGAAACTCTAAAAGATCCATTGTCTCGTAAGTCATTGGGTTGGGGTGTACGTCAGTACCCATACGGTATGCCGTCACCTTTCGAAAAAGAAGTTCAGCGTCGTACTTTAGAGTGGTTAACACCTGACTCTATGGCTTCGATCACCATGACTCCGTTGCAAAGCTTGCACGGTATGATCACACCAAACGGTCTTCACTTCGAACGTTACCACGGTGGTGGTATCAACATTAACCCTGATGACCATCGTTTGGTTATTCACGGTTTAGTTGAGCGCCCTTTGATCTTCACTATGGACGACCTAAAGCGTTTCCCATCTGAATCACGTATTTTGTTCGCAGAGTGTCCAGCTAACGGCGCAATGGAATGGAAAGGTGTTCAGTTGAACTCAGTTCAGTGGACACACGGTATGATGTCTTGTGTTGAGTGGACAGGTGTTCGTCTATCTACCCTATTGAAAGAAGCGGGTATCAAGCCAGAAGGTAAGTGGTTGATCCCTGAAGGTGCGGATGCATCTGGTATGGCTCGTTCAGTACCAGTCGATCTAGCAATGGACGATTGTATGATTGCTTATGCTCAAAACGGTGAAGCTCTACGCCCAGAACAAGGTTACCCAATCCGTTTGGTTGTACCTGGTTGTGAAGCCAACATGTGGGTTAAGCACCTACGTCGTATCCAAGTTTCTAACGTGCCGTTACAGCACCGTGAAGAAACCTCTAAGTACACTGAGTTAATGCCTGACGGTACGGTTCAGAACATGTCTTGGTACATGGAAGCGAACTCAGTTATCACTTACCCATCTCCAGATTTCAAAATGCAAGGTCCAGGTCGTTATGTAGCGAAAGGGATTGCTTGGTCAGGTCGCGGTAAAGTTGATCACGTAGACATCACGTTTGACGGTGGCCGTAACTGGCACGAAGCAAAATTAACCTCTGCAGTATTGCCAAAAGCTTGGACTCGTTTTGAACTTGAGTTCGATTGGGACGGCAGCGAGTTGTTAATGATGAGCCGTACAACGGATGAAACCGGTTATGTACAGCCAAATATGCCACAAATGCGCAGCATTGAAGGGACAAACAACGTTTACCACCGTACCGCGATGGTAACTTGGAAGATCCACGCGCACAACAGTGAATTCGGAGGCATGATTGAAAATGTTCAATTCTAAGAAAACGCTAATTGCATCGGCTGTAACGGGTGCTATGATCGCTTCAGGCGTGGCTTTTGCAATGTCTGGCAAGCCATCTGAAGATTGGAAAAAAACCATTGAAGCGAATGACGGTAAATACCTAGATGGCGCCGTTGTTAAAGCCATTTTGGGTGAAGACGACCGTGCTCGTTTGGTAGCTAAGTTTGATCCAAGCAACCCTTACTCATTTGAAGTTGATGACGCGATCGACGGTGGTTCACACGGCAACATGCAGTGTAAAGTACCAGAAGCATTTGTTAACGTTCACGCGAGTGCAAACGAAAACTATTATGCGGATACTGAGTTCACCGCTTATGGTTACGGCACACCAATCGCTGAATCTGCCATGTCTAAGTGGAGCATCCATGTAGACGCAGACGGTAATGGTTTACCACCACTTGACGTGGGTATGGAAGTATTGAAGGGTGGTGATATGTACATCCAGTTCTGTGCGACTTGTCACGGTGAGTTTGGTGAAGGTGCGAAAGGTTACTTACCACTTTCAGAAGGTAACCAGTTACCTTTAACCACTTCTGATATTAGTGCTCCTGCACCAGTTAAGACCGTAGGTAACTACTGGCCTTACGCCACGACTTTGTTTGACTACAACCGTCGTGCGATGCCTTTCTGGACACCTAACTTGCCAGCAATCGGTGATGCCGGTTACATGGGTATCACAGGTTATATTCTGCAGATGAACCGTATCCCACTTGATGATGAAGGGACTCAGATCGAAGACGATACATTCTTTAACGCAGAAACCTTGATTCAAGCAAACAAGTATATGCGCAATGCAGGTAACTTCTTCTGTGATCACCGTCCGGTAATCGCAAACGAACGTTGCATGAAAGATTGCCCTGACTACATGGTTGGTAACGGTGAAGGTGATACATCTGATTACCGTACTGCGAATCGTCTACCAGACGGCACGCCACAGTACAACATCGGACAACGTATTGGTGTAGACGCTCCTGGCGTTGGTCACCACGGCTTCTAAGTTGTATTAATCAACCTAAGCCTCTCTAGCACTAAAGCCCGCTTTTAAGCGGGCTTTTTTATTTGTGTGATTGCAATTTTAATCCGCCTGCTTAACAGGCTTGCCTTGTGGTAAAATCAGCCCAATTTTCTAAACGTTGGAATCGATTTTTATGTCTGTTTATACCCTAATAGACTCGGCGGACTTAAGCCTTTTTCTACAAGACTATGATTTGGGCGAATTGGTGCAGTTTGAAGGCATCAGTGCAGGCATTGAAAATACCAACTATTTTGTCGACACCACCAAAGGTCGATTTGTTCTTACCATTTTTGAACATCACACGCCGGATGAACTCGGCTACTTTCTTAATATTATGGCCTTTATGGCCGAACACGATATTCCCACCGCGCATCCCATGCCTGATAAACAGGGTCGATATCTTAAAACCTTGGCGAATAAACCCGCGGCCTTAGTTGAACGCTTGGCTGGTCGCACGCTGGAACAACCAGGCCTGGTGCATTGCGAAGTGATGGCTTATAACCTCGCTAAGTTTCATAAGGCTGGTGGGGAATTTGGTTTTTATCGTGCGAATGACCGTGGCTTAGATTGGGCGCGTGATTTGGTCAATCAAATTCAGCACCTGATGGCTCCGGAAGATCAAGTGTTAGTTGGGAGCGAATTGGCTTTTCAAGAATCGGTTGATTGGGCACATTTGCCTCAAAGTGTGATTCATGCCGATTTATTTACCGATAACGCGATGTTTGACGGTGAAAAATTAACCGGCATTATCGACTTGTATTACGCTTGTCACGGCGCTTGTTTGTATGACTTGGCGGTCATGGTCAATGATTGGTGCCGTAAACCAGATCATAGTTTGGATGAGACTAAGCTCCAGGCCAGTTTGCAAGCCTATCAACTAGAGCGTGAACTAACGGCTGGTGAGCACCAGGCCTGGCCGGCCGCTTTGCGTATGGCGGCATTAAGATTTTGGTTGTCGCGTTTAAAAGATCAGCTCATTCCGCGTGAAGGTGAAATCACCATGATTAAAGATCCGAAAGTGTTTAAAAGCTTGTTAATTTCACATCGTAAAACCACGAATCAAAAAGTTTAAGCTCCCTGATATTATTGATAATTTTTGGCATTGTCTGTTAAAAACCCCCGCGCCCTTCTAAGAATCTGATTAAAATGCTTAGATAGTTCAATGGTTACTAATTTGATGGTCAAAAGGGGGCTCGGTGCTTTTTCCTAAATTATCGCAAGTCGCTACGCAGAATGTGGTTACTATTGCTGAAGACCAGAGCATTCAACAGGCGTTGCACTTAATGCATGAACATCAAATTCGTGATGTGATTGTAACCGGTCCAGCCGGCTTGCGAATTCTGACGGCAAAAGAGTTAATTCAGTTTCAGGTCATGTCGATTTCGTTCGATACCCCGTTGGCCAAAACACACTTAAACACAGTGCCACAATTATCGCCTGATGACAGCGTGTTAGACGGGTTAATCGCAATTCAAAATCACCCAAATGAGCATTTATGTCTTGTCGATGCAAACCAAGTGTTAGCCGGGGTGGTCAGCTACAGTGATTTAGCGTCGTGTTTAGATGCGGAAACCTTAACTCAGACCCAATTAATTGGTGATTTGGTACGCTTAACTCAAGTGTTAAGCGTGGCACCTGATGAATCCATTAAATCGGTGTTTATACGCTTGAACCAACAAGGTCAATCGGCCGCAGTTGTCCAAGATCAAACGCATAAACCGATTGGCATTATTACCCAGCGCGACATTATTCGTTTGTTAGATCAATCCTCTGATTTGGATCAAACAGTACAGCAAGCCATGACCGCCCCTCTCATTACCTTTCCTGAAAGTATGACGTTAGCCGAAGCCTTGGTGGTGAGTCGTAGCAAACAAATTAAACGTTTAGTGGTGGTGAATGCGCAACAACAGATCAGCGGCATTTTGCACCAAAAAGATTTGGTTGCGGCTGTCTATCAAGATTGGAGCACAAGGTTGATGCACCAGCGCGCGCATCTTAAAACCGAACGTGACTTGTTCGTAAGTGGCCCGTTGTCGGTATTAATTTGGCAAGCACGCGGCGATTGGCCGGTTGAGTTTGTGTCTGACAATATAGAGACCATGTTGGGTTTTACGGCGCAAGATTTTATGCAAGCTGATTTTGGTTTGTTAAACCTGGTGCACGAGGATGATCGAGCACAGGTTCAGCAAGAAGTATCGAGATTTATTGGGCAACACCAGACCAATTGGGAGCAGCATTTTCGGGTCAAAGACAAGCAAGGCATACAGCATTGGCTATACAGTTACACGCGGGCCGAATACGATGCTAAAAATGGCGTCGAAAAACTTTATAGCTACGTGATTGATCAAACAGAGCAAATTGAAACCAAACAGCAGCTGCAGGATATCCAACAACGTTATGCTTCGGTCGTGAGTCAGTCGGGCCATGTTATTTGGGAAATCGATCGAAATGGGCTTTATACCTATATTAGCCCAACCGTTGAAAAGTTATTAGGCTATCAACCAGAAGAGTTAATTGGCAAGCTACATTACTATGATCTGCACCCAGAAGAAGGTCGAGCCGAGTTCAAAGAAGCTACCTTGCATGATTTGCATGCCGGTAACTCGGTTAATGAGTTTGAAAATATCGCGGTGCATAAGAATGGCCATTGCGTTTGGCTGAACTCCAGCGGTTTGGCTATATTTGACGATGAAGGTCAGGTGGTCGGCTATCGGGGCGTGGATAATGATATCAGCGAGCGAAAGCAAATCGAAAAGACGCTTCAGCAAAGTGAAGAGCGTTGGCGTTCGGTATTAGAAGGCACCGATCAAGGTGTGTGGGATTGGGATGCTCGCACTAATAAAGTCTATTTCTCCACTAAGTGGAAACAGATGCTGGGCTATGACGTATCGGAAATTTCGGATGACTTATCTGAGTGGGAAAGTCGGATTCATCCTGATGACCGGCAAACTGTACTTCTGCATTTGCAGAGGCATTTAGACGGGTTAACCGACTTTTATGAAAATACACATCGAATGTTATGCAAAGATGGGCATTATAAGTGGATTCTAGATCGCGGACGTGTAATTAAGCGAGATGCGGACGGTCAGCCACAGCGCGTGGTGGGAACCCATACCGATGTAGATAAACAATACCAAGAGAAGCAACGCTTAAAGCACATAGCCAAAAATGTGCCTGGTATGATTTATCAGTTTGTGATTTATGAAGATGGGCGGATGGTTTTCCCGTTTGCTAGTCCCGGTATCCGCGATCTTTATGAGCTTGAACCTGAAGAAGTAGCGGATGATGCCCTTCCAGTATTACAAAAAATTCACCCAGATGATGTTGATCGTATAAAAGCGAGTATTGAAGCGTCCAGACGCAACCTAACTAAATGGCAGCAAGAGTTTCGTGTGTGTTTATCGAATCGCCAAATTTGGGTAGAAGGGCAAGCCACTCCAGCTAAACAGGAAGATAACAGTGTAGTTTGGTATGGTTTCAGTCAAGATGTGACCGAACGAAAACAAAACCAGCAGCGTTTATTAAAGAGTCAAAAACGCCTAAATAAGGCACAAGAAATTGCCAAAATTGGCAGTTGGGAGCTCGACTTAAGTGATAATCGGTTAGCTTGGTCTGATGAGATTTTCCATATTTTAGAGTTGGTACCGCAATCGTTCGAACCCAGTTATGAGTTTTTTGTGGGATGTGTGCATCCCGATGATCGAGACATTTTTGAGCGAGCTTATCAAGGTTCGATTAAAGAGCAAAAAAAATACGAAGTGGTTCACCGCTTGTTAATGTCGGATGGACGTGAGAAATGGGTTCGTGAAATTGGCGAACATGAATACAGTTCGAGCGGAGAAATCCTGCGCTCAAACGGTACGATGCAAGATATTACGCAGCATGTTGAAATTGAAACCAAACTGAAACTCAGTCAAAGTCAGTATCAAGATATAGTCGAAAGTCACCCTTATTACATTAGCCGTTATTTACCGGATGCGCGTTTAATCTTTGTGAATAAAGCATTGGCGGATTTTTTTGGCCTTACGCCCGACAGCATGAAAGAGATGGTGTGGATTAAGTTTTTAACACACGAGCAGCAACCAATTGCTTGGCAAAGTCTACAAAACTGCACACTCGATCAACCTTCGCAAAATTTTGTGTGCACTTTGTATCGCAAAGACGGAGCGATTCGCTCAGTGCGTTGGCATCATCGTGCTTTTTTTGATGAAAAGGGCAAGGTCACGCACTATCAGTCAGTTGGGTTTGATATTACCGAACAGTTAGAAGCGGAAGCCGCGATTAAGTTGGCTCGTCAGCAAGCTGAAGCTGCAGACCGAGCGAAATCTGAATTTTTGGCGAATATGAGTCACGAAATTCGCACACCGATGAACGCGATTTTGGGTTTAAGTGAATTGGCGTTAAATGAAGATATTAGCGGGGTTACACGCAATCAGCTTAATAAAATTTTACAGTCTGGACGTTCTTTATTAGGCGTGTTGAATGATATTTTGGACTTTTCCAAAATCGAGTCAGGTCATTTGAATATAGAGTCTCAACCTTTTTGGTTTGATGGCATCTTGGATCAGTTGAGTAGTCTATTCAGCGATGCGGCAAAGTTAAAAGGCTTGCACTTAGTCTGGGATGTGCAAGACGGCTTAGCGCAAGCTTATAATGGCGATGAACTACGTTTACGCCAGATTCTGATGAATTTAATTAGTAACGCGATTAAATTTACTCAGCAAGGTGAGGTGCGATTAAAAATTGAGCGCGATGATATTGGACATGTATTAAAGGCTAACCAGGCCTGGTTAAAGTTTAGCGTGATTGATACCGGCGTGGGCATGACGCCCGTTCAACAAGCTAATTTGTTTAAGCCGTTTAGTCAGGCGGATAATACCATTACTCGTCAACATGGGGGTTCTGGGTTAGGCTTGGTGATTAGTCAGCGAATAGCGCAAGCAATGGGCAGTCCAGGTATTATTATTGATAGTCAGCCCGACAAAGGCAGTTGTTTTTATTTTTCGATGCCGTTGGATGTCTGTTCGGAAGAGCAGGTTCGAGTACTGAGTCAGAGCATGGTGCAGTTATCTATCCAAAAAAAGCACCTGTCAGGCGAAGTTTTGTTAGTCGAAGACAATATTATCAACCAAGAAATTGCGTTAAACATGCTACAAAATATGGGGCTGAATGTTCAGGTCGCTCAGAATGGCCAACAAGCATTAGACTTGGCGAAAAAACAGCATTTTGATGCGATTTTAATGGATATTCAAATGCCGGTTATGGATGGTTATCAATCAACTCGAGCTATTCGTGAGTTTGATCAAACTACCCCAATTATTGCCTTAACGGCCGCGGCCATGATAGAAGACCGCACCAAAGCACTGGCATCGGGTATGAACGCGCATTTGGGTAAACCCATTGATAGTGGGCAACTTTATCAAACATTAAGTCAATGGTTGGTTGATGTACCGACGCTTGAACACTCAATGGTGCCCAGCTTATCGCTACAAAAAATTGATGGTTTTAACCTGGCGAAAGGTTTGGCACAACTGCAAGGCAATCAAGGTTTATATGAGCGCTTATTAACGCAATTTGCCGATCAGTTAGGTCATGAGTTCGTGCAGCTTCCAAGGCTCTTAAAAAGTTTACAGCAGCATGACGATGATGCGCTTTGGACACAAGCCGAAACCTTGGCTCATGGGCTCAAAGGGGTGGCGTCTAACTTGGGGGCGCAAGATTTGGCGGAATTAGCGACTCGTATTGATGGTTTAGTTAAGCAACGCCAACCTGCGCAAGCTCGTACCATTAAAGCATTGGATAGTGTGATACGGCGAGCTCAAAAATCGATTCAAGCTTGGTTAGCAACTAAAGATCGTTTGCCCATCGAGAAGCGCGCTAAAGTTGATTTAGAAAAAGCCCGCGCCCTCTTACCGAGTCTGCAAACTTCGGTTCAGGCGAGTGAATATATCAGTAGCGAAACCCTCACGGCATTTTTTAGCTGTTTACCGGCGGCTTTGACAAGAGATCAATTGGCACTTGAGCAAGCCTTGCAGAGTTTTGATTTCACTCATGCAGAGCAGCTATTGACCTCACTCTCATCGCAACTGAACTCAGCATCAAGCCGCTTAAAGGATGGTATGAATGAACGAAACTGAATCGCAACATAGTGTGCTCATTGTGGATGATATGACCTCTAACATCCAAGTGTTAGCGAATGCTTTGCAAGACGAGTATCGAATCAAAGTGGCGACCAATGGGCAAAAAGCGATTGATATAGCTAATTCGGATAACCCACCTGACCTGGTTTTGTTGGATATTATGATGCCCGACATGGACGGCTATGAAGTTTGTCGCGAACTTAAGTCGAACTCTAAAACCAGCGGTATCCCGGTGATATTTGTCACTTCACTGAATGAGGTGGATGAAGAGGAGCGCGGTTTGAATTTGGGGGCGGTTGATTACATCACCAAGCCTTTTCATTTGCCTATTGTGAAAGCGCGAGTGCGCAATCATTTGAGTCTTAAATTGAAAACCGATTTGTTAGAAGAGCTGTCGCACATCGATGGTTTAACGCATATTGCAAATCGGCGTCATTTTGACGAGTTTATGACCAAGGAGCTGCGCCGAACGCAACGCGCCCCACAACCCACCTCAGTGATTATGATCGATGTCGATTTTTTTAAAGCTTATAACGATAATTATGGCCACGGTTTAGGTGATGAATGTTTGGTTCAAGTTGCCCGCTGTATGCGGCAGGTAATCAAACGCCCCAATGATTTATTAGCACGTTATGGGGGAGAAGAGTTTGCTGTGATCTTGCCTGAAACGCCGATAGAAGGTGCCATACAGGTCGCGAATGAGCTGCATCAAGCCGTGTCCGACTTGGGTATAAAGCATGAGTTTTCTGGTGTAGAAGATCACGTCACCATTAGCGTCGGTATTGCCACAAGTGTAGTCGCTGACCAAGACCAAGTGAACGAATTGCTTAAACGCGCCGATGCCGCGCTTTATCAAGCCAAACACCAAGGTCGAAACCAAGTTGTGGTCGGATAAGCTTACATACATCACCAGGCCTGGTGCTTTAGGCTTGGGCGCTTAAGCGGTTTCGGTTAGAATAAGCAAACTTAAACGATTCAACCAAAGGAAATTCGATGAGCGCAAATGGCCCAACTTTGATTTATACCCACACAGACGAAGCGCCTGCCTTAGCCACCTATTCACTTTTGCCGATTATTCGCGCCTTTACGCGCCCCGCCGGGCTGAAAGTCGAAACACGGGATATTTCTTTGGCCGGTCGAATTTTAGCTTTGTTTGCTGATTTTTTGACCCCCGAACAGCAACAAGCCGATGCGTTGGCAGAGCTGGGTGAATTGGCAAAAACGCCTCAAGCCAATATTATCAAATTACCGAATATCAGTGCCTCGATTCCGCAATTAACCAGTGCGATTAAAGAACTGCAATCGCAAGGTTACGCCTTACCCGATTACCCAGCTGAACCAAAAACTGAACAAGAAAAAGACATCAAAGCACGTTACGCCAAAGTGTTAGGTTCGGCGGTGAATCCGGTGTTACGTGAAGGTAACTCGGATCGTCGAGTGGCTTTACCCGTTAAAGAATATGCCAAAAAACACCCGCACTTCATGGGTGCCTGGTCGAAAGATTCAAAATCACATGTCGCTCATATGCACGCGCAGGACTTTTACGGGACTGAAAAATCTCTGGTTGCGGATAAGCCAACCACGGTGCGGATTGAACATCATTCTCGCGAAGGTGAGGTAACGGTTCTAAAAGCCAGTACACCTTTGTTAGCCGGTGAAGTGATTGATGCATCGGTGATGAACGTCAAAGCGTTGCGTAAATTCTTTGCTGAACAGATTGCGGATGCAAAACAACAAGGCGTGTTGTTGTCCTTGCACTTAAAAGCCACCATGATGAAAGTGTCGGACCCGATTATGTTTGGTCATGCCGTTGAAGTTTATTATCAAGAGGTGTTTGAAAAACACGCGGATACCTTTAAAAAATTGGGCGTGGATACCAAAAATGGTTTGGGTGATCTGCTAAACAAAGTACGCACCCTGCCGGACATTGAGCGCTTAGCCATTGAAGCCGACATTCAAGCGGTTTATGCAAACCAGCCTAATTTAGCCATGGTGGATTCGGATAAGGGCATCACTAACTTACATGTACCCAGCGATATTATTATCGATGCTTCGATGCCGGCGGCAATTCGCTCGTCAGGCAAAATGTGGGGCGCGGATGGCGAGCTGCACGACATGAAAGCCATGATTCCAGATCGTTGCTATGCGGGTATTTATCAAAAGACCATCGAATTTTGTAAACAGCACGGTGCGTTTGACCCGGCTACGATGGGCACGGTTCCTAACGTTGGCTTGATGGCACAAAAAGCCGAAGAATATGGCTCGCACGATAAAACGTTTGAAATTAAAGCACCAGGCCTGGTTAAAGTCATCAACGAAGCCGGACGGGTTGTTATGCAGCACGATGTGGATACGGGTGATATTTGGCGTATGTGCCAAACCAAAGACGTGGCGATTCAAGACTGGGTGCGCCTCGCTGTAGAACGCGCTCGTTTAACTGACACACCGGCGATCTTCTGGCTGGATTCAGCACGTGCGCATGATGCGAATTTAATTAAAAAAGTGGAAGCCGCTTTACCAAACTTTGATACTGATGGTTTAGATATTCAAATTCTAGCACCGGAAGAAGCGATTGAAGTGACCTTAGAACGCGCTAAAAAAGGTTTGGATACCATCTCTGTCACAGGTAATGTATTGCGTGATTATTTAACGGATTTATTCCCTATTTTGGAGCTGGGAACCAGCGCAAAAATGCTGTCGATAGTGCCGTTGTTGGCTGGCGGTGGCTTATTTGAAACTGGAGCGGGTGGCTCAGCGCCAAAACATGTTCAACAATTGGTGCAAGAGAACTTTTTACGTTGGGATTCACTGGGTGAGTTTTTGGCTTTGTCAGTGTCGATCGAGCATTTAGCGAATCAAACACAGGATCCAAAAGCTAAGGTGTTGGTAGAGACACTTAACCAAGCCACCAGTCAGTTTTTGGATAATGACAAGTCACCAGGGCGTAAACTCGGTGAGCTGGATAACCGTGGTAGTCATTTC
>NZ_DATCSL010000091.1:0-3607 GCF_036568485.1 Thiomicrospira sp.
GTCTACCATTCCCGATTAGTTCAGTTGGTAGAACACCGGACTGTTAATCCGTATGTCGCTGGTTCGAGTCCAGCATCGGGAGCCAGATACTAAAGCCAGATTTTTCAATAACTTAGCGTTAATTGAAGTCTGGCTTTTTTATTGCCCAAAACGTGCTGATGTAGCCAAAATTGTAGCTAGCCCGCTCAGGTTAGCACTATTCGCCTTGTATCGTTACGACCAGTTGACGCTCAAAACGCTCGGTGCGGTGTTCGTATAAAAACAAGCCTTGCCATGTGCCTAAATTCAACTGCCCATTTGTTACAGGTATTGTGTGACTGGTGTCGGTCATGATCGTGCGAATATGCCCGCTCATATCATCATCCCCTTCATAGTTATGTCGGTATTTTGGATCGCCATCGGTAATACGCGAAGCCAGCCAGTATTCAATATCGTCCCTTACTGTCGGATCGGCGTTTTCCGTAATGATCAGCGAGGCGGAGGTATGTTGAATAAATACATGACATGTGCCTGTTTTGATCCCTGACTGGCTGAGTGCTTGATTAATTTTTGCCGTGATATTTTGGGTGCCGCGCTGATGGGTTGGAATTTGAAGTTGGGTTTGATAAACCGTCATAATTCTGCCTCACATTGGATTTCTGATTAAGGATTGTCGGCGATGACGGTGTCGCCCCCACAACACCAGTCCCAGTCCGCCGATCATTAAAAGCGCCGCCAACATAAAATGGAGTGTAATGGGCTCTGCAATCAACCAAGCGGCGCCAAACGCGGCCATCAAAGGCACCAATAATTGGCTAGCCGAGGCGAGACTTGAGGAGATGCTTGGCAGGGCCTTGTACCATAGAATATAGCCTAAACCGGAGGTAATCGCGCCAGAGAAGACCGCCAAGATAATACCTTCGGTGGTTAAATGCATAAACGGAATAAACAGCAAGCTCGACACGGCAACCCAAGGCAAGGTTCGGTAAAAATTATAAGCCGTGTCGCTGAGCGGGTTTTTAGAGCGCCGCCCATTTAGACTATATAGCGCCCAGGTATAAGCCGAGATACACATCACCACCAGGCCCCACCAAGATGGCGTGGTTAACTTGGGATAAACCAAATACGCTAAGCCGATTAACGCCAGTGCCACCCCTACCCATTCGGCGCCATGCAAACGGTCCCCGGCACGCAAGGCGTAACCGATCATGGTTAATTGCACCACCGCCGCCAACAATAACGCCCCAGTTGCGGTGCTGATTTCGATATAGCCGTAAGAAAAGGTAATCGCGTAAATAAACAAAATCATTGCGGCGCGCCAACTGCCTTTTGAAACCTGGTTCATTTCAACACCAGGCCTGGTACTTGAACGTTTCTGCCACCAAACCAAACTCATAACCAACCATAGCATCATCGCGCCCGACGCCAACCTTAAACTGGTAAAACTCACCGGATCAATCCAGCCCGCCTCCAGTGCCCAGCGACAAATCACAGCATTAGCGGCAAACGCAACTAAAGCTGATAACGTAAAAAAAGTTGTTTGAAAAAACAATACAGGCGTCACAATCGGGGATGTCCTAAAAAATGGCGGTTGAATAAAGCAGCTTATTTTAACCGATCACCGATTCGCTTTTTTAAATAGTCTAGCGAACTGACCACCAGGCCTGGTGGTTAAGAGTAAGTTTTTGCGTTTCACTATGCACAGGGTATATCTATCCAAAAGGTGGTGCAGCTTGAACCCGGCTCGGTGCGAGATGTCACGCCGATTTCGCCGCCCATTCGCTCGATCAGTGTTTTGCTGATGGAAAGCCCAATGCCGGAGCCTTCAATCGCACTTCCTTGCTGACCCAGACGTTCAAACGGGGTAAAGAGTTTTTTGATTTTTTCGCTGGGAATCCCTATGCCGTTATCGATCACGCTTAGGCGTACAAATTTCGCATTCGTTTGGGCTTGCAGTTTTAATTGACCCTTGGTTTGATTGTATTTTATGCCATTCGACATCAAGTTGAGAATTACTTGTTTAAGGCGCAAGCGATCGGCTTTGACCTTAAATTCTGCTGGCAAATCAAGAATCAATTCGAGCTTTTTATTGAGTGCTTGTGGCCGCAACAAACTTAAACATTCGTTTAGTGTTTTATTGAGTGATACGTTTTCGATAGCAAGCTCTATCTGACCGGATTCAATACTGGCAAAGTCCAGAATTTGATTAATAAGTTCTAATAAATGTTTGCCTGCTTGAATAATCTCGTTCAAGCTATCTTTTTGCAGTTCATTGAGGTGCTGATCTTTATGTAGCACTTGAGCAAAACCCAAAATAGAGTTAAGTGGCGTGCGCAACTCATGACTCATACTAGACAAAAACTCGGTTTTCGCTTGGCTGGCATGCTCGGCTTCTTCAATCGCCTGACGCAATTGCGATTGCTGTTGCAATAAATCCTGTTCAGCCTGTTTAAGCTCGGTAACATCCTGCACCGTTCCAACCAAATAAAGCGGTTCACCGTTTTTATCCAGTTGCATTTCTGCCAGCTCATGCACAATACGCACGCTGCCATCCGGACGAATGATGCGATGCACGACATCATACACCCCTGTGTGACGGGCTTGCATATGACTCTGTTCGACTAAAACTTGATCGTCCTCAGGCACCGATTGCATAAACAACTCAACACTGGGCGTCACCTTGGAGTCAAAGCCAAAAATATCGTAAATCACCCCCGACCAACTCAACTCACCCGTTTGCAGATTAGCACGCCAGTGCCCTAATCTAGCACGTTTTTGGGCTTGTTTAAGTTGACGGCGTCGCTCATGCAGTTCAAGTTCAGCGCGTTTTTTCGCATCGATATCAATGACCACGCCTAACATACGCAATGGTTTTCCCTGCTCATCGTAAACAACATCACCACGCTCTTGCACCCAATACTCTTCGCCATTAGCGCGGATAATTCTGTGTTCAATATCGTAAGTTTTACGTTGCTCCACACACTGTTTAACGGCTTCAGCGACCATCGCTTGGTCATCGACATGAATACGTTGAGTAAATTCATCAATCGTTAGTTGCATGTTCTCTGGAGCCAAGCCAAAAATATCCGCTGCACCATTTGACCAAAACAACTGGTCGGTAAGCATATCCCACTCCCAAGAGCCGATATGCGCAAACTCTTGGCTGCGGCGTAGTCTGTCTATTAGCGTGCTCAATTGTGCTTCATAAGTTTTGCGTTCGGAGACATCACGCATGATCAAAATCATTTGCGACTCACCATCAATTTCGATTTGACTTAAACTCAGTTCGAGCGGAAACACTTCACCGTTTAAACGAATACCTAAGCGTTCCTCTCTTAAACTAGAAACCTGACTCAGTTTCTGTTCAAACTGGATGTGATCCGAGTCGTTAAGAGGATCAAAGAAGGGTTTAACCAACAGCTGGTCAACACTTTGACCAATTAATTGTTCAAGTTTATAACCAAACAAGGTTTCGCTGGCGGGGTTAGCGCCTAAAATAGTGCCATCGGCTTTAATCGACACGATGGCATCCATCTCGGTTTTTAAAATAGCATCCAAACGTCTTTGGCGTTTTTCGGCCAGTTTGGCTTGGCGCAATATGTTGTTTAACGCCAGCTTGTCTTCAACC
>NZ_DATCSL010000092.1:0-37762 GCF_036568485.1 Thiomicrospira sp.
TCGATTCGTCCCAAGAGTTTTGTCCATCATGAAAAAACGGGTTTTTGATGTTGTCATTGTCGGCGGTGGTATTTCTGGCTGCGCTTTGACCTATACTTTAGCAAAATACAGCGGTATCAAATCCATCGCTGTACTCGAAAAATATGGCACACTTGCGCCACTCAACTCGAATGCACGTAGCAATAGTCAAACCCTGCATTGCGGTGATATCGAGACCAACTACTCTTTGGCCAAAGCCAGCCAAGTAAAACGCCAAGCCAATATGCTGGTGCGTTATGCGGATCAAGTCGAAAAAAATAACTTCATTTTCAAGTTCCCAAAAATGATTTTGGCGGTGGGCGAAAAAGAATGTGAAGTACTGGAAAAACGCCACCATGAGTTCGCTGAAACCTTTCCTTATATGCAACTTTGGGATGCGGAAAAAATTGCGGAAGTTGAACCGGCGGTCGCCTTGGTTAATGGTCAACCTCGTCCAGAAAAAATTCTTGCGTCAGGCTGTACTGATGAATACAGTGCGGTGAACTATGGCAATTTATCGCGCTCATTTATTAATTCCGCGCGTAAATATGCTAGTGACATTTCGATCAATTTAAGCACCGAAGTCAAACGCATTAAAAAATTTGAAGACCATTACGAAATTACCACGCCACAAGGCACATTTATGTCGCGTTTTGTGGTGGTATCTGCCGGGGCGCACAGTTTATTGCTTGCCAACCAGCTTGGTCACGGTTTAAAAATGTCGATTCTACCGATGGCTGGCAGTTTTTATTATGTGCCGAAAATGCTGAACGGTAAGGTCTATACCATCCAAAACGACAAGTTACCCTTTGCCGCGTTACATGGTGACCCTGACTTGATCGAACCTAATAAAACCCGCTTAGGTCCAACTGCGTTAATGCTACCAAAACTAGAGCGTTACACTGGCGGCACCTATTGGGATTTCTGGAAAAGTTTAAAGCTCGACTTTAAAGTGCTCAAAGTCTTTTGGGACTTAATGAAAGACAGCGTGATTCGTAATTATATTTTCCGCAATTTCGCGTTTGAAATTCCAGGCATTCGACAAAAACTATTTTTAAAAGATGCGCGTAAGATCATTCCAGGCCTGCAGCTCAAAGATCTCAGCTTTGCCAAAGGCGTCGGCGGCTTACGACCACAAGTGATTGATAAAGTCACCGGCGAACTGAAACTCGGTGAAGCCAGCATCGTGCCGGAAAGTGAAAACTTGATTTTCAACATGACACCCTCACCCGGCGCAACCACTTGTTTGTACAACGCTTATCGAGATGCCCGTATTGTCTGTGAGTCTTTAGGCATTGAGCTGCATCGCAAACAATTGGTTGATGACTTATTAGATGGTCAAGACCTGTTCGAATAACCCAATTCCCGTTACTTTGGTGACGGGGTTATTGGGTAGCGGAAAAACAAGTTTAATCAAGCACCTGCTTGCACACAAACCCTCACAAGCACGCTGGGCACTCATTATCAATGAATTTGGCGATATTGGCATTGATGGTGCGAGCTTAGCGTCACAAAACACACCTGTATTTGAAGTCAATGGCGGCTGTATCTGCTGTAGTGCACAGGCCAATCTGGCGAAGGCACTAAACCAAGCCCGCCGACTTGAATCACTCGACCGGCTGATTATCGAACCAACAGGAATTGGCCACCCGGCTCAAATTATTGACCTGCTTCAACGCCACCAAAGTACGCAAAACTTTAAATTACAAAACACGTTTTGTGTCATTGATATGGCTAATTTTAGTTTAGAGCGTTATCAAAAATCGGCGGTTTTACGCGACCAAATCAGCTTAGCCGATTACCTGGTGCTCAATAAAACAGATTTAATTTCCAACCAACAATTGGCACAAACCAAAGATTTTCTACAAAGCCTGAGTCCGACAAAATCTGCCATTATTTCGACTCAACACGCTAAAATTGATCTTCATTGGTTAGAAAAAACACCCACCAGGCCTGGTTTTAGCTTGCTGGAAGCACCTGCTCATCAAGCGAAGCTTAGCCAAACTGTTGACGCTGAAAGCCAATTGCCCGAAGTCATTCGTGTCCAAACTCAGGTTGGCGCAGTGAGCAGTATCGGCTGGATTTTTACACCCAACCTGCTCTTCAAGCGGCCAGCTGTTAAGCAATGGTTCGACACGCCACCACCAGGCCTGGTGCGAGCAAAAGGCTTAATACGCATGGGCAAACAATGGCAACAACTTAATTGGGTAAACGGCCACCTCAGCCTTAAAGAGCAAGCTTGGCGCGCCGATAGCCGTTTGGAGTTATTGTTTGACCATGAGATTGATCCCCACACCACCTTTCAAGCGCTAGAAAAAAGCCTGACAAATCTAATACAAATTCGTGACCTATAAGCCAAAGCTTGTTATTATCTCCAATCCACTAAAATCAATAACACGCGCAGCATAGAATTCTATCTCGCGGTTAGGCAACAGAAGGAAATTGCATGACCAAGCACATGCCCGATATCGCGTGCCAACCCCACCAGGGCCCACAAGGTAAATTAAATTGGGTCGGAATGAGCGGCATAGAACTGCCCGTTCTGGTTCAATCTAAAGATGAAGCTATTCGTTTATCATCTCGCACTCAAGCCTACGTCAACTTAATTGACCCTCAGAGTAAAGGCATTCATATGTCTCGACTCTATTTATTACTGGACGAGATGGCGGTTCAGCACACCTTATCGCCTGCACGGATTCAAGCCATTTTAAGCAAATTTATTGAATCCCACCAAGGTTTAAGCGATCACGCTTTTGTTGAGTTCCGCTTTGATTATTATGAGCGCCGCGCTTCCTTGCTGAGCAACAACTCAGGATGGAAACACTATCCAGCCACCTTTCGAGGTGAATTAAAGCAAGGGCAATATAGCTGTGAAGTCACCATTGAAGTGCCTTACTCGTCTACCTGTCCTTGCTCAGCGGCTTTATCACGCCAACTGATTCAACAAGCCTTTGAAGAACAATTTTCGCAAACTGAAAGTTTAGATTATCAACAAGTGTTGGAATGGCTGGGCACGCCGGAAGGTATTTGTGCGACACCGCACAGTCAGCGCTCTTATGCGCAGATTAAAGCAAACATCTCCAACATGACCGAGTTTGATTTTTCAAGCTGGATTAATATCATTGAAAACAGTCTTAAAACCCCCGTGCAAGCGGCGGTTAAACGCGAAGACGAACAAGAGTTTGCACGCTTAAATGCCAGCAACTTAATGTTCTGTGAAGATGCCGCCAGACGTTTGCAAGCCACCATGGACGAACAAACACAAGTGAGTGATTACTGGTTACGTGTGAATCACTTAGAAAGTTTGCATCCGCATGATGCAGTCGCCGTGGTTACGAAAGGGATTGAAGGCGGTTATATCGACGACCCCAACTTAATGGGATTGATTAACTAACTTGGTGTCCTGACACCTAGATAAAATAATGAGAACGAGCGCTGGATGTAAAGTCCAGCGCCATACTCATACTACGACTAAGCCGTCGTATTGATGTTTTGCCCAAGGTTCGCCGGCAACTTCGAAGCTGGCACGGGAGCAATCCCTTCCAACAACGTCATCACCGCATCCGTTTGAACATCCATGGACTTTTTCAGCATCGTTACCTGAGCTTCCTGCTTCGCATAAGCCTGACTTTGCGCCATAGTACCAGCGACCATGCCGCCTGCGGTAACACCTTCTGGTATAGCCATGTTAACTCTCCTTTTTATCGCTGTCTTTAATGGTCTCGTCTGGTGATTTTTCCATGTCCGAGTCTTTTACAAGCTGATGGTCGTCACAGCGATGCCCCAACCAACCACAGCCACATTCAGGTACCGGATCAACACCACCCGGATTAGCCGGATGACAACGTCCAATACGCCGAATTGACAACCAGAGGCCGTAAATCAAACCGTGCTTTTGCAAGGCTTCCATCGTGTAATGTGAACAGGATGGATAGAAACGACATCTGGGCCCGAGTAGTGGGCTAATAAAGAGCTGGTAAATGCGCACCAGCCCAATTACCAGCCACTTAAGCGGATTGTATTTTTTCAGGGTTTGCCACAGACTCATTTGCGCTCGCTTGTTGAGGATTAGGAGTCTTTAAGTCTAGCAAACCACTCAATTCTTGATGCAGGTTTTTGACCCGCTCAAACCAACCTTCACGGCTGTCTTGTTCTGGAAAACGTTGCGCCAAGGTACCTGCCATCATGTCATCAAACATTTTCTGTGCTTGGGCAAACTGCTCATCTAAGCGTTCAATCGCCGACTGCCAGGCCTGCAAATAAGGCGGCAAATCTTTAACACCCGGTTTGTCTTGCGCAGCCTCTGAATTTTGTACCTGCTGATATTGTGCCGCTGCGCTTTGCTGATAACTGGCGGCTCGCATTTCAGTGCGTGTCATATCTAGGCTAAAGGATTGGATTTGACCGAAATCCACTTGCAATTCGACCGCCTGCTGAAAGGCTTGTTCAATGTCACCGTTATAAAAGGTGTTGGCAAGCTGATCAACCTGAGCAAACACATCAAAAATCGCCCCCAGTTCGGCTTCGTTTAAGTCACCCTGCACACTAATGCCAAAGCGTTCTTCAAACGCGGTCATTTCCATGGCTTCGCGCGACTCAAAATAACGCACACCTTTTGGCCCCTCTTGCATGGCTTGCTGGCGATTAAATTCTTGGTATTGTGCATAAATCTGACGAAAATCAACCGTTACCTGATCGCCTTCCTTGGTCGTAAGCTGCATGCTCATCGTATTGGAATATTGATAGGCTGATTGATAACGCTGCATCGATGCCACCGACATACTGGCTTTATCAAAACCTTGTGCGCTGGGTTCAAGACGGCTTGAACCCGCACGATCCATCGCCGTTTTTTTTGGCTGTTCATTCGACAAATCAACAAGACTCAAAGGTGACTTATGGCCACCTTGTCCAAGCACCAGGCCTGGTAACGGTGCGATTGACATACAATATCCTTTCTGGCCAATGAAGTGTTTTAACGCTAAGCACTTCATTTTTAGCATTTTATTTTTTGGTTTGTATTTTATTTAGCGGCCAGCTTCAGTTTTGCTTTAGATATTTCTAAAGCTCGCTCGGGATTTGGCATAATATGAGCATCTCGTAAGATTGAAGGGGCAGAATTATGAACGCAAAAATTGCATTTATCGGTGCGGGCAATATGAGCCGAAGTTTAATTGGCGGTTTAATTGCCAGTGGTTATGATAAGTCACAAATACTCGCAGCAGATCCAAACCCCGACGCTTGCCAAGCGGTCATGCGAGACTTTGCTATCACCTGTTTTGAAGACAATCACCCAGTCACCGAGCAAGCCGACATTTTGGTCTTGGCGGTTAAACCACAACAGCTCAAAGTCCTGTGCCAGCAATTACAAACCAATGTGCAAAACAAAAAACCACTGATTATCTCGGTTGCGGCCGGTGTTCGCAGCCATGACATTAATAACTGGCTTGGCGGCCAACTGGCTGTGGTTCGCGCTATGCCGAACACACCAGCTTTAATTCAAACTGGCGCTACCGGATTATTTGCCAATAGCCAAGTAACCGACACACAACATAGTCAAGCAGAAGAAATTCTTCGTGCAGCTGGCTTGGCTATTTGGGTGAAAGAAGAAGAAAAACTGGATGCCGTTACCGCGCTATCAGGGAGCGGCCCGGCTTATTATTTCCTGTTTATGGAAGCGATGGAAGCAGCGGGCCAGAAACTCGGGCTAGATAAAAAAACCGCACATCTCTTAACCCTGCAAACGGCTTTTGGCGCGGCAAAAATGGCGCTTGAAAGCTCGGATGATTGCGCGACCTTGCGCCGTAAAGTAACCTCACCCAACGGAACCACTGAAAAAGCCATCCACAGCTTCGAAAACGACCATTTAGACCAAATTATTGAGCGTGCCATGCAAGCGGCAAAAACTCGCGCTCAACAACTTGCCGATGAATTAGGAGAAGAATAATGGGTTCACCTGTCGATCAAGCCGGTTTGTTTTTACTGCAATTTATAGCAGGCCTGGTGATCTTTGTTTTAGTTTTGCGTTTTTTAATTCGCGCCACCTACACAGATTGGCGTAATCCAATCGTGATGTTTATTGCCAAAGTAACAAACCCAATATGCAAGCCGTTTGCAATTTTCCTGCCGTCTCGTGGACGCTGGGATTTTGCGGCACTGGGCGCGGCGTTTACTGTCCAGCTTATTTTTGTTTTGCTTATCGGCTGGTTGAGTGCTCGCGATTTTGGCTTGGTGTTTATTCTATTAAGCGCTCTAACCGAAATACTGAACGTGTTGCTCGACATGCTGTTCTGGTTAATTATTATCCAAATTATCTTGAGCTGGATTGATCAAGGTCGCAATCCCAACCTGGATATATTTCGCCAATTAACCGCCCCAGTTTTAGCACCATTCCAACGCCTGGTTCCACCAATGGGTGGTTTCGACCTTTCCCCTATTGTTGCAATCTTGGTGATTAAGCTTTCGCAGATATTAATTGTCGGTTCGATCGCGCAGCTTGCACAATCTATGGTGTAAAATAGCACCCATGAAAAGCTCAATCGGACTCGTTACCCCAAAAACCTTACATATTGATGAACCGCTGGCCTTAGTCAGCGGTGCTGTGCTACCTCAATATGACCTGGTTTATGAAACCTATGGCTCGCTGAATGCCGAAGCGAGTAATGCCATTCTGATTTGCCACGCACTCAGTGGCGATCATCACGTAGCCGGATTTTATGAAGGCGACGATAAACCCGGCTGGTGGAATGATTACATCGGCCCAGGCAAACCGATTGATACAGACGAGTTTTTTGTTGTCTGTTCAAACAACCTAGGAAGCTGTCGCGGCTCAACCGGCCCAACTTCCCTCAACCCTGAAACCGGCAAGGTTTTTGGTAGCGACTTCCCGATTGTGACTTGCCGAGATTGGGTGCATAGTCAAAACCAATTACGCCAACACTTAGGAATTCAACAATGGGCCGCGATCGTCGGAGGCTCAATGGGTGGCATGCAGGTCATGCAATGGGCGATTGATTATCCCGACAAACTTCGTCATGCCGTCGTAATCGCCGCCGCGCCCAAGCTAAGCGCCCAAAATATTGCCTTTAACGAAGTCGCACGTCGCGCCATTATGACCGATCCTGAGTTTCATGAAGGACGCTTTATTGAAGCTGGCACCACACCGAAAGGCGGGCTAGCACTCGCTCGCATGCTGGGGCATCTAACCTACTTATCTGACGACATGATGGGCGCCAAATTTGGCCGAGAACTGCGAGCCGATAAACTCAAATATAGCTTTGAAGTAGAGTTTCAAGTCGAAAGTTACTTACGTTATCAAGGTGAAAAATTTGCGACCAAGCAAAACTTTGATGCCAATACTTACTTGCTTATGACGAAAGCTTTAGACTATTTTGACCCAGCGGCCGAATTTAATAATGATCTAAGCCAGGCTTTTGCCAACACAAAAGCCCAGTTTTTAGTGGTGTCCTTCACGTCTGATTGGCGCTTTTCACCGGCACGCTCGCGTGAAATTGTACGAGCCCTGCTGGACAACAATTTAAGCGTTAGTTATGCCGAAGTTGAGTCCGAACATGGGCATGATGCTTTCCTGTTGCCCAATACCCATTATGAAGGTATTTTTCACGCTTATATGTGTCGCATACTAAAAGAGATACGTTCAACATGAGTCTGACTATCACCCCCGAATTTAAACTTATCTCTGATTGGATCACACCAGGTTCCCATGTATTAGATTTGGGTTGTGGTGACGGTACCTTACTCACCTATCTCCAATCTACCCGTCAAGTGCGGGGCTATGGTATGGAAATCGATCCACAAAAAAATATTAAAGCCGTTATAAATGGCATCAACGTCATCCAAAGCAACCTAAACAGTGGGGATTTGAACGAGTATTTTGATCCTCACAGCTTTGATTTCGTCATTATGACTCAAGCACTACAGGTTGTTAGTCGCCCGGATCTTCTGCTTGACCACATGCTGACGGTTGGCAAAGAAAGCATTATTACCTTCCCAAATTTTGGTCATTGGAAAATGCGCGCCCAGCTTTTATTTAAGGGCCGCATGCCTGAAACCGACACTCTCCCTTATCATTGGTACGACACGCCCAATATTCATCTTTGCACCTTTAATGATTTTGAAAGACTCTGCGAAGAAAAAGGCATTGAAGTCATGGCTCGCACCGTCGTAAACAGCCAACACCAAACCAATCTAGGTATGCGATTATGGCCAAATTTACTTGGGGAAGTTGCCCTTTACAAGGTAAAAAAGCGTAATTAAGATAAAAGGCCGCTGTTATTTTTTACAAATATTGCCTATACTGGATGGCAATAAAATAAAAATATGCTGGCACTCCATCACTATGTCTCGATCCTCTAGAAATGCACGACGTTTTTTTCGTATAGAAATGCCTGTGCGCTATTTCATTACGGCTTGCGCGCCCGTGTTTGATCGTGACATCTATACGACTGGCGCAAAATACCACACTCCCTTCGTTCATAAACAACTCGCCGATCAAAAACAAAAAACACTGGAATCACTAAATCATATTCAAGATCAAAAAGAGGTCTTAACTGATATTTTTATAGATATCATCCGGCGCCTAGAGTTTTTTGGCGAATGCTGTGAAATGATTGCCAGAGGTCATAATCCAAAACTCAACAAAGTCATGTGGCAAGACTTAGTTAGCCATCAATCCGGATTTACCAAAATCAAACCGCTTGAACAATCCTCCCCAAAAACCTACCAACACCTTAAAACGATCGAAGACAAATACTTATTTTTCTTAAATCAAATGATTGAGAGTATCTCAAACTCAACAACTGATCATTTTTATGCGCCAGACTACTTACCTCATGGGTTTCGCATTGACGAACTCAGTCAGATTTTTGGCGATGCCAAGTATGACAGCATTCCACTTGTACAATCCATTTTGCATAGCGCTGAATTCATTACCACACACACCGAACTCTTCCGACGCATTCATGACGACCACTGTTTACGCCAGAACCCTACTGACTGGCCAGAAGAAATAGCTAACGTCAGTGCCTGCGGTTTAGCGGTATTAACTGAAAAAAGTTTTGACATTCACCAACGAGTACATGTGCATTTATATTTTCCGGAAGCTGAAAAAGTGCTAAAGTTTGATGGGGTGATTGTTAACATTCAAGGTGAACCACTTGGACGCCTTGAGCGAATGGCGATGAACTTTGAGTTTCCAGACAGTAAAGATCAAGCCTTTTTACATACCGAAATTCAGCGCTACGAAATCCAAGAGTGCTTAAATTTTAAGCTTTAAATAACGAGAATTTATTATGCCCGGTACAAGTCACCAAGTTGAAACCGGTTTTATCGGTGAACTCCCTCTAAACTTAAAACCACCAGCTGAAGATCTGCTCAAATTTAGTACGTTAAAGCAGTTGATCTTAATGCGTAAGCACGGCATTGATGATTTTTTCCAAAAGACTTACCCCTTCGTCAACGACACCGAGTGGCTCGACATTATTGACAAAGTCATGCTCACTAAAGTGTCTTATTTTGAGCTGAGCGATCGTTTTACTGCGGCTCAAATGAACAAAATCCTCGAGATTTCTCGGTTTGCCCTTAAACTGCCCAACGAAAGCGCTCAAAGCATGTATCAAATCACCGAATATCGCTACCCAGTGTTTGCCAAGGTAATCAAAAACCTTATGGCTATATGTCAGAAGAAGGTCAAACAACAAGCCGCTTAACCAGGCCTGGTCGTCATTTAATTTATTGACGCTAACGTTAAGGGTGCGTACAAGGAGTTTAAATGTCTATCAAAGACTGGCACGTCCACGATCAACCACGCGAAAAACTGATTGAATTTGGCGCCGCCAGCTTAACAGATGCTCAATTGCTCGCGATATTTTTACGTGTTGGGGTAAAGGGTAAAAACGCGGTCGAACTCGCGCAAGACCTACTTGATCATTTTGGCGATTTACATAGCTTGTTGCATGCCGACCAAGCCGACTTTTGCCAGGCCAAAGGTTTGGGACTGGCTAAATATGCCCAACTGAACGCGGTATTAGAAATGGCTCGGCGACATTTTGAAAGCGGTCTAAAAAAAGGCGAAGCTTTTCAATCACCAGAATTAAGCGCTCAGTTCTTTATGAATCAAATCGGCCATCAACCACGTGAACAATTTGCTTGCTTATTGTTGGATCAGCAACATCAAATGATTCATTTTGAAACATTGTTTTATGGCACCGTCAACCAAGCCAGTGTGCATCCGCGCGAACTGGTTAAACTTGCACTCAAACACAATGCCGCCGCCGCAATCGTGACACACAACCATCCTTCTGGTCTACCCAAACCTAGCGAAAGTGACCATCACATTACACAACTCATTAAACAGGCTTTAACACTTGTCGATGTTCGATTACTTGATCACGTTATTTTAGGCGATCATGGGCGCTGGCACTCAATGGCGCAGAACGGGCAGATCTAGCCACGGACCGATTTTTCGATTTAACCGAATTAAGTCTTGCATTCAAGTCAAGATTTGTGGATAATTCCGTCTTCTTGTTTTTAGGTAAAGTTTCTTTACCGTAATTTAGAATTCTTGAGCAAGCGGGTTACTTCTTGCTCTGAAGTTTTCATCGTTAATGAATGGATATAGGGGATTGAGAGATGTCTAAAGTTTGCCAAGTCACAGGAAAACGCCCTGCGGTCGGTAACAATGTTTCCCACTCTCACCGTAAAACACGTCGCCGTTTTTTGCCAAATTTGCAAGCGCACCGTTTTTGGGTTGAATCTGAAAACCGCTTTGTAAAACTACGCGTTACACCAGCTGCTATGCGTACAATCGACAAGAACGGAATCGAGTCAGTGCTTGCAGATATGCGCGCACGTGGTGAGAAGGTTTAATTAGGAGACGGTTATGCGCGATAAAATTAAGTTAGTCTCATCAGCAGGTACCGGTTATTTTTATACTACGGATAAAAACAAACGTACCATGGCTGGAAAATTTGAAATCAAGAAGTACGATCCAGTGGTTCGTAAACACGTCTTGTTCAAAGAAGCCAAAATCAAATAATTTTGCGAAAAATTTTGATTTAGCCTAAAAAACCGACCTAGTGTCGGTTTTTTTATATCTAGAAATCCATCCTCTTATTATGGTTTAATCATCCCATTAGCCAACTACTCAGATACTTTGATGCTTAAACTTTACTCTGCTACACAAGCACAAGCCATTGACCGCCATGTCATCAAGCAACTTGACTTAACCGGTTTAAGGCTTATGAAACGAGCGGCAGGCTTTGCCAATCAGTTGATACAAAAGCAATGGCCGCAAGCTCAACAGATTTATATCCTCTGTGGCCCGGGCAACAATGGCGGTGATGGCTATGCATTAGCTAAAATCGCTCATATTAATGGCCAAAAAGTCGACATTGCCCAGATTGGGCAACCGCCAATAGAAGGCGATGCCGCTCAAGCGCGCCAGGAAGCCGAAGCACTCGGCTTAATCGCGGCCGACTTTTCCGCTCAAAAACTAATGCAAGCTGATCTAGTGGTGGACGCTCTATTTGGTATAGGTTTAAACCGCCCGCTTGAAGCCCCTTGGAACCAAATTATTGATGCGATTAATATGGCTCAACGCCCAATTCTAGCACTCGACCTGCCCAGTGGCTTGGATGCCAACACAGGTCAGGTTCTCGGCAGCGCAATACAAGCTCAACATACGGCGTGCTTTATCGTACAAAAAATAGGCCTATATCTGAATGATGGCCCGGATCATACTGGTCAAGTCCATCTCGGCGACTTACAACTGCCTATTGAATTACTTGATGGATTTACCCCTCTGGCAACCAGCTGGGAGCAAGACGATTTACCTTCAATTAAAAGGCGACGTAATACACATAAAGGCACTTACGGCTCCGCATTATTAATTGGTGGTAATTATAATATGGTCGGGGCTTTAGCTTTGGCGGGTAAAGCCTGTTTGCGCTCTGGGGTGGGTTTGTGCAAACTTGTCAGCCGTGCCGAACACCAGGTAGCGCTCAGCCAAATACAGCCTGAACTCATGTGTTACCAAAGCGCCGACTTCCACCGTTTAGCGATTAAATCAGATGTCATTGCCATCGGCCCTGGACTAGGAACGGATAGCTGGGCGTGGAACTTGTACGAAGAAGTGTGCAAAAGTAACCGCCCCTTAGTGCTGGATGCGGATGCACTCAACTGTCTGGCGCTTGAGCCTTTTCATTACGAACGTTGGATTCTGACCCCTCACCCAGGCGAAGCATCACGCTTACTTGAACGTCCAACCCATGTAATTCAAAACGATCGCATTAGCGCGATCCAAGCACTACACAAACGTTACGGCGGCGTCATCGTTCTAAAAGGCGCAGGCAGCTTAATTTATGATGGCCAAAATATGGCTTTATGCCGTTCCGGTAACCCCGGCATGGCGGTAGGTGGTATGGGGGATGTGTTAACCGGCCTTATTGCTGGTTTAGTTGCACAAGGTTTTAGTCTGTTTGAGGCGGCTCAACGTGGCGTGGAGCTACATGCTAGAGCCGGCGACAAAGTAGCACAAAGCCGTGGGCAATCAAGTTTACTACCATCCGATATCATTGACCTTTTATAAGCCTTCACGCATAGTATGGGTCATTCACTCAATTTTTGGTTAAAGGACAGCAAATGCAGATTAAACTCGGCATCGTAATGGACCCGATTGAACACATAAAACCCTATAAAGACAGCTCGTTTGCCATGCTACTCGAAGCGCAAAGACGCGGTTACGAGTTATTATATATGCAACCGCAAGATATCTATGTGCAAAATGCTGAACCCTTTGCCATTACCAGCGAACTTAAAGTTTGGGATCGAAATGATGGCCAATATTATGGTTTTGGTGCATCTAAAGCCACCCCACTAGCTGAGTTAGATATTATCTTAATTCGTCAGGACCCACCCTTTAACAACGATTATCTCTACTCAACCCATATGCTAGAACTGGCTGAAGCACAAGGCGTATTAGTGGTCAACAAACCTCAAAGCCTGCGAGATGCCAACGAAAAACTGTTTGCCAACTGGTTTCCACAATGTACACCACCCACCCTGGTGAGTGCGCAAGCCGATCTACTCAAAACCTTCGTCGCCGAACAACAAGACACGATTTTTAAACCCCTCGACGCCATGGGTGGCGCATCCATTTTCCGTGTTAAACAGGGCGACCCGAACCTGAGCGTGATTATTGAAATCATGACCGATCATGGTCAGCACCATATTATGGCTCAGCGTTATTTGCCCGAAATCAGCGCGGGTGACAAACGCATTCTGTTAATTGATGGCGAACCCATACCCTATGCATTAGCGCGCATTCCACAATCTGGTGAAACACGTGGCAATATTGCGGCCGGTGGCCGAGGCGAAGGCATTGAACTGACCGATCGTGATCGTTGGTTATGCCAACAAATTGCGCCAAAGTTACGTGAAAAAGGCCTGATTTTTGTTGGGTTAGACGTGATTGGTGAATATGTTACAGAAATCAATGTAACAAGCCCTACTTGTATTCGTGAGCTTGACAGTCAGTTTGGACTGAACATTGCCGGCACCCTATTTGATTGCTTAGAATCAAAAATCAACCAAAAGACATAATGCTTTTTTTTCAAAAAACCTTAAATTTCGGCCACTTAAAACACGCCTTATTTTACAGTGGCTTGTGGGTACTCAGCCTTGGTTTAACAGCTTGTGATGCGCCTCAAAATACAACCCAACAAAGCTTTTATGTATTTGGCACAGAGGTGCAACTCCTCATAGTAGGGGCTGAACCGCACCAGGCAGAACAAGCGATACAGGCTATCGAACAACGTTTTCAAGCTTTTCACCATGAATGGCATGCTTGGGAAAAGGGCGGCATTGTAAGCAAAATCAACCAAGCGATTGCCAATCATCAGGCAATCGAAGTGCCCGATTCCGTAAAAACCTTCATTCAAACCAGTCAGAAACTCAGCGCTCAAACCGACTATTTATTTGATCCGGCTATAGGTCAACTCATTAATATGTGGGGGTTTCACTCTGAAGACTGGCATGGTCCACCCCCGCCTGAAGCTCAGCGCCAGGCCTGGTTGAGTAAGCGTCCTTCGATAAAAGATATCTATTTCAAAGAAAGTCAATTAGTCAGTCGCAATCCAAATGTGCAGTTAGACTTTGGCGGCAATGCCAAAGGCTTAGCGCTCGATATCGCGGCGCAAACCTTAGCCGATGCAGGCATTAAGAATGCGCTCATTAACATTGGTGGCGATATCAAAGCATTAGGATTTAAGAAGCACCAGGCCTGGTCAATTGGCATTCAAAATCCCAATAATCCAAAGCAGGCGATCGCTAAACTACAAGCCCAAGCAGGAGATAGCATTTTCACCTCCGGCACCTACCAGCGTTATTTCGATTGGCAAGGTCAAAGATTCAGCCATATTATTAACCCCAACACGGCCTGGCCAGCTGACAGCTTCGCTTCGGTCACGGTGATTCATGAAGATGCCATCACCGCTGATACTGCCGCCACCGCTCTTTTGATTGCTGGTGAACAAGATTGGGCGCGTATCGCCGACCAACTTGGGGTCGATGCCGTGTTTATTGTTCATCGTGATGGGCGCATAGATATCACACCAGCGATGCAATCACGATTAATCGATCTTAAAAACTAAACAGCGAAACCTCAGGGTTTGCTCTATAATTTATGTCATGAAAACTACCCACTCACTCCAACACCAATTTCTGATTGCGATGCCAAACTTAGATGACTCGTGGTTTGAAAAAACCGTGATTTATGTCATAGAAGACAATGACGAAGGTACAACAGGCTTGGTGGTTAATAAGCCCCACAGTTTAAACGTGGGTCAAATTCTTGAACACTTCCATATTCATGCCGACCTCTCCCCTAACGAGCTAAACAAACCCATTTTAATGGGCGGGCCGGTCGACATAGAGCGAGGATTTATTTTGCACCAGCCGGTTGGGGATTGGCAAAACACCGTTGATCTAGATCACAACCTTGGCCTAACCGTCTCAGAAGACTTTTTGCAGGCCTTAGCTCAAGGCATCGCGCCACCAGATCATATTATTTGTTTGGGTACGGCCTCTTGGGGAAAGGGACAATTGGCGAGTGAAATTCAACGCAACAATTGGCTAACCGCGCCTTACAATGCCAGTCTAATTTTTGAAACTCAACTCGAAGCACGCTGGAAAGTTGCACTTGGTATGTTAGGGGTATCGCCAGAGTTTTTAAGCGGTGAAGCCGGTCATGCCTAAGCTTGCAGATGGCTTTGTTATTGGCTTTGATTTTGGATTGAAGCGCATCGGCGTTGCCGTCGGACAAACGGTTACCCGCACAGCCAGTCCCGAAACCATTGTTAAAAGTCGTGACGGAGTACCAGACTGGGCACATATTACGCAACTATTCGAACACTGGAATCCAGTAGCGATTGTAGTTGGGTTACCGATGCGTCTCGATGGTAGCGAGCAACCCTTTACGCAAAGCGCGCGCAAATTTGGTCAGCGTTTGCAGGGCCGCTACCAACGCCCGCTGTTTTTTATTGAAGAACAATTAAGCTCTCACGAAGCCGAACAACGATTAAAATCCCATGCGCAAGCCAACGTTCAATTGGACGCACATGCCGCTCAAATTATTTTAGAAAACTGGTTAAGCCACTATGACAAAACTGAACTTTGACATCAATCAACTGCTAGATGAACTCGCGCAAAAAATACGCGAGCACAAACTTTTTAACGATCAAGCCAAGCTGATTGGCATTCGCACCGGCGGTGAATGGATTGCACAGGGTTTACACCAACGCCTAAACTTGACCAGTCCATTAGGCGTGTTAGATATTTCATTTTACCGAGATGACTTTTCAAAAATCGGCCTCAACCCGGCCGTGCAACCCTCCAATATTCCGTGGAGCGTGGACGATCAACATATCTTTTTAATCGATGATGTGCTTTATACCGGGCGCACCACCCGCGCCGCGATGAACGAAATTTTCGACTTTGGGCGTCCGGCCAGCATTACGTTAGTGAGTTTGGTCGATCGAAAAGGCGCGCGTGAACTACCGATTCAGCCTGATATCAGCGCCCTGCAAATGCAATGTCATCAAACCTTAAAGCTATCGGGGCCCGAACCCTTAAGTATGACCTTAATTGAGAACGCGGAGGCCGATCAATGAGTGCTCGATTAACTCGTCCCAATATCCAGTTAAATGAACAAGGTAAACTCAAACACTTCCTTACACTGGAGGGGCTAAAGCCACATCATTTAACTGAAATACTAGATACGGCAGAATCCTTTCTGAACCCTCACACCAACGAGATTAAGAAAGTGCCTTTGTTGCGCGGCAAAACCATTATGAACTTGTTTTTTGAGCCCAGCACCCGTACCCGCACCACTTTTGAAATTGCCGAAAAACGCCTATCAGCGGATGTGATGAACCTCAATATCAGTGCTTCGGCCACCAAAAAAGGCGAGTCGTTGCTCGATACCATGTGGAACCTAGAAGCCATGCAGGCTGATATGTTTGTAATTCGCCACTCCGAAAGCGGTGCGGCGCACTTCTTCGCCGAACATGTAGCACCTCATGTGCATGTACTCAATGCGGGTGATGGCCAACATGCACACCCCACTCAAGCTATGTTGGACATGTTTACCATTCGCAAGCTCAAAGGCGATGTGTTTGATTTAAAGGTGGCCATTGTAGGTGACATTCTGCATTCACGGGTCGCCCGCTCTCAAATTCAAGCACTAAGCTTGCTAGAGGCCCGCGAAATTCGGGTAATCGGTCCTAAAACCTTGATTCCACCTTTCCCAGAGGCGCTTGGGGTGCATGTTTATCACGATATGGAAGCCGGATTGGAAGGGGTCGATGTCGTCATTATGTTGCGTTTACAAAACGAACGCATGCAAGGCGCATTGTTACCGAGCGAACAAGAATACTTTGATCTTTATGGTTTAACCGAAAGACGCCTAACCTATGCCAAACCCGATGCGATTGTAATGCATCCAGGCCCCATAAACCGTGGGGTTGAGATTGACTCGGCGGTCGCAGACGGTCCACAATCGGTGATTCTACAACAGGTCACTTACGGCATCGCGGTGCGTATGGCGGTCATGTCCATCATTATGAGTAATGCTGCCCTGCTGGCTCAATCTCAAGCTGAGGACACCATCGAAACCACTGATAGCGAACAAAAAGCGGCGACACAGGAGCGTTCAGAATGAAAATCGTCATCCAAAACGGTCGAATTATTGACCCAAGCCAAAACCTGGATCGCACCGCTAACCTGTATATTGCACGCGGTCACATTGTCGGCATAGATACGCCACCCGAAGGTTTTGAACCGAATCAAACCATTGATGCCCAAGGCAAATGGATACTACCAGGCCTGGTGGATATGCAAGCGCGTTTAGGTGAGCCCGGCCATAATCAAACTGGCCACATTGCCTCCGAAACCAAAGCCGCCGTCGCCGGTGGCATTACCAGTTTATGTTGCCCACCTGATACCGACCCGGTCACCGATACCCAAGCGGTGGCCGAGTTAATTCAGCGCCGCGCGCGCCAAGCGGCCACGGCGTTTGTGATGCCAATTGGTGCCTTAACCCAAGGACTAAAAGGTGAACGTTTAAGCGAAATGTATGCACTTAAACAAGGCGGTTGTGTTGCACTAAGCCAAGCCAATCAACCGATTCAAAACCCGCTGATTCTGAAAAATGCGCTTGAATATGCCGCCTCACATAATCTATTGGTGTTATTGCGTTGCGAAAACCAGCAACTTAAAAACCACGGTGTTGCACATACTGGTGCGGTCAGTACCCGCTTAGGTTTACCCAGCATTCCAGCTTCGGCTGAAACCACCGCGCTGGCGCGCGATTTAATTCTGGTTGAAGAAGCCGGTGTTCGCGCCCACTTCTCGCAAATATCTTGCGCGCGTTCTGTTGAAATGATCCAACAAGCTAAACAGCGTGGTTTACCGGTCACCTGTGATGTCGCGATTCACCACTTGTTCTTAACCGAAATGGACTTGTTAGACTTTAGTTCACTTGCTCACGTCAGCCCACCTTTACGCAGTCAAGCCGATCGTGATGCGTTACGAATGGGGGTAAAAACCGGAATTATTGATGCAATTGTGAGCGATCACACTCCGCTTGGACGAGACGAAAAACAATTGCCATTTGGCGAAAGTCAACCCGGTATCAGCGGCCTCGAAACCTTACTCGCCCTAACCTTAAAACTGGTGGACGAAAAGGTTTTAAACCTGTCGCAAGCCATTCAACTTCTCACCGAACACCCGGCTAATATTCTGGGTCTCAATTGTGGCAGCTTACAAACTGGCAGCAATGCCGACTTGGTGATTTTTGATCCAGAGGATTATTGGACACTGAGCAGCGAGACCTTACTATCAGAAGGTAAAAACTCACCCTTTATCGGTTGGGAGTTTAACGGAAAAGTCGAAATGACCTTTTTCCAAGGTCGTCCAGTCTATTTAGCCAATGCGGTCTAAACAGAATGCGTAGCCAACTCGACGCCATTTTTATCGGTCAACAAGTTCAAAAGAATGGATTTTGGTTGATTCAAATTGAACTGAGCCAGTATAGCGTGTTAGGCGTAGGCACGCGTTTTCTCTACCAAGACCACCAGGCCTGGTTGTTTCAAAAACAAACCTTGTATTTAACCCTTTTGAGCCAAACGGATTGGCGAGGTTTGCAACCAAACCAAAGCTTTAACCTAGAAGTCATGCCCTATCCATTCAACTTCGATCCACAGACTTCGCAAGTTTGGCTTGGCTCAGAGCTTAGCCAAGCATCAGTATTTGATGCGGCTAAACGCTGGCAACAAAGCCTGAAACCCAAAGCCCCGATGATGGCTTTATTACATGCCCAACACGACTTTATGTTTCAGGCGAAACCAGCCAAATTTTTAGTCAATATTAACGCGGAAGCCATTGGCGCTGCACCGCTACTCGAAGACTGGGGCATTGCCAATCGGCTGGCTTCCGACTCAGGTTTGCCCGGCTCGCTCGAAGGTGGGATAGCTGATCTATACCAGGCCTGGTTGCAGGCTTATCATCAGCAGGCCTGGTCGGTTTATGGGTTTTTGCCCGATCCGCAATACCAGGCCTGCTTAAAACTAAGTCAAGCCTACCCAAATATCAACTTCCAACTGCAGCCAATTCTGACTAACACTTTAAACTAATGCTCGCTAATGTGGCTTGAGCCTTTGCGTAACTTATGCGCTAAGAGTTCTAACTCTTTCGCAAAGTCATGTTGTGCTTGCGAATAAACCACGCTCAGCGAAGCTTCAATTAAGGTTTCCAGCTCATCGAAATGCTCATCCGCCAAACTAGCGATTTGCTGGTCGTCCAGCATCGCTTTGAAATGTTCAACAACCTGGGCCGCATGACCTTTAATTTGCACACTCATCATTTTGTCCTTGTTCTAACTGGCGCTTTATAAAAAGGTTAATCGCCTTGAAATATGTCGTCACCACTACTTAAAATAAGCGGATCTGGCTGACCAACGATCGCCTCATTTTTCCCCTCATAGGGTAGGCTTTGCAATATATATCGCATACAAGCCAAACGCGCACGTTTCTTATCATTTGATTTAACCACGGTCCAAGGCGCTTCAGCGGTATTGGTATAGAAAAACATGTCTTCTTTTGCCTTGGTGTAGTCTTCCCAACGATCCAGTGAAGCCAAATCCATCGGGCTGAGTTTCCATTGTTTTAGTGGGTCTTTTTTACGCGCATTAAAACGTCGTAATTGTTCTTTGCGCCCCACCGAAAACCAAAACTTCATCAAACGCACTTGATCCGCGACCAACATACGTTCGACTTCAGGTGCCTGATGCATAAACTGAGTGTATTGTTGTGGCGTGCAAAAGCCCATAACACGCTCAACACCGGCCCGGTTATACCAAGAGCGGTCAAACAACACGATTTCACCAGCGGTTGGCATATGCTCCAAGTAACGTTGAAAATACCACTGACCTTTTTCACGCTCACTCGGTTTATCCAATGCCACGACACGAGCACCACGCGGGTTTAGATGCTCCATAATGCGTTTGATCGTGCCGCCCTTACCGGCCGCGTCTCGCCCTTCGAACACCATGACAATACGTTCATCATTTTCTTTAACCCAACGCTGCATTTTTAACAGCTCAATTTGTAATGCGCGCTTGGTTTCTTCGTACTCCTCACGTGGCAGTTTTTCATCATAAGGATAATTACTTTCACTTGATTTAACCGGTTTCACAGATTCTCCTTTGTCTCTAAACAACTAGATAAATACTACACCCATTTAAATACAAACCGCCAGTTAGTGAGGATGACGCGCTTTTTAAAACACGGAAATAGATGACAAACCTATTTATCATCAACTTCAGATGGGTTTGCTAAAATGTTATTTAAAACACACTGAAAAGGCTCGTACCATGGATTATCAAGCAAACTTAACTCAAGTCCTAAATCGCATTCGCCGCGCTGAGCAAGAATTTAAACGCCCTGCGGGTTCAGTAAAATTGTTGGCCGTAAGTAAAACCAAACCGATTGAAGCCATTAATGCGTTAGCGGAACTTGGCCAAACGGCGTTTGGTGAAAACTACCTGCAAGAATCCTTGGATAAAATCGCGCAACGCCCAGATTTAGAGTGGCATTTTATTGGCCCAATTCAATCCAATAAAACCAAACCCATTGCAGAGCATTTCAATTGGGTACACAGTGTTGATCGACTCAAAATTGCGCAACGTCTAAGCAGTCAGCGACCAGCAGATCGAGCGCCACTCAATATTTTATTGCAAGTTAATATTAGCCAAGAGCCCACTAAATCAGGCTTCCATCCGCAAGAACTATTGGAGCAAGTCGAACAAGTGATGAATTTGCCCAATCTTATGTTACGAGGCTTAATGGCGATCCCCAAAGCCGAAACCACATTTGATCAGCAACGTGTGGCGCTGGCACACATGTTTAATCTATATCAACAACTTAAAACCACATTAAACACGCCCCACTTCGATACCTTATCCATGGGCATGTCCAGTGATTTAGAGGCCGCCATTGCCGAAGGCAGCACACTGGTACGTATTGGCACCGACCTATTTGGTCAGCGTAAATAAGCGCTTTAAAGAATAATTGCTTATGCCTCAATTTAACAAATTAGGTTGAAAATTTCGGGTCAGACTGTATATTAGCGCCACTAACAAACATACGAACCATCACATCGTAAAAATAAGTATATAAGAATAAGATAATACTAGGAGCTCTACAATGTTAAATAGCATTTCCGCCAAACTACTCTTTCGAATGCTGCTGGTCAGCGCAGCAGGCCTGGTGATTGGATTAGGCATGGTATTCAAGTCGTCATCCGATCTTCAATACACCACTGCTGAAAACCTTGCGTTAGAAAAACGCGAACAATCGTTAATGTTTATTAACTCTAAAGTAGGCGCGACCTTAAATACGGTACAAGGCATTGTGGCGGGCAATCCTAACATGGGGCAGTTCTTTTTAAATCGAGACCATCAAGGTCTGCATGACATCACCACCAAGGTCGCGGCGGATTTCAAACGTTCAACCGATTACAACAACCTATCCTTTGTTGCCTTTGACCGCGATAACAAAATTTTTGTCCGTTCATTTAAACCCTTACCTGACCCGGCCATTGGCAAAAAAGCGCCGCGCGACTTTTCAGATCTATTGCGTGGCCGCCAACACAGTAGCGCCAGCATCGACTTATCCGGTGTCGGTTTATTTATTACTGCCTCTGTGCCCGTTATGGCACCTAACTCAGATTCAGATATCGTAGGGATATTAGACATTCGAACCGGTTTAGGCACCATTGTTGATCAAATGGCTGAAGACGGCGCTTACATGGTCGCGCTGATCAACCAAACCGGTCTAAAACGTTGGGCAAAAGGCGCAGACAACCCCAAACTTGGCTCCTACAACCTTGCCCACCAAACCTGGTTTAACCAGTCTAGTGCTTGGTTTGACGGCTTAGATATTGACAGTTTAGTCGCAGAAGACTTCACCATTACCAACGACAAGGTAATTTCTACCGCACCAATCAAAAGCAGCGATGGCAACACCATTGGTTATTACTTGATCGGGATGGACATGTCGCACCCTGACATGGTGAATGCGATGCAAGGCGTAAACAATGTCATATTCATTATGTTTATGTTGATTATTGGTTTGATTGTCGCCTTAATGCTGTTTTTGTGGCATGCCAGTAAGAGCATCATCACCAAACCAATACAGTCTATTTTGAATGTGATTCGTGAGGTGGAACAATCGGGCAAAATTGACACGCAGCTCGACAGTAAAGCGCAAGATGAAGTAGGGGCTATGACCCGAGCTTTCGCTTCTTTACTGCACCAAATTAACCAAGCGCTTAACGAAGCCAACCAAACCGTGTCAGCGATTGCGAATGGCGATTTCAATCAGTCTATGCAAGGCGAATATCGCGGCGACCTACGCACACTAAAAGAAGGCGTCAATGCCTCTGCCAAGAGCGTGTCCTTTATGATGGACGAACTTTCTAAAGTCATGCAGGCTCTCAAAGACGGTCAATTTAACGTGCGCATGGATCAAAAAGTCGCACCGAGTTTCCGAGCTCTAGTCGAAGGCGCGTTGCAGTCGATGGAAACCGTGATGGTCGAAATCAACCAAACCTTATCAGGCATGCAACAAGGCCAGTTCAGCTTGCGCGTAGAAGCACAAGCCAGCGGCGAACTCTTAACACTTAAAAACCATGTGAATGAATCTTTAAGCGCATTAGAGTCGGCGATTAAAGAAATCAATCAAATCATGGCGGCGCAAGCGCAAGGTGATTTGAGTCAGACCATTCAAGGTGAGTATCAAGGTGAGTTGGACGAATTAAAACGCGCCATTAACGCTTCAAGTGATCAATTAAACAAAATTGTTACCGATGCCATTGAGGTCTCTAGCCAAGTCACCAATGCCGCAGATGAAGTATCTCGCGGTGCAATGGATTTAAGTGATCGCGTTCAACAGCAAGCTGCGTCGGTTGAAGAAACCTCGGCGACCATGGAGCAAATGAACAGCGCAGTACAAAACACGAACGACCACGCCAAACGCGCCGCCGAAGTCGCGCACGATGTCCAAGGCAAAGCCGAGCAAGGCAATAAAGTCATGGCCGATACAATTGAAGCCATGAGCTCAATTCAAGAGTCTAGCCACAAAATCAGTGAGATTGTCACACTGATTGACGGCATTGCCTTCCAAACCAATCTACTGGCATTAAATGCCGCTGTTGAAGCCGCTCGAGCCGGCGATCACGGCCGCGGCTTTGCCGTAGTAGCTGGTGAAGTTCGTGCTTTGGCACAAAAGTCAGCTGAGGCCGCTAAAGACATCAAAAACTTAATTGATGAAAGCGTGGGTCGTATTGATCAAGGCACCAAACTTGCAACCGAGTCAGGCGAAGTACTATCTCAAATTATGGGATCAGTAGAAGATGTCTCTGGCATGATCGAGCAAATTGCACAAGCCTCGACTGAGCAGGCTGAAGGTATTTCGCAGGTAAATAAAGCGATTGCGCAAATCGACAGCGGCACCCAGCAAAATGCGGCCTTGGTAGAAGAAACCAGCGCCGCCGCTGAAAGCTTGAATGAACAAGCACAAGTGTTACGTGATGACATGAGTCGCTTTAAAACCAAATCGCATAAAGCCAGCTTGGCTAAACCGGCTAGCGTTCCTAAATTGGCGAAGCCAAAAAGCGCCTCAAAGGATCAGCCGACTCAGCCCACAGCCCCTGCAGAAAATAAGGAAGTGGAGCAGGATAAACCCGCTGCGACTTCCGGCCAAAATAAACCAGCGATGCCATTAGCCAAACAACCGGCGAAATCATCCGAAGGTGATGAGTGGGCTGAGTTCTAAGTTCGGCTTTCACCGTGAAACTATACGCCCTGCTTCGCCAGGGCGTTTTTATTTCCACCAAACAAAATTCCTCTTGTAAAATAAACGAAACTCAAACAAGGAAGGTTGTATGTCGCGCACACTGATCAAACAAGCCACGATGGTAAACGAAGGACAACAACAGGTTGTCGATCTGTTAATTGAACAAGGCCGAATTGCCCAAATCGCGCCGCAAATCGATTGTGTTGCAGATCAAGTGATTAACGCAGAAGGCTTACATCTGATGCCGGGCATGATTGATGATCAAGTCCACTTTCGTGAACCAGGCCTGGTGGCCAAGGGCGACATCGCCACTGAATCACGCGCCGCAATTGCCGGGGGCATTACCTCCTATATGGAAATGCCCAACGTGAACCCACCCACTATTAGCTTAGAAACACTCGAAGCCAAGTATGCGTTAGGCGCGCAGAAATCCTGGGCGAACTACTCGTTTTACTTGGGTGCCACCAATGACAACGCCGACGAAGTTGCGCGGGTCAATCCATTAAACGTGTGTGGCGTTAAAATTTTTATGGGATCTTCCACAGGCAATATGCTGGTCGATCGTGAAACCGCTTTGCGTAATATTTTTCGTCAAAGCCCGATCTTGATCGCCACTCATTGCGAAGATACCCCTATGATTAAGGAGCAAGAGGCGCTCTACCGCGAGCGTTATGGCGAAGACGTGCCGATGAGCGCTCATCCCCTCATCCGTTGTCATGAGGCCTGTTATAAATCTTCGTCCATGGCGGTAGAACTGGCCAAGGAGACCGGCGCACGCTTGCATGTATTACACATTACCACCGCCGATGAATTAGCTTTGTTTGAACCAGGCCCGGTCGAATCCAAAAAAATTACCGCCGAAGCTTGTGTACATCATTTGTGGTTTAACGACCAAGATTATGAAAAGCATGGCAGTTTAATCAAGTGCAATCCAGCGGTTAAAACACAGTCTGATCGCGATGCCATTCGCCAAGCTCTGATCGAAAGTCGCATTGATGTCATTGCCACAGACCACGCACCTCACACTTGGGAAGAAAAGCAGAACAGCTATTTCAAAGCACCAGCCGGTTTGCCGCAAGTGCAACAATCACTAAGCGTGCTGTTAGACCTTTATCATCAAGGTGTATTTAGTCTTGAGTTGATTGTGGATCGTTTTTCACACAACGTCGCTCGGTTATATCAAATTGCCGACCGTGGTTTTATTCGCGAAGGCTATTGGGCGGATCTGGTACTAGTTGATCTCAATAAACCCCATACCGATGATAAAGCCCACAACCTATACAAATGTCAGTGGTCACCTTGGGAAGGTCACACATTTAAATCCAGCATTATTAAAACCTTTATTAATGGTGAGTTAATGTATGACCAAGGCCAATTCGCGGCATTTAAACCCGGGCAGCGTTTAACATTCAACCGTTAAGTCATTCAATACAGGTTTATTAAGGAGCTTTGCTTATGGCACTCGAATCCAGAAATCCGGCAACCGGTGAATTGTTAGCGCAATATGATAGCTGGGATCAAGACACACTTGATTTAGCGATCAAAAGAGCGGGCCAAAAATTTGCCGACTGGGCTCAACGCACTTCGATGGCTGAGCGTTGCGCTTTAATGCAACGCGCCGCGGAGGTGTTAAAAAATCAAAAAAGCGATTTGGCGCGTTTAATTACACTGGAAATGGGCAAATCGATTAAAGAAGCGCAAGCGGAAATTGATAAATGCGTCTGGGTCTGCGAATTTTATGCCGACAAAGGCCCTGATTTTTTGGCCGATGAAATCATTGAAACCGATGCCAGCAAAAGCTTAATTTGTTATCAGCCTATGGGTGTGGTGCTGGCAGTCATGCCCTGGAACTTCCCTTTCTGGCAAGTATTTCGGTTTGCTGCTCCAGCTTTAGTGGCGGGAAACATCGCCGTGTTAAAACACGCATCCAATGTGCCGCAATGCGCCCAGGCGATCGAAAAGGTATTTTTAGAAGCGGGCTTCCCAGATTCGGTTTTTACCAACCTTATGATCGGTGCCGATAAGGTGGAAAGCGTAATTCGCAATCGTTATGTGCGTGCCGTCACCTTGACTGGCAGTGAGCCGGCCGGACGCAAAGTCGCCGCCATCGCCGGCTCCGAACTCAAGAAAACCGTACTAGAACTGGGTGGTTCGGACGCGTTTATTGTGCTGGATGATGCGGATATCAAATTGGCGATTGAAGGCGCGGTCACCAGTCGATTCTTAAACATGGGGCAAAGCTGTATTGCCGCCAAGCGTTTTATTGTAGATCAAAACATTTTTGATCAGTTTGTGGAGCAGTTTAAACAAGCCGTTGAAGCTAAGTTTGTCGCAGGGGATCCAATGGATCCGCACACCACTCTTTGCCCAATGGCTCGCCAAGACCTATTAGATGAATTGCATAAGCAAGTCACAGAGTCGGTTGAACTCGGCGCTAAAATCATTACCGGCGGTCAACAAATTGAGCGCCCTGGCAGTTATTACGCACCGACGATTCTGACGAATATTTCGAGTAATATGCCCGCCTTTAGTGATGAATTTTTTGGACCCGTGGCGATTGTGCTAAAAGCATCTGAACCGGCGCATGCAACAGGTTTAGCCAACGCAACCGATTTTGGTTTATCTGGCTCAGTATGGAGCCGAGATATTGCAACCGCTGAAACCATTGCTCGCAACCTTGAAGCGGGCGCTAGCTATGTCAATGGCATTAGCAAGTCAGATCCGCGTTTACCATTTGGTGGGGTGAAAAACTCAGGTTATGGCCGCGAATTGTCTTATCACGGTATTCGTGAATTTGTGAACGTTAAATCTATTTGGATTAAGTAGACTTGCTTGATAACCGCCAGGCCTGGTGGGTTATCCTTCAACAAATTAAGGGGCAGTAACAACTCGGTTGCGGCCTTGATTTTTGGCTTCATATAAGGCTTTATCGGCGCGCTGAATAAGCTGGTCCAAGTCTTGGTCGGCGGTTCGATAGCTGCTGACTCCAATACTAATCGTAATGGATAGGTTTTGACCATTATAATCGGCCGGATGCTTTTCAACCGCTTCGCGAATACGCTCTGCGAGTAAACGAGCCTCGGTTTCAGGTGTGCTGGGTAATAAAATGGCGAATTCCTCGCCCCCTAGGCGCCCGACATAATCGACTTTGCGAACCGAGTCGGACATAACCTTAGCTAAGTTCACCAACACCAAATCACCGGCTGCATGGCTGTAATTATCGTTAACGGCTTTAAAATGGTCCGCATCAATCATTAGAAAACTAAAGACATCCTTGTAACGTTGTGCACGCTCAAACTCTTCTTCAGCTGCTTTTAAGAAATAACGCCGATTCCATACTTGCGTCATATCATCAATTGTTGCCAACTCTTTAAGTTGTTGCTCTAGTCGTTTACGATCCGTAATATCTTGCTGATAACCATTCCATATCCAGTCACCATTTTCATCTTTCTCTGGATCGTTATCTTCAATATGCATCCAATGAAGTACGCCGTCTAAAACATAGCGCCCTTCCCAGACGAAGGCTTTATGCTGCTGCCTGGCCATGTCTTGACGTTTTTTGAGCTCAGCTAGATCATCAGGATGGACATGTTTGAAGTCCAGCAAGTCTTCTCGCTGAGTCACGCCATTCATCTGTAAAAATTGATCATTACAATAATCAAAACAAGCTTGATTCGACTGAGTTAAACGAAAGGTATATAAACCCAGTGGCACTTGAGATGAAAACTGCTGATATTGATCATTTACTTTTTTCAACGTGCGTTGATAGCTACGCCGCGATAACGCATTGGTGACCGTTTCAGCCACGATTTGTAACAAAATAATTTTTTCATTTGGCCAATAATAACGGCTATGAACGGCATCTATGCCTAAAAAACCGATGGTTTGGGCATGCTCAACCATTGGGATCATTAATAGCGATTGAATACCTTGTTCACGCAACATTTCACGCTCAGCGCGCAAGCTATCATCTAAATGAGCGACGTCTGGAATATGCACAATGTGTTGCTGATCTAATTGCGACTCCATCCAAGGCAGCTGTGACATATCAACATGCTGTAAATTATGAATTTGCACAGATGTGCCTGCAGAGCACCATTCAAACGTATTAGAAATAGTGGGCGCATCTGGGTCGTACTGAAAGATGTAACAACGATCAACTTCAAAAAACTGCCCAATTTCGCTTAATGTTAGTTGAACCGCTTCATCCAGCTGATGATCGGCGGCGGTACTGACCAAACGTTTAGATATTTTTGCGACTAGTTTCTCAAAGGCTAACTGGCGTGCAGACTCTGTATCAGCTTGTCGCTGACCAGACAAATCTTCTACCACGCCTAAACCACCTTTAATATGCCGATCTGGCGCTCTCACAGGACAAAACATGGCCGAAACTGGCACAGATTTACCAGAGGTAATCGACTGATATTCGATCTCTAAATGAGCAATCTGGCCTTTTAAAACCTTGGCAACGCCTTCACTTACTCGCTGGTCTGGCAAACTCAGCATGTCAATGCCCATTAACTGCTCTTTTGACGAGCCTAATAAGGTCACAAACCGATCATTACAATCGACCAATTTGCCATTATTATCAAACACAAATAAAGCAACCGGCGAATTCGCAAATAATGCCGCAAACCAAGGCTGAAGCAACTCTTCTTCAGCAAAAGTCGTGGGGGCATTGAGGATTTGCGGGATTACCACTTTGACATCACTCGGCAGAAAAACGTTTTGAGGTATTGGGTTTCAATAATTGCAGGATGAATTGGATGATCAGGCGCTTGATAGGCTTGATCAAAGACTTGAACCGAACGATCTATATGACTCGCGGCCACTTGAATTTGATTCAACAATGCATCCCGGCTCATATGATGGGAACAAGAAGCGGAAATCAAAATACCATTAGGCGAGAGCAAGCGCATGGCTAACTCATTAACTCGACGATAGCCTTCTGAGCCGGATTTTAAATCTTTCTTACGTTTTACAAACGCGGGTGGATCAACAATCACCACATCAAATTTTTCGGCTTGACCAATTAAGGCGGTCATCACTTCAAACGCATTACCTTGGTAACTGGTGACTTTATCCGCCACACCATTCAATTCGGCATTCACATGCACACCATCCAGCGCGGCTTCCGAAGCATCCACACAAGCCACCGATTCGGCGCCAGCTAACGCGGCTTGAATACCCCAGCCACCTAAATAACTGAATACATCCAATACACGTTTACCTTCCACCATTTGTGCCATGCGTGCACGAGCGGATCGGTGATCATAAAACCAACCGGTTTTTTGGCCACCCAATACCGGTACCACAAATTTCGCGCCATTTTCGATCAGCGTAACTTGTTCGGGCAATTCGCCATAGGCCAATTCTTGGTAACGTGGCAAACCTTCTAGTTCACGGCTCGCCATATCGTTGCGCCATACCACCGCACGCGGGTGATAGAGATTAATTAACACCTGAAGAATATCGTCTTTTACCGCTTCCATACCGGCGGTGCCAATTTGCACCACAAATACATCGTTAAAGCGATCAATTACCAGGCCTGGTAGTCCATCACTCTCCCCAAACGCTAAACGATAATAAGGCTCGTTATAAGTTGCTTCACGTATGGCTTGGGCTTGCTGTAAACGTTTTTTGAAGAAGGTTAAACCCAGCTGATGTTTAACATCACGCGTAAATACACGAGCACAAATCAAGGTGTTGGGGTTCACATAAGCCAAGCCCAGTGGCTTGCCATTACTGGCTTCCACCACCACCTGCTGACCAGCTTCAAACGATTTTAACGGCGTCGCCTGGGTATCGACTTCGTTGCTGAATACCCAAATATGACCTTGTTTAATGCGTCGGTCTTCATTTTTCTTTAAGCGTAAACTTGCTAAATCAGCCATCAATTTCCGCCTGGTATTCTTCTGCATCCATTAAATCAGCCAGTTCAGACTCGTCATGCGGTGCAATTTTGATCAACCAACCGCCATCATAAGGCTCATCATTAATCATTTCTGGCGCGTCTTCTAAGGCTTCATTAATGGCGACGATTTCGCCACTCACTGGTGCGTGAATATCAGAGGCCGTTTTAACCGACTCGATCATTAAAACATCATCACCTTCACTGACATCCGCGCCCACTTCTGGAAAGTTGACCGCCACAATATCGCCCAAAGCCTCTTGGGCAAAATCTGTAATGCCCACCACGACCAAACCATCTTCATCCAAATAGGCCCACTCGTGACTTTCGGCATACTTTAAGTGACCGGGTAATACGCTCATTCTGGTCTCCATCAATAGGATTAATTAAGGTCAACATAATACCACTGCCTCAGAAAAAACAGCAATATTTTCGCAGAGAGGACCGCGCCGTTAGCAGGCTTTAGCGAACCATCTTTTTGAATTGAATAAACACAAATTATGCGTACTTCACTTGGTTGCGCCCGGCGTTTTTCGCCTCATAAAGTGCTTGATCGGCTCGCTTGAGCACAGAGTTTTCTGTGTCATTTGGTTGAAAACAGGTTAAGCCGAAACTACAGGTTAAGGTTTGCCCCGGAATAGCATTAAATTTGTAACTGGCGACCAGCGCATGCAGGCGTTCTGTAATCTCCTTGGCATCCTCCATTTGCGTATTTAGCAGCATAATCACAAATTCTTCGCCCCCATAACGACACAGCAAATCGGATCCGCGCAAACCGCTTTGAATCACCTTGGCTAACTCTTGCAAAACCGCATCGCCCACATCATGGCCGTTTTCATCATTAATGTTTTTAAAATAATCCACATCCAGCATTAATAAACACATCGGTGCCTGATAGCGTCTAAACCGAACCAATTCTTGACTGAGCCCCTTATTAAAAAACAGTCGATTATTTATACCTGTCAGCTCATCCGTTTGCGATAGATGAGCCAACTGTTGCTGAGCCTCTACCAACTCGGTAATATCATGCATCGCCACCGTAAACTGGCCAAATAAGGCTTCAGTCAGCGGTTGAATTTTTACTGCAAAATAATATGTGCGCCCAGCCTTGGTGATTTTTGCCACGTGTGAGTCGGCCGGATGATTCAGAACATGCTGAATCCAAAAGATTCCATTCATTTCAGGCTGCAATAAACCCTCACCAGGTTCAAACATGTCACAAACTCGTTTATAACGCTGATGAAAGGCTTTTAAATCTTCAAATTCATTAAAAAAATCAAAGAAATGCTTATTGGCATCGAGGGTTTGTTTCATATCCGTTACAAACAGAATATCCGATGCCGAATCAATGATGTCTCGATAATAATTACGTTGCAAAGAAATCTGCTGACGGCTTAAAAAGATAAAGGCTAATAAAACCAACATCACCACAACAATAAAAGAAACCACCAGATAGCGGTTTAATAACGCGTTCACATCGTCAAAGTTTATCGCGTCTAATGCCTTCGCCGTCAACCAGTGGCCTTCTATCTCGCCAAACGCATCAAAAATGGGTATGTGCGTGATAACCAATTGATTTTGGTAGACAAAAAACTCATCATTCACTAGCTTCTCTACCCCAATTAACTTAACCAGCTCTGCCAATTCATCGGCACCGTGACTATTCACCACATAATAGTCATCAATAAACTGATCGTTGCTTGGAAGGATCAACTTGGTTCTATGACGCTTGTCGGCTAAGACCAACGAGCGCGTATTCTCAATATTTAAACGATCAACTAAAGGCTGAAACTGAGACACAACCTCCGCCACACCTAATAGTTTTTCCCCATCAAATACTGGCACCATTGACTTAAAGGTCATGGAAAATAGACCGGTACTCACGGTGGTGGTTGGTGCTTCATTTGGATTATTGATTAGATGCTCAAGGTCGGTGCGAATGCCAACTAATGAATCGCCTCTACGGCTTGTCCAACTTCGCTCCATACTAATCGCATCACGATTAATCACATGGAGCCAAATATCATTATTTAGGGTTTTGGCCTGTATGCGTTGCGCCATATTGGCGAGGCCGGCCGTATACTCGCAACAACCTAAGCTGAGGAGTGTTTGAACCTTCGGATTTTCCGCCAGCATCAGGGCTAAGGCTAAGGAGGCACTTTTCTGCTCACTGATTAAGGCATTCACTTGCGCTTGAACATCTTGTTTATATGCACTGTAGACTGCATGGCGAAGTGATTCACTTTCTTGCTGGTAAAACCAAGCCTTTAGCAAAATGACCAGAAAGATCATGACACTAAATAACATCACCAACCATCGATACCTCTGCAGAACTTGTTTCATTACACGTCCATTTGATCCGTTTGATTGATTAGACCTGTCTCATTTTGAACCTAAATAAATAGAATTACCTATCAAATATACTAATAGTGCTCAAAGTTTTTACTATAACACCAGGCCTGGTAAGATAAGAACGGCATAATATCACCTGGTTTTATACCAAGCTGGCAATGTCACCAAAAATAGGTACTATAAAATCCTGCACATTTAATTAACTGAGGCTTGGCATGTTTTTAAGAAAGTTATGGATAGTTATCGGCTACTGCGTTTTAGTTTTGAGCCAAGCGGCCTATGCTGATTCACGTGCCGCACTAGCCATGCCGGATAGTTATTCGGCTGAGGTCGCTCAAGCTGTTTTAGAAAAAGGCGGCAATGCCATTGATGCCGCGGTGGCCGCATCTTTTAGCCTAGCGGTGACCTACCCCGAAGCGGGAAACTTAGGCGGTGGCGGTTTTATGCTGATTCATGCACAAGGCCAAACTCGTTTTCTAGACTACCGTGAAACCGCCCCCCAAGCCGCCCACAAAGACCTTTACCTGGATGAAGATGGCAAAGTCATTCCGCATAAATCGCTGGTGGGTTACCAAGCATCAGGCGTTCCAGGCAGCGTAATGGGACTATGGCAAGCCCACCAAGCTTATGGCCAACTCAGTTGGTCCGAATTAATTGAGCCAGCCATCGAACTCGCCGAAAAAGGTTTTAAAGTACACCCGAAATTAGCTGAAACGGCAAACTGGTATCAAAATTGGGCTTATGAAAAAGCCGACGACCTAAATTTTATAGCGTATTTTGGCGATCTTGAGGCCAATCAACTATTCAAACAACCCGAGTTAGCCAATACACTCAAACGCATCGCTCAACAGGGTGCGGATGAGTTTTATCGAGGCGAAACCGCCCAGTTGATAGTAAAGCAAATGCAGGCAAACCAAGGGTTAATTAACTTAACGGATTTGGCTAACTACCAAGTCAAATGGCGAGAGCCAGTACAAACGCGTTGGCAGGGTTATGATGTTTATTCCGCGCCGCCACCTAGCTCGGGTGGGATCGCGTTGATTCAACTCTTAAAAATGAAAGCTGAGCTAGCGCATGAGTTTGAGGGCTTGTATCACAACAGTGCGAGCTATATTCATCTGCTCGCCGAAATTAAAAAACGCGTATATGCTGACCGCGCCGAATACTTAGGTGACCCTGACTTTCACCAGGTTCCAACCGATCAGTTAATTGCAGTCGATTATTTAGCCAAACGCGCTTTAGAAGTTGATCCTATTCGCATTTCGCCGACACCTGAAATAAAACCAGGCCTGGTGGAAAGCGAACAAACCACCCATTTTTCAATTTTGGATGCCCAAGGCAATGCCGTTTCAAATACCACCACTTTAAATATGCCGTTTGGCAGTGGTGTTGTGATTGAAGGTGCCGGCTTTTTAATGAACGATGAAATGGATGACTTTTCAGCCAAACCCGGCGTGCCCAATATATTTGGCGTAATTGGTGGCAAAGCCAATGCGATTGCACCCAATAAACGCATGCTATCTTCCATGACACCCACCATTTTATTACGTGATGGCAGGGTATCTAAAGTGATTGGCACACCAGGCGGCTCAACCATTATCACCAGTGTTTTCCAGGCACTGGTAAACAATGTTGAGTTTGACATGAGCGCGCAACAAGCTGTCGATGCCGCGCGTGTGCATCATCAGCTTTGGCCAAAAGATGAAATTGGCTACCACCCCTCTTTAGAGGCCAACACGATTCAAGCACTAACCAATCAAGGTTATAAGTTATCCCAGCGACCTTTTTTTGGCGATCTACAATTCATAAGCCGCTCTAAATATGGTGAGTTAGAGGCTGCCTCAGACAGTCGTGGACGGGGTGAAAGTCGTATTTGGAAAACCCAACCTTAATCGCGACAACCGCCATCAAGAGTCAGCGTGGTGGCGGTCGTGTATGGACTATGCATCAAATAACTTACCGCCTCATAAATAACCTGGGGCCCTGGCTCAATACCCAGCAAGGATTTTTGTAGACGCTTTTCTCGGTAGTTGGCGTCATCTTGCTGGTTAAACATAATCAGTCCCGGAGCAATATCATTCACTTTTATATCTGGCGCAAACGCTTTTGCAAATGAACGCGTCATATTTTGCAAGGCGGCTTTTGAAGCACAGTAACCAATCTGGTTGGCAGACCCCCTTTCAATACCGGCATCAGTTAAAGAAATAATGTCTTTTAATTCACTATCGCTCGCGCGCAACAACGCGCTAAAAGCTCGGTTAAGTTGATAGGGTGTGTTGACATGCACTTGCCATTGCTGCTCAAAACTATTTTCGACGCCATCATCCAGCCAGACTGACGCGTTATGAATAACCGCTCGCAAGCTCTGCGCTCTTTCCTTTACCGCATCAATAAAAGCGGCACGCTCTTCTGCTTGGTTAAAATCCGCTTGGATTGCATGTGCACCCAGATTTATTAACTCTTCGACCCCCGGTTTAGGATTGCGAAAACTAAAAATTACTGGATAATCTTTTTCTAATAGAAATTGCTTAGCTAAATGCAACCCAACTCTTTGGCCTGCACCGGTAATCAAAATTGCATTTTTAAGTTTCATAAGCTACCTTTTAACATCGTTAAACTAAGTATACCGAATTCATCACCTAGCCGATCAACCAAAGTGTTTGGCTAGGACTAAGGGAGACAGCATGAATCTACTCATTCTTGGTGGCACTGGATTTATAGGCCGCCATTTAGCCAAAGCCCTGCGCGATGATGGGCACAACGTGATTCAAATGGGGCGTAGCGCTTATAACTGCATTGAAAACTTAACCCAATTGCTCAAAGCGCAAGATATCGTGATTCAAATGTCCGGGGCTAATATTGGTCAACGCTGGAATGAAGCCTACAAGCAAAGCTTATTTACCAGCCGAATTGATACAACTGAGCTGCTAGCGCAAGCTCTCGCCAAACTGGAAACGCCTCCAAAACAAGTGATTGCAATATCGGCCATTGGCATTTACCCACAACGTCCATGTGGTCAGCCAGTGGATGAGTCTTGCGAACAAGTGGATGAAAGTTTTCTCGGTGAATTAGGCCAGGCTTGGGAGCGCGCCAGCCAAAAGCTCACCCCCCAACCGCTTATCATGCGGTTTGGCGTAGTCTTGGGTAAAGATGGTGGCGCATTAAAAAAAATGTTACCCGCGTTTCGACTCGGACTTGGAGGTCCGATAGTAACGGGTGAACAGTGTTTCAGCTGGGTACATATTGATGATGTAGTGGCCGCTTTTCGTTGGGCGATCCAACACCCTGAGCATCAGGGGGCAATCAATGTCACCGCACCGCACCCCCTTAGCCAAAAAGAATTTGGTCGCACTTTGGCGAAAGTATTGCGGCGCCCGTTTGGCTTGCCTATGCCGGAAAAATTACTCAACTGGCTATTTGGTGAAAGTGCACAAGTGCTGACTCACAGCAGCTGTGTGATCCCAACACGACTTGAAAAGCTGGGCTTTAAGTTTCAATACCCTGATGCTCAGTCGGCTCTCACCCAAATATTGAGACGTTAAGATGCCCGAATTGCCAGAGGTTGAAACCACCAAACGTGGTATCGAAAACCAAATTTGCCATAAGCCTATCCTTGGCATTGAAATCCGCCAAGCACAACTGCGCTGGCCAGTTCCAACTGAACTCAAAAGCTTACTACCAGGCCTGGTGATTGAGTCAGTTAAACGCCGTGGAAAATACTTGTTGCTTAAAACCGAACCGGGGCATATTTTGATTCATTTGGGGATGTCTGGTCATTTGCGCGTCTTATCACAACCCAGCCCGCCACAAAAACATGACCATATTGACCTAGTGTTTGAGGATGGAAGCACTTTACGATATCAAGACACCCGACGTTTTGGCGCTTGGTTATGGACAGACCAACCGATTGAAGATCATCCTCTGCTCAAAAAACTAGGGCCAGAACCTTTATCGGATGCCTTTAATTCAAACTATTTATGGCAGGCGACACGCGCGCGCAACACGGCAATTAAATCGTTTATTATGAACAGTCAGCAACTGGTCGGTGTCGGCAATATTTATGCAAATGAAGCCTTGTTTTTAAGTGGCCTACACCCGCTAAAACCGGCTAAAGATTTGACCAAATTAGAGTGTGAGACCTTAGTCAGGCAGATACGCCAAGTATTAAGTGCCGCAATTGAACAAGGCGGCACAACCTTAAAGGATTTTCTTAGCCCGAGTGGCCGTCCAGGGTACTTCGTACAAAAATTATTTGTGTATGGTCGGGCGGATCAAGCTTGTATTCATTGCGGTTCGTTGATCGAACGTGCGGTTCATTTTCAACGTGCAAGCTATACTTGCCCAAACTGCCAACCCTTGCCTAAAAAACCTGCGCATAAACCGCCGAGGGATTCAAAATGAGATATACCATCCCCACTCTATTAGCCGGGCTTGTCAGCCTGGGACTATTAAGTGCTTGTCAAAATAAACCTGACATCGAATCTTGGCCATTAGTTGAAGATTGTGATCTGCATCAACAAACCTGTCACGCAACACAAGGCGATGCAAGCGCGAGTCTTAGCATTCAACCTCAGCCCATTCCTCTAGCCAAGCCATTTCAGGTTGAGGTTCAACTTCAACATATAGATACAAACATGCTGGAGTTGGATATTTCAGGCATCAATATGTATATGGGATACAACCGCGTTACCCTAACAGCCGACCCAGAAAAACCTGGCCATTTTACTGGTCGTTCGATGCTGGCTTTTTGCACCAATGAAGTAATGGAATGGCAAGTGAGTCTGTTACTTGAACAGGCCGATGGAACCCGGTTGCAAATTCCCTTTAAACTGGTTACTCAACATCGTTAATGTCCATTAGAGGTCAGCATGAGCTTAGCAAATCACGATTCAATGCCCGCCGAGTCATCCAAGTCCGATCAAATTAAATCTTCTGCGTTTTTTACACAGGATATCGACCAGGTAAGTCAGCATTTTGACACGGATTCATTGCTAGGATTAAGCCAGCAGGATGCCGAAAATCGTCTCGCCCAATATGGCCCAAACCAGCTCAATGAAACTCATGGGGTAGCGGTCATTCCACTCTTCTTGCGCCAACTCAAAAACCCTTTATTAATTGTGTTATTTTTCGGTGCCTTGTTGTCCTTTTATATTCAGCATTATGTTGACGCCTTTGCAATTACCGCCATCATCTTAATCAATGCCACCATCAGCTTTATGCAAGAGTTTAAAGCGCAACGTTCCATGGATGCCTTGCGTGATATGGCCGCCCCAAAATGCTGGGTGAAGCGAGATGGTGAATGGCAAAACTTGGCCGCCGCTGATTTAGTGCCGGGGGATTTAATTAAACTCGAAACCGGCACGATTATTCCTGCGGATGCCCGTTTAGTCGAAACGGTTCAACTTCAAATAGATGAATCGGCGCTCACCGGTGAGTCTGACCCTGTTAGGAAAAACACCCAAGCTTTAACAGAAGCCAATTTGATATTGGCCGATCAAATCAATATGTGTTTTATGAGCACATCGGTAACCCACGGTTATGCTACTGCGATTGT
>NZ_DATCSL010000093.1:0-1428 GCF_036568485.1 Thiomicrospira sp.
GGGTTGGGGGCTGGTCTTGCACTTCGCTCAGTTGCTTTGTTAATTTCAATATTTGACTTTCCGATAGCTTCAGTGATTCCCTCAATTGCTTGTTTTGTGTCGTCAATTCTTTGTGTGAGCTTATCATTTGCTTGTGCTGTGCCATTAATTCTTTGTTTTGTGTCATCACATCGCTTTGGTAGGTTTTCGCATCGTTTAGCTGCCCAAGCAATGCCTGATTTTGCGTTTTCAATGCATCGTTTTGTGTCGTCAACTCGATCTGCCGTTCTATTATTTTGTTCTGTGCAGTATGTAATGTGAGGTTCTGAGCTTCTAGAGAGTTGTTTTGTAAAATCAGCTCGTCGTTTTGTGCCTCCAATGCGTCCAGGTAGTCTTGCGTTTTTCTCAGTTGCCCAAGCAAGTCCTTTTCTAAGTGCGCTAATTCGTCGCTCATTGTCTGCCTCCTGTTTGATATGGTTGTCAGCCACCAATTTATTACGTGCTTTGATGGCGCGGTTGGTGTCTCCTTTTTCGGTCGTGATGCCTCGGCGCTCCATTGCCGTCGCCTCAACGCCCATTTTAATGGTGGGCTGCTGATCAAGCCCCTGATCCTTATAACTGCGCGCATCCATCAATGGCAGATGATGCTGCGCCAACACTTTATTGGCGGTATCTACCCACATCTCCCGAACACGCTTAATCTCTTGCATCGATGACGGCAGATCATGCGCCTTACGTTTTTTATTGGACCACTCAAACGGGGTCTTAAGCTTTGGATCAAATGCCAAGGTTTTATTTGGTCCAACGGTAGGCGCTCGAGTAGTGACTAAAATATGCGCGTGAAAATTACGGGGATCAGGGTTTTCCTCACCCTCACGCAAATACTTAGAACTTGGCGGTACATTAGGATCGAATGGCAACTTCATCACTGGACGATGGATACACACATCCGCAATCACATCCATATCGTCACAAAGCTTTTGGGCAAAGTTTATGGCCAGCTGATGCCGATCATACTCGTCTAACTCATACGGCAAATTAATCAGCCACTCACGCGCCACCCGACTGTCCGAACGGGTCTCTGCCGCTTCAGCGGTATTCCAAAGCGTCTCTCTATCCACACTCACACCCAGCGCTTTTAATGAGAACGGTAAAACGATATCACTGCTCATCACCCCAGACTTTTTACTATAGTCATGGGTCTTTCCATATTTGGCATCATCAAGCACATCGCCAGCACGATAGGCGGCACACGCCACCGCCGACTGTCCTGCTTTTCGAGAAATCGCCTTTGTTGCAATGTGTACCATTGTCATAAAGAGTCACCTGCTATTTTTGCTTTTTGCACACCACCGCTTTTCGTGGTGTGCGGGGTTTGGGGTTTCCCCAACGAAGAAGGATTCAAAATTAAGATAGTAACGAAGTGGATAGATTAAATTTTGAGTCGTT
>NZ_DATCSL010000094.1:0-10854 GCF_036568485.1 Thiomicrospira sp.
TGCTCATAGATCCGTAACATATTTAAAAAGTGAATTAGCTCAAACCACTAAGGTCAAATAACAACACAACCCCAATAAACTTCAGCTAAACCACTTGCGTGATAGAAAAAACAACGGCTCAAAAAAAGAGCCGTTGCATTAGGGCTCCTCAATCAACCCCAGATTGAGTTCTGGCAACGCCAAGTTTTTCAGGTCAAGGCGTGAACCTGAAGGAATGTCTAGACCTTGCAAAAGTTCACAACACAGAGCTGGAGAACTTGGCTAAGCCCCTTAGGGCGGTGCTAGAAAGCCACTTCTTCGTTGTTGTTCGCCTTGACCTTAGAATGACTAAGTTCGGCGACGCACGCCTAGAATAAGTGGCTTTCTAGCACCGCAGAATTCAATCTGGGGTTAATTGAGGAGCCCATTATAGGCTTTAAAAAATCAAAACCTTACTTCTTGTTGTCGTCAACTTCTTCGAACTCAGCGTCAACGATGTCATCCGCTTTCTCATTTTGAGGTTGCGGCTGAGCGTCTGCGCCTTGCTGTTGCTTGGCCATCATCTTCTCAGTCATCGACTGACTCGCTGCAGCTAAAGCTTGTACCGCTTCGTCAATACCGGCTTTATCATCCGACTTAATAGCTTCTTCAACCTTGGCAATCGCCGCTTCGATGGCTTCTTTTTCAGAAGCATCTAAGTCATCGCCTGCATCGGTCATGGCTTTACGTGTCGCGTGAACCATCGCATCGGCTTGGTTACGTGCTTCAACCAATTCCTTCATTTTGCGATCTTCTTCCGCATGGGCTTCAGCATCCTTCACCATACGTTCTACTTCTTCCTCAGATAAACCTGAAGAAGCCTTGATGGTAATGGTTTGCTCTTTACCTGTCGCTTTGTCTTTGGCTGACACATTCAAAATACCGTTCGCATCAATATCGAAGGTTACTTCGATTTGTGGCATACCACGCTGAGCTGGCGGAATGTCTTCTAGGTTAAACTGACCTAACGACTTGTTACCGGATGAGATTTCACGCTCACCTTGTAATACGTGAATCGTTACCGCAGTCTGATTGTCTTCCGCGGTTGAGAACACCTGCGACTTACGAGTCGGGATGGTGGTGTTTTTCTCAATCAACTTAGTCATCACGCCACCCATGGTTTCGATACCCAATGACAAAGGCGTAACGTCTAACAACAATACGTCTTTTACATCACCAGACAATACACCACCTTGAATCGCGGCACCCATTGCCACCGCTTCGTCAGGGTTTACATCTCGACGTGGCTCTTTACCAAAGAACTCTTTAACACGTGCTTGTACCATTGGCACACGAGTTGAACCACCTACCAAAATAACATCGTCAACTTCTGACGCTGATAAACCGGCATCTTTCAATGCGATCTTACAAGGCTCAATCGAACGTGCAACAAGCTCTTCTACTAAAGATTCGAACTTCGCACGCGTCATTTTAATGTTTAAGTGCTTAGGACCAGATGCATCGGCTGTAATGTATGGCAAATTGATATCTGTCTGCTCACGCGATGACAATTCAATTTTCGCCTTTTCGGCCGCTTCACGTAGACGCTGTAGCGCCAACGGATCGTTCATAAGATCCACACCCTGGTCTTTCTTAAATTCGTCAACCAAGTAGTCCATAATTTTCTTATCGAAGTCTTCACCACCTAAGAAGGTGTCACCGTTCGTTGACAATACTTCAACCTGCTTTTCACCATCTAGATCCGCTACTTCGATAATTGAGATATCGAACGTACCACCACCTAAGTCGTAAACCGCAATTTTGCTGTCGCCTTTGGCTTTATCCATACCATAAGCCAAGGCCGCCGCCGTTGGCTCGTTGATGATACGCTTAACTTCTAAACCAGCGATTTTACCGGCATCTTTAGTCGCTTGACGCTGGGCATCGTTAAAGTAAGCCGGTACAGTGATAACCGCTTCGGTTACCTCGTGACCTAAATAATCTTCAGCCGTCTTTTTCATTTTCTGCAAAGTACGTGCCGAGACTTCTTGAGGTGACATTTTTTTGCCATCCACGTCTACCCACGCATCACCGTTATCCGCGGCGATAATTTTATAAGGCACCATACCGATGTCTTTTTTAACTTCTTTGTCTTCAAAACGACGCCCAATCAAACGCTTAATTGCAAATAGCGTGTTTTTTGGGTTCGTCACGGCTTGACGTTTAGCTGAATCACCCACCAATACTTCACCATCAGCCGCATAAGCGACGATTGACGGCGTAGTACGTGCGCCTTCTGCGTTAGGAATAACTTTAACTTCCTTGCCTTCCATTACGGCTACACAAGAGTTTGTTGTGCCTAAATCGATACCAATAATTTTCGCCATGTTTGCATCTCCAATTTTATTAATCTTGCTTGCTATATAAGTCCTGAGCGCAACTATTCAAGAACTTGCTAAAAGTTTTTTGTTAAATTCTGTTTAAAAAGTTGGTTTTCAAACTTAAGACTCTTTACTCACAATCACACGAGCTGGGCGAATCAAACGTTCATTTAACGAATAACCTTTTTGAAACACTTCCATCACCGTATTCGGCTCATGTGCCGGTGATGGCACCATTGTCATCGCTTCATGCAGCTGCGGATTAAACTTCTCACCTGCTGGGTCAATACGTTCAACATTAAAGTCCGCCAATACGTCCAACAACTGTTTAAAGGTCATATTCACACCTTCTCGGATCGAATCCAATGACGCTTCCGATTTGTTTGCCGCTTCCAAACCCAACTCCAGGCTATCGGCAACTGGTACAAGTGCGTGGATCAGCTTTTCAATCCCGTACTTATGTGCATTTTCGACATCAATGCGGGTACGGCGACGTAGATTTTCCATATCGGCCTGCATACGCAAAAGTGAATCCCAGTGCTCATCCGCTTGAGTGCGGGCTTCAGCCAGCAATTGCTCTAAATCTTTTTCCACCGCTTTCTCGGCTTGCTCAAGCTCTTCGCTTTCAGATGAGGCTTCCAAATTCTCTTGATCTTTTAGCGGATCTTGCGCTTGTTTCTGCTCGCTCATACTGTCTCCAACATACGTCTGTTTATAAATAAGGTTTCGATAAACATAGTGACCCGCTTTTTATTTTCAACCCTTGATCAGCATATTTCGTGTAAATAATTCCATTAGCGTGGTCAATCAGGTGCAAAAAAATTCAGGTATAATCGAAGAATACTCGGTTAAAAAGGCAAGCAAATGTTTAAACGAATTGGTATTTTCGGCAAATACAGCGGCTTCCAATCGTGGAAAAGCATCGACAAATTGATTACGTTTTTTCTAGACAAACACCTAACAGTTTACCTAGATGAAACTTCGTGCAAAGACTTCCCTATCGAACGTTATGGCGTCAGCTTAATGAGTCGAGAAAGCATGAAAGGCGAGATCGATATCGCGATTGTGGTAGGCGGTGATGGTACATTTTTAGATGTCGCACGTTACGTAGTTGACCAACAAATCCCAATCCTCGGCGTGAACTTAGGGCGACTTGGCTTTTTGGCGGATGTCTCGCCTGAAACGATGCTAGCCACTATGGAGGATGTGTTAAACGGCACTTACGATTGTGAAGAACGCAATCTATTGCATGTCGAAATTTACGAACATGACCATTTGGTTTTCAAACACCTCGCATTTAACGATGTCGTAATTCACAAGCCTGACACGCCAAAAATGATCGAGTTTGAAACCTTTATTAATGGCCGATTCTTAAAAAGCCAACGGTCTGACGGCATGATTATCGCAACCCCAACCGGTTCGACTGCTTATGCACTTTCAGCGGGTGGCCCAATTGTTGACCCCAGCCTAAATGTAATTAGCCTAGTGTCAATCAACCCACACACCATGAGTAACCGCCCTTTTGTGGTGGATGGTGACAGCGAAATCGAATTACGTGCCCACGAAAACTGCAATGGCGTGGCACGCATTACTTGCGATGGCCAGATTACATTTGAAATCAACGCCAAGCACCGAACTCGCGTGGTTCGCCACCCGCACTTTATTAAACTGATTCACCCTTGCGGTCACGATTACTTTCAACTATTACGCGCCAAACTCCACTGGGGCGAAAAACTCTAAAATACGGATGTCACTGAACTTATTATGCTGCAAGAAATCCATATTCAAAATCTCGCTTTAATTGAACGTCTACAACTGAATCTTAACCAAGGTTTTACCAGCCTAACCGGTGAAACCGGTGCAGGTAAGTCGATCTTACTCGATGGTTTAGGCTTAGTTTTGGGCGAACGCGCCGACTCCAGCCTAGTTCGCCATGGAGAAGAACGCGCCGAAGTCAGCGCTCAGTTTGATATCGAGCTTTTGCCACAAGTGCAGGCCTGGTTGCAAGAACAAGCCTTGGACGATGATGATCTGTGTTTACTACGCCGCATTGTGAATGCCGACGGGCGCTCTAAAGCCTATATTAATGGCCGTCCAGTTCCGGCTAGCAGCTTAAAAGCGCTTGGCGACCTATTGGTTGATATTCATGGACAACATGAACATCAGTCGCTGTTAACTAACAGCAATCAACAAAATCTGGTGGATGCTTATGGACATCACCAAACCCAGCTAGAACAAGTCAAACAAACTTTTAAACATTGGCAGAAACTCAAGCATCGTTACGATGACCTGCAAGCCAACCAGGCCGAACATCAAAGCAAACTTGAACTGATTGAATTTCAGCTTAATGAGTTTAATAAGCTAAGCCCCCAAACCGGTGAGTTTGAAGCGCTGTCAGACGAACAAAGTACACTGGCCCACGCAAGTGAAATCAAACGTAATGGATTTTTAAGTTACGAAGCCTTAGATGGCGAAGTTGGTGCGACGCATTTAGTAAGCGAAGCGATTCAGCAGTTGGAACAACTAGGTGAATATACGCCAGCCTTAAACGCACAACTATCGCAACTGCAAACTACCTTAATCGACCTACAAGAAGCCGCTAACGACATTCACCACTTTGCCGAATCGGTTGAGCTTGATCCTGAACGCTTAAATGCTTTAGATGAACGCTTAAGTGCGCTTTACGCGCTCGCCAAAAAGTACCATCTTAGCCCGGAAGACCTAACAAACAAGCACCAACAGCTACAACAAGAGTTTGAAAACTTGAATATGGATGGCGGCTCATTAGATGAACTGAAAATTCAAATAGACCAGGCCTGGTTGGACTATGAAAAAGCGGCACAAGCCTTGACTAAGCAACGTAAAACCAGCGCTAAAAAACTCAGCCAAACCGTCAGCAGCAGTATGCAAACACTGGGCATGGAAAAAGGCGAATTTAAAATAGAGCTAACCCCGCTCGACAAGCCCAGCGTGCAAGGTTTAGACAAAATTGAGTTTTTAGTGAGTGCCAACCCAGGCCAACCCGCTAAACCTTTAGCAAAAGTCGCTTCTGGCGGCGAGCTGTCGCGCATTAGTTTGGCAATTCAAGTTGCCAGCGCTGAGGTGGCACAAATTCCAACCCTTATCTTTGACGAAGTGGATGTGGGCATCGGTGGCGGCATCGCCGAAGTAGTCGGGCAAAAAATGCAACAACTCGGACAACATCGTCAAGTATTGTCTATCACCCATTTAGGTCAAGTAGCCGCTTATGGTAATCAACACTTAAATGTCAGCAAACAAACCAGTAAAGGCAAAACCCTTACCCAAGTAACGCCACTTGATCCGCAAGCCCGGATTGAAGAAATTGCACGCATGGTGGGCGGTTTGGAAATCACCGAACAAACCCTGAAACATGCGCAAGAAATGTTGGAGCGTGCACAAGCTAAACTACAAGTCCACGCTTAACGTACATTTATGAAGTTTTAATACAAAAAAGGCGCGAGATAAATACTGACCTCGCGCCTTTTTACTAATCCGCTTTGTTGTATACAAGGATTAAGCGGTTCTTTATTCTTCTTTTTTCAAAGTGCCGTAGATCACCAAGTTATGACCGGATAGGTTATATCCATTTTCCTTCGCAATCTCACGAATACGTTCTTCAATCACCGGATCAACAAACTCTTTAACATGACCGGTTTTTAAACATACCAGGTGGTCATGGTTATCACCCGTATCCAGCTCAAAAATAGAAATATTGTTTTCAAAGTTCAAACGGCGCACAATGCCGGCTTGTTCGAACTGCGTTAACACGCGATAAACTGTCGCCAAACCGACTTCTTCACCCTGCTCTAACAACACCTTATATACATCTTCCGCTGTTAAATGATGTTGGTCACCCGCTTTCTCTAAAATTTCTAAGATCTTCAATCGTGGCAAGGTTACTTTCAAACCGACTTTTTTTAACTCCACGCCGCTCATAAAAACTCCATTTCATTATTCTTCTTATTCAATCCATTACACTCGTGTGCATTGATCGTTATAATAAACGAAAAACCGACCGACACGCGACCAAAAGTTACACCAGAACGGTTTATTTCATTAGAATTGTCTAATGACCACCTTAACCATTACTTTTAATCACAAAGAATTTAGACACAAAATTATGACTTTATCTTTAACTAAACGCGCGAGTCTTGTATTTATCAGTAGCTTACTTTTATTAGGCTGCGGTGGCGTAAAGCCTTATAAAGCACCCGTAACCCAAGGCGTGGTTATTACCCAACAAATGCTTGACGACCTACAACCAGGCCTGCATAAAGATCAGGTTCGCCAATTATTAGGTCCTAATTATGGTGAAAACCCGTTTAAAGACAACCACTGGGAATATATATACAGCAGTACAGATGATCAACTGCATACCCACGCTGTTAAACATATTGTGATTAATTTTGATCAAGACGGCTATGTAACCGACTGGAAACAAGTCAATTAAACTCTATTTTAATAATAACTTAGCTCGATTCAGCGCGTTGCGTTTCGACTTCTTTGCGACGTCGCTCACGCGGGTCCGCTTTTAATGGACGGTAAACTTCCACCCGGTCGCCCTCTCGCAACACGGTATCTTTTGCCACAGGGCGACTAAAAATCCCGACTTGATTAATCACCACATCCGGTTGCTCCTTTAATAAAGGCGATAACTCAATCGCTTGTTCAGCCGTTGTGCCTTCCGGCACTTGCAAAGCAAACAGATACTGCTGTTCTGGTAAAGCATAAGCAACTTCGACATTTATCAATGATGTATGACTCATAATGGCTCACCGTACAGTTGTTTAGCGCGTGAAATAAAACTATCCACCATTGTATTGGCGATTTGCTCAAATAACTTACCCAGTGCCAAATTCATTAAACCGCTACTAACCTCAAATTCGATCTCAAACACCACCTTGCAAGCGGACTCATCCAACGCCTTAAATTCCCACTCACCTTCTAAGTGCGAAAATGGGCCATCTTTTAAACGCATTTCGATACGCTGACCCGGTTCCATATGATTGTGTGTGCTAAAAGCTTTGCGAACCCCCATTTTTTCAATCAAAATACTGGCTTCCAAGTCATGCTCCGACTGGCTTAAAATCTGCACACCACCGCACCAGGGTAAAAACTCAGGGTACGCCGCCACATTATTCACTACATCATACATCTGACGTGCCGAATAATTTAACAAAGCCGTGCGGCTAATTTTTTTCATGTCGGTGACTTCCCTTTCATTAACTTGATTCCGTTATGCCACGCATTCCGTTATAATGCGCGACATTATGGCAAAAAAACCGAAAAAACAAAACCACAGCAACCGCATCGCAGATAACCGCAAGGCGCACTTCGACTATTATATTGAACAAACAATCGAAGCAGGCCTGGCACTTGAAGGCTGGGAAATTAAAAGCCTACGCGCGGGTAAAGGTCGCATCAATGAAAGCTACGTTTTACTAAAAGACAACGAAGCTTGGTTATTTGGCGCCCATATCCAGCCTTTAGTCACGGCCTCTACCCACGATCAACATGACCCTACGCGTACTCGTAAGTTATTACTACATCGCCGTGAAATTGATCGTTTAATGGGGCAAGTTGATCAAAAAGGCTTCACGGTTGTCGTGCTTAATCTGCACTGGAGCAAAGGCAAAGTTAAAGCCGAAATTGGTTTAGCGAAAGGTAAAAAGTTACACGACAAACGTGCGACTGAAAAAGAACGTGATTGGAACCGCGATAAACACCGCATTCTAAAAACCAATCGTTAGTTCCACACGGTCGCCCTGAGCCCCACCACCCCGTCATCCTGAGTGCAACGAAGGATCTCCTACCGACTGTACTAAACCTCAAGAGATCCTTCACTTCGTTCCACTACTGTCCGGTAAAAATCATCAAAAAAGTACATGTTGAACTTTGGCAATGTATTCATCATGTACTTTCCTCCTTCGGTAGTACTCACGTTGGCTGTTCTGCCGTTCAAATAAACCCGCTTGCAGGGCAGTCAAAAACTCTACTAGACTTTGCTCACTACCCTGCAAGGTCTTAAGTTGGCGAACTAGCAAGTAGGTGATAATAGCGACGTAAATCTGCATCTTCACCGCATTTTCAGTCGCACCGTAAAACTGTTTAAATTTCAGATTACCTTTGATCCACTTAAACAACAGTTCCACTTGTCAACGTTGTTTATACAACTGTGCAATTTCTTCAGCATTTCGTTCAAAGTCATTGGTAATAAACCAATAGGGGTTTTGATCACTATCGTCTCTTTTAACAATAATCCGGCGAAGTGGCTTATTCGCATAATGGTTTAACGCACCTGCTCTTGGCTTTTTATTGGTCAACTCAATCGTTTGGTCTGCAAGCACATTACTCGACACATAGGTTTTTTCGCTTGTGACTCGGTAGGCCGCATTCTTCTTAAGTCGAGTAATAAACGTTGAACCCGCTTGGTCGATTTTGTGCCACCAGTTGTAATCGGTATACCCCTTATCAACGATATACACTTGATTTGGTTCAATCGGTTGCTTTTGAATTTCAGTAATATCATTGACCCTGAGCGCACTTAGGCTCAGATAATCAATGCCTTTAGAGTCTAAGTCGTAACCAATATGCGCTTTTAATCCTCTTCCACGTCGTGTTTTCGTTTTTTCAGCCCAGTTATCATATCGTGCCGCAACCAGTTTAATCGGCGTTGAATCAATGGCTCTTAAAACTTGTCCAACTTGCTTTTTTTGCTTGCTCTTTACTTGCCTAATCAACTGCTGACACAGTGCTTCAAACGGCGCAAGATCACGTTTTGCCATCGCGTCACTGACCGTAGAACGTTTACAGGACTTTACCCCTAAATGGTAATGATGTGCCTCTTGTAAATTAAATCGGATCAGCAAGTTACGCATTGAAACGCCACTGTGTAACTGACCATAAATCAGTAACACCAATAAATCCCAGCTTTTTAAACTCTTTGCGTAACGATCTGCTTTAGAGCTTTTAACACTATCATTGAATACTTGTCGAGATGCGCCTTGTAACAACTGACCAAATCGTGAGAGACTAAACATCGCTTGAGGCTCCTGTTTTTTGAGTTTGCAAACGGTGTTTTACCGTTCAAAACCAGAAGCTTCAAGCTCTTTCTTTATTCCCCACCTAATTTTTACCGGACAGTAGTGTCACTTCGTTCAGGATGACACGGGTGTATTGCAATCCTAAACCCTGTTTCTCAACCCATCCCGCTCTTCTGTCATCTTGAGCGTAGCGAAAGATCTCCCAACCAGAATACAACTTAAAAAATTTAAATCCCCTTTCCCCTTTAAAATAAAAACTTTATCTCTATAATGTACAGACTCACCGAATATCGGGGCTGCATTGGTTTCGACGGGGAGTACGAAGTTTAAGATGCATGCCGTGCCTGAATGATGCACGTAAATCTTAATTCAAATTGTTATAGTTGCAAACGACGATAACTACGCTCTAGCGGCTTAAGCCCGCTGGTGCGGCTCAGGGCAGTTGTTCGTGGCGCCTGACGCCGTATCGACTTACACGGAATCGTATTTGCCGCGTGTTTGGGTAGGTAAATACTAAACAGGACAAACTCGTCTTACGTGCTCCCTGACAGCCGGGAAACGTTAAGATTAAATTAATAGACTGTATAAGCATGTAGACTCTTGGATGGAGTCTTTCCGGACGGCGGTTCGACCCCGCCCAGCTCCACCAACCACTAAGCCCGCAAATGCGGGCTTTTTTATTATCTAAACTTACGTCAAAATCTACAAACATCCCTATTGAAATTGACCTATAGGCACAATCTTAAAAGTTGTAAACTCTGTGCCACTGTAATCCCCCAAAATTCAAACCCATTAAGATGGAAATTAATTCGGCATTTCTATATACTAGTAATATATAGAAAAAGGAGCCGCAAATGATTACAGCAACGGTTTTTGAAAACAATAAGTCTCAAGCAGTACGTTTACCTGTCGCCGTACGATTTGAATCGTCGGTCAAAAAGGTGTTTGTTCGAACACAGGGTAAAGAGCGCATCATCACGCCTGTTGAAAATACGTGGGATAGTTTTTTCTTATCTCCGACAACATCTGTGAGCGATGACTTTTTAAACGAACGTGCAGAACAAACTGAAACCCCTAGAGAGTCCTTCGATGATTAAATATTTGCTAGACACCAATATCTGCATTTATGTCATCAAGCGCCGACCTGTTGAAGTACTTACAAAATTTAACGATGCGGCAGGCCATCTAGCCATTTCATCGATCACACTTGCCGAACTATTACACGGTGTAGAGAAAAGTGTACACACGAGCAAAAACCTACAAGCCGTTGAAGATTTCTGTAGCCGTTTGGACGTGATAGACTATGATGAAAAAGCAGCAGCACATTATGGTGAAATTCGTGCAGTACTAGAACTCGCCGGCACTCCAATCGGCGTTAATGATCTTCACATCGCGGGTCATGCAAGAAGCCTTGGTACGATATTAGTCACCAATAATATGAAAGAGTTTGA
>NZ_DATCSL010000095.1:0-2700 GCF_036568485.1 Thiomicrospira sp.
CCATTTTATAAGCATAAGAAAAGGCCATCATCATGAAAACGCCTATCAATCTACTTAAAATCCTCATTCTTTTTCCGCAGCTTTGCTGGGCGTCGTCTTATTCGATTACTGATCTTGGTTGGGTTGGTTGGCCTGCTTCAATATTCGACTCTAATGATTCGGGTTCTGCGACCGGGCAGATGACCGCCTATCACGGAAATACTACGGCAATGTATTTTGATGGTGCGAATTTTTCAAATATAGGGAATTTGGAAAATATAAATTACTACACATCTTCCGCTAGAGGAATAAACTCTAGTAACCAGGTAACTGGCTCATCAGACATTTCTTATTATAGCACTATTCGTAGTCGTGCATTCGTGTGGGATAACGGAACATTTACTGATCTTGGTGTTCTGGAAGGACACGAGAGTAGTGGAGGCAGGGACATCAATGATAGTGGTGTTGTAGTTGGAACTATGCATACGTCAAAAGGAGAAACACGAGGATTTATCTATGAAAATGGAGTAATGGAACAGCTAATGGGGCTCAATGGAAAACATATAGAGCCTTTTGCAATAAACAATCTCGGCCAATTTGTAGGGACAAGCTCAGCTTCTGTTGAAAGCACTCATGCCTTCATAGGTTCTGGCAGTGAAATTCAAGATCTAGGCACATTAGGGGGTAACCATAGCTGGGCAATTCATATTAATGATCTAGGGGCAGTAGTTGGAGGAGCTGAAACATTACAAGGATATAGACATGCATTCATCTGGAAAGATGGTGTAATGTCGGATCTTGGTACATTAGGAGGGTTCCAAAGCCAAGCATATTCAATAAACAGCATGAACCAAGTCGTAGGCTGGGCAGAGAATTCCAAAAATATTGGGGAGGCATTCTTATACAGAGATGGAGAAATGTTTTCACTATGCGGATTAGTGAATTGCGAAAGCTATGGATGGGGTTCGCTGAATACTTACACGATTAATAATAATGGGGAAATATTTGGAACAGGATATTTAGATGGTTCTTATCACGCATTCGTTGTAACACCTGTTCCTATAACATCAGCTATTTGGTTATTTGGTTCTGGCTTGGTTGGGATTATTGGCATATCCAGGCGCAGAAGAAAATCATAAATATTTCTGTTAGAGTAGCTGCGCTACATCAGCCCGCGCTCAGCGAACGAAACTATTTCATCGCCCACCACCTGATGATCAGAAGTGCGACGTCGACGTCATCCCATCTTGAGTAGCAGGCTCTGGAGAGCAGAAATAAGACGAAAGAGACGTACCCATTAGCCTGAATTCAAGTCCAAGGTGGCTCTGGCGGCAATCAAGGGGGATCTAACGATGAACCAGGTATCTGGGCGAAAAAGTCTTCTCCTAGACTGGTTACAACATTTGAAAAATAACTAGTTCGAACTGACTGCGGAATGCGATAGTTACGCCGGTATGATTTTACTTCCCATCCTTCTGTAAGGGCCCGTTCAGCGCGATTCTGACAGATCCCGACTACTGAATTTGCTGCCTGTCGATCAGGCACGCCTGTCCGCACTTGATATGCAACTGCATCCTTAACCGAGCCCCATATGAAATTGTATACCTTATTAATTGGGAATCGTTCTAGAATATTCAAAAACACGCGCGTAGTTTTTTCTCCGAATCGTGCTTCTAAGTGGTGATCAAGAAGGCATATTTCTAGATAAGCAAGCACTTCGTCGAGTGCTAGTTCGAGCCAAAGGTCAGTTACTTGGCTTTTCCATTGTGATGGCCACATATCCTTATTGCATAAGAGTTTCTCAAGCTCCTGCAATATTGTGATGTTTTCATCTGAACTCCTGCCGATAGTTAATTTCCAGCGCACAATATCGATATAAAATTCAATTTCTCCATTGCCATTAATATTGAATGCGCTGGGGTCACTTCGAGACGAAATGTCTATTAACTCATCGCTGTATAACTTCAATATCGCAGATTCTGCTCGATCTTGTTTACAGCATAGATAATTATCGTGAAGATAAAGAGGCGATATTTGGTCCGTGTTTTCATCAAGTGCCACACGAGCCAATGCGCTAAGATGAACGGCGTTCCAGAGGGATAGTTCTCCGATTTGTACGGCATTTTCACGTGACACTCGGCACACTTGCTCAAGCAACTTGTGATACTCATGCTTTAATAATTTCTCATTATCACGGCGCATCTCATCACATCCTGAACGCTGGCAACTTGTGGCAAAAATCCACTCTTTTGTATGAGACAGATATCTAGGGTTGGCTCCACTCTTATTGCCCGTGTTTCCGGTCCTAGATAATCAGACGTTTACAGAAAGAATGCTGGTCTAGGCAGCTGCAATACTAAGGAAACCTTAGTATCCAATCAAGCAAAATACTAAGATTCTCTTAGCCCACATCATGGATGCCATTGTGGGAAAAGAGATGCAGAATAATTCGCCAATTGGAAAAAGACTCAGAGAAGCACGACTTCGGCTAAATATTTCTCAGAAGGAATTAGGCGTAAGAGCAGGAATCGATGAGTTTAGTGCAAGTGCTAGAGTCAATCAGTACGAGCGAGGGAAACACGTTCCAGATTATTTGACCGCACGTCGTCTGTCAGAAGCGCTAGAAATACCCGTAACATATCTCTACGCCGATGAGAATGATCTTGCCGAGATGATACTCGCATATGGAATGGCCTCCGGACGATGCCGTGCAAAAGCAAA
>NZ_DATCSL010000096.1:0-1005 GCF_036568485.1 Thiomicrospira sp.
AGCTACAGCAAAACGTATGGTGTTTGGCACGGTCGGCATTGATATGATTGCGGGCCCGTCTGAAATTTTGGTCGTGTGTGATGGAGAGACTGATCCAGATTGGATTGCGGTTGACCTGTTTTCTCAGGCTGAGCATGATGAAGATGCACAATCGATTTTGGTCACGCCGGATGCTGATTTTGCCGATAAAGTCGTCGCCAGTATGAATCGTTTATTACCGACTATGCCACGTCAAAAGATTATTCGTACCGCTTTAGAAGCACGTGGTGCGGTAATTGTGGTGGATAATATGGCGCAAGCGGTAGAAATGATTAACTTTATTGCACCTGAGCATTTAGAGTTGTCAGTTGATAATCCAGAAGCTTTATTGCCACAGATTCGTCATGCGGGCGCCATCTTTATGGGGCGTTATACCGCCGAAGCCTTAGGCGATTACTGTGCTGGACCTAACCATGTATTGCCAACGTCGCGTACCGCACGTTTTTCATCCCCCTTAGGTGTGTATGATTTCCAGAAGCGCTCAAGTTTAATTATGTGTTCGGCAGAAGGCGCGAATGTCCTGGGTGAAGTGGCGGGTATTCTAGCCGATGGTGAAGGTTTACAAGCTCACGCGGCATCAGCACGCTACCGTCTTAAAAACTCATAATCTACCTCAAGAGATATAGAACCAATGGACGTGAAAAACTGGATTGAGCGTTGGGTTCGGCCTGAAATTCGAGACATCAAAGCTTATCATGTGCAGCCTGCGGCTAATATGATTAAGCTGGATGCGATGGAAAACCCTTATGGTTGGCCTCCTGAAATGCAATCGGCGTGGATAGAACGAGTCCGTTATCAAGCCTTTAATCGTTATCCTGATCCAACAGCCGAATCTTTGCGCCATGTATTGATGCAAGAGTTAGCTCTGCCGAGTGATCAAACCTTGGTGTTTGGCAATGGTTCGGATGAGTTAATTCAGATTATTATGATGGCGCTTTCACAGCCAGGTCGAAGTGTGATGTCGCC
>NZ_DATCSL010000097.1:0-1772 GCF_036568485.1 Thiomicrospira sp.
ACAGGTCACCGGTATGATTTCACAAATTGCAGAAGCCTCGGGTCAACAGGCTGAAGGGATTGAGCAGGTGCATCAGGCCATTAATGACATCGACCAAGTCACTCAGCAAAATGCGGCCTTAGTTGAAGAAACTTCAGCCGCTGCGCAAAGCATGAATGATCAAGCGGTTGAGCTCAGACAAAATATGGCGTTTTTTACAACAGAGCAGGCTCAGTCAAGTCATAAGCCTAAGCCAAAACCAGGCCTGGTTGCGCTGAGTCAAGCAAAACCTCAGAGTAAGTTGAGTGAGAAAGCCTTACCAAAGGCTGCAAAATCAGCTGAAACAAATGATGAATGGAGTGAGTTTTAATTTAGTTCACAGCGTTCAAAAAACGGTAAGCACCAGGCCTGGTGCTTACATCTCTAGATTCATTGTTTCACTGTGCGTGAGATGGTGTAATCCTTGCCTTGTTTAACCTTGTCGTAATAACCAAACACGTCCATAAAGTTGCGTTTCATATAATCACGTAAACCATTAATGGTCACCACCACAAACTGGCCGCCGGGGGCGAGTTGATTGTGAATGTCGTGTAGCATAATGCTCATCATTTCTTTACCCACTTTGGCGGGCATGTTGGATACCACGGTGGTGAATTGGATATTTTTAGGCACGTGGCTTAAGCCATTCGACAAATAAGCTTTGGCGTTATTTAAGCAATTGAGGTCGGCATTTTTATTGGCGTATTCGACCGCCATAAAATCTTTATCCACCATATGTACTTCACCCTGTGGCGCATTCGCGGCAATCGCTAAGCCTAATGGGCCATATCCACAGCCTAAATCCAGCGCGATTTCATCGGGTTTTATTTTTAAGTGGCGTAGCAATAGTTCGGTGCCGGCATCTATTTCGCGCGGGCTAAAAATGCCCCAGGTACTGCGAAAGGTCAGGTTGTGACCGAGTAAATTGGTATTAAATTCGAGGTCTTGTTTTAGCTGGTCAATGCTGGCCATTTTTTTATTTTCCACTGAGTTTTGATTTATCATATTGTACCCTTTTCATTTGAGTGACACGCGCAAACATGCACAGCCTAAACCCTCGACAATTAGAAGCCGTTTTGCACATCGACACGCCGTTGTTGGTGTTGGCGGGCGCAGGCAGTGGTAAGACGCGTGTTATCACCGAAAAAATCGCCCATCTGGTGCGCAAGCACGACTACAAGCCACACAATATTTATGCCGTCACCTTTACCAATAAAGCCGCGCGTGAGATGAAAGAGCGTGTATCCAAACTTATGGTGGACGAGCCGACTAAGGGTTTAAATGTTTCGACCTTTCATAACTTGGGTTTGAATATCATTCGCCAGGAATACAAAGCGCTGAACTACAAAGCCAATTTCTCGATTATGGATTCGACCGATACCGGCCAAATTCTGAAAGAGCTGATGCGCAAAAATGAGCTAGATCCCGAAGAATTAGACGGGGTGCAGTGGACCATTTCGGGCTGGAAAAACCAACACATTGCGCCCCAAGCGGCGCTAGAACTAGCGGAAGACCCATTAGAACAAGCGCGCGCTCGGCTTTATGGCGCTTATCAAAAACAGTTACACGCTTATAACGCGGTGGATTTTGATGACTTGATTGGTTTGCCGGTGCGTTTGTTTAATGAAAATCCAGAAATCTTAACCAAATGGCAAAACAAAGTGCGCTATTTACTGGTGGATGAGTATCAAGACACCAATGCGGCGCAGTATCAATTAGTCACTCAGTTGGTTGGTTTAGGCGGCAAACTCACG
>NZ_DATCSL010000098.1:0-15385 GCF_036568485.1 Thiomicrospira sp.
GGATATCACAGGTGCATGTGAATTACCATCTGGTGTTGAAATGGTTATGCCAGGTGACAACATTCAGATGACGATCACCTTGATCAACCCAATCGCGATGGACGAAGGTTTACGTTTCGCTATTCGTGAAGGTGGTCGTACAGTAGGTGCGGGTGTGGTTTCTAAAATCTTGAAATAAGCGGTACTTGCAAAAATGAAAGGGGGCTGGTATAGTCCCCTTTTTTAACTCACAGGGGTGTAGCTCCAATTGGTAGAGCCGCGGATTCCAAATCCGAAGGTTGGGAGTTCGAGTCTCTCCACCCCTGCCATATTCTTAACGGTCTACGTCATAGGATGTGGATCGTTTTTTTAATTATATCGACATAGTATGAATAAAAAATCAGAAGTACAAGAATCAAGAAATGTAATGGATACAGTGAAGATGCTCTTGTCTATTGCCATTCTGTTGGGTTCTATTGTGGCTTACTATACGTTTGCCGAATGGCATGCGGTTGCGCGAGTTTTGGTCGTGTTGTTTGGTGTAGTCATTGCTGGTTATGTGCTTTACAAGACCGAGTTAGGCGCTAGCTGGTTTAAATATTTAGTTCATACCAAAAAGGAAGTTCGCCAAGTTGTTTGGCCTACCCGAAAAGAAACGGTGCAGACAACGTTAATCGTCGTGGTTGCCGTGATTTTGGTTGGGATTTTTCTCTGGTTAATTGATATGTTTTTCTTGTGGGCGGTTAAATTGCTGACAGGACAGGGAGGCTAACGTGGCGAAAAGATGGTATGTAGTGCACGCTTATTCGGGTTATGAGAATAAAGTAAAAACAGCTTTGGTTGAGTATGTTGAGCGCGCCGGACTAACAGACGATTTTGGGCGAATTTTAGTGCCTTCTGAGGAGGTGGTTGAAATTCGTGATGGGAAGAAGCGTACCAGTGAGCGTAAGTTTTTTCCAGGTTATGTTTTGGTTGAAATGGAGATGAATGAAGCTACCTGGCATTTGGTTAAAAGTGTGCCACAGGTTATGGGCTTTATTGGTGGTACGAGTGATCGTCCGGCTCCAATTACACAGAAAGAAGTTGACCGTATTTTACAGCGTGTCGAAGAAAACGTAGATAAACCACGTCCAAAAGTTATTTACGAGCCGGGTGAGATGGTGCGTGTAACAGATGGTCCATTTACCGACTTTGAAGCGGTAGTGGAAGGGGTTGACTACGATAAAAATAGATTACAAGTGTCAGTGTTAATTTTTGGGCGTTCAACTCCAGTCGAGTTGGAGTTTGCTCAAGTTGTTAAGAGCTGATTTTATTAACGGGCAGCCTTACGGCGTTATGACCCACAAGGAGTAAAAAATGGCCAAGAAAATTGCAGCCTATATCAAATTGCAAATCCCTGCAGGGAATGCAAACCCAAGTCCACCCGTTGGTCCGGCTTTAGGTCAGCGCGGCGTAAACATTATGGAATTCTGTAAAGCATTTAATGCGCAAACGCAAAATGTTGAAAAAGGATTGCCGTTACCTGTTGTTATCACAGTTTATAGCGATAAAAGCTTTACCTTTGTTACCAAGACTCCACCAGCTGCGATCTTATTGAAAAAAGCGGCGGGCATCCAAAAGGGTAGCGCTGTACCTAACCTCAATAAGGTTGGTAAAGTGACGCGTGCTCAATTGGAAGAAATCGCTACGACCAAAATGGCTGATTTAAATGCCAATGATTTGGAAACAGCAGTGAAAATTATTGCGGGCTCTGCGCGCAGTATGGGTCTAACGGTCGAGGAGTAATAAAGATGGCAAAGCTAACGAAAAAACAGAAAATGGTTGCTGAGCGTCTAAATAAAGACTCATCATACGACATCATTGCAGCTCTAGATTTAGTTAAAGAAATTGCGGCATCTACTAAGTTTGATGAGACAGTTGATGTGGCCGTTAAGTTAGGGGTTGATCCTCGTAAGTCTGACCAGGTAGTGCGAGGTGCAACAGTTTTGCCTAATGGTCTAGGTAAAACCGTTCGTGTAGCTGTGTTTACAGGTGAAGCGAATCAAGCGGCCGCAAAAGAAGCGGGTGCTGATTTTGTAGGTATGGAAGATCTTGCTGACGAAATCAAGAAAGGCATGATGGATTTTGATGTTGTTATCGCCAGCCCGGATGCCATGCGTGTAGTGGGTATGTTGGGTCAGGTTCTTGGTCCACGTGGTTTGATGCCAAACCCTAAAACAGGTACGGTGACACCGGATGTTGTGGGTGCAATCAATAATGCAAAAGCGGGCCAAGTTCGTTACCGTGTTGATAAAGCAGGCATTATCCATGCCCCGATTGGTAAAGCCTCGTTTGACTCACAGAAATTGAAAGAGAACCTTGCAGCATTGCTAGAAGATTTAAACAAAGCTAAGCCTTCTGCTGCTAAAGGTGTGTTTATGAAGAAAGTAACTGTATCTAGCACGATGGGACCAGGTGTTCCGGTAGATCAGTCAACGATTTAATCTGTCCGAAAGGATGGATTTGCGAATTGGGTCTCCAAAATTGTGAGTGCCCATCGCAGACCGTAGGTGGTTACTTAATGAGTGGCCTTAATTTCATCCGAGACCTACGTAGATGAGTGGTTTGATCAGGGAGCTGATTAGACTGTTAGGAGGTTAGAATGGCACTTAAACTCGAAGATAAAAAGCTAGTCGTTGAAGAGGTCTCTGCAATTGTAGAGAAGTCTGTATCGATTGTCGTAGCTGAATATCGTGGGTTGACTGTTGAGCAGATGACCAATCTTCGCTCTAAAGCACGTGATGCTGATGTTGTTATCCGTGTAGTAAAAAATACTTTGGCACGCAAAGCTTTAGAAGGTTCGCCTTTTGAAGATATGCAGTCTGATTTAGTAGGTCCAGTTGTACTGGTTTTCTCTACTAATGAACTATCGGCTGCAGCTCGTGTTGTTAAGGATTTTAAAAAGGGCAACGAAGCATTGGTTGTTAAGTCGTTATCTATTGGTTCAGGCGTTATGGATGCTGGCCAGTTAGATGCAATCGCTTCACTACCAACTTACGAAGAAGCATTGGGCAAGCTAATGTATGTTATGAAAGCACCTGTCGAGAAGTTGGCACGTACTCTTGCAGCATACAAAGAAGCCAAAGAAGCTGCGTAATAGTTTTAGTTATTACGACACGCAAATTCAATTTTAGGAGATTATCAAATGGCCGTATCACAGAATGATATTTTAGAAGCAGTTGCTGGCATGACTGTAATGGAAGTTGTTGAATTGATTTCAGCAATGGAAGAAAAATTTGGCGTTTCAGCTGCCGCTATGGTTTCAGCTGGTCCTGCTGCAGCTGCAGACGCAGGTGCTGAAGCGCAAACTGAATTCAACGTTGTATTAACAAGCGCTGGTAGCAATAAAGTTGGTGCTATTAAAGCGGTTCGTGGAATTACAGGTCTTGGCTTGAAAGAAGCGAAAGAAGCAGTTGAATCAGCACCTACTGTATTAAAAGAAGGTGTATCGAAAGAAGAAGCTGAAGAAATTAAGAAGCAAATTGAAGAAGCTGGTGGACAGGCTGAAATCAAGTAATTTCTTGCTTTTAACTGCGTAAAAAGCAGTATGAAATGGCTGGCACTTCGGTGTCGGCCTTTTCTTGTTTTAGGTAGTGTGTAAAAGTGTGATATTCAGTGGGAACTGATACTACAGTTTTATACATTTAAATAGAATTCTCTATTTATCATTTATGACTTGTTCTTTTGCCGAGGTACTCAATGACGACTTACTCGTTAACCGAAAAGAAACGCATCCGTAAAGACTTTTCAACACAGCCTTCAATGTTGGATGTCCCGTATTTATTATCGCTACAGAAAGGGTCGTATCACGATTTTATTCAGAAGGATAAAAAACCTTTAGAGCGCGCCAATATAGGTTTGCACTCCGCTTTTAGTTCAGTGTTTCCTATTAAGGGAGTTGCAGGTACTGCAGACTTGGATTATGTAAGCTATCACCTTGGTCAACCAGAATTTGACGTTAAAGAGTGTAAGCAACGTGGTGTGACGTATGCAGCGCCACTTCGTGTCAAAATGCGTTTGGTCATGTATGACAAGGATGCTCCGGTTGGAAATCGTCCCGTTAAAGATATAAAAGAACAAGAAGTCTATTTAGGTGATATGCCATTAATGACGGATAACGGTACGTTTGTCATTAACGGAACAGAGCGCGTTATTGTGACTCAGTTGCATCGTTCACCTGGTGTTATTTTTGATAACGATAAGGGTAAGTCTCATTCTTCAGGCAAAATTTTATTTAATGCCAGAATTATTCCTTATCGTGGCTCTTGGTTAGATTTTGAATTTGACCATAACGATTGTTTATTTACTCGTATTGATCGTCGTAGAAAACTGCCTGTTTCAATCCTATTGCGTGCGATGGGTTATGACAATGAACAGATTTTAGAGATGTTCTTCGATACATCTAAGATCAAAATGTCAAAAGGCAAATATTCACTTGCGTTTGATCCAGAGCAGTTTAAAGGTCAAATGGCTACTTTTGATATTGCTGCCAAAGGTGAAGTGTTTGCAGAAGAAGGCACTCGAATTACCGCACGTACAATCAAAAAAATGGATGAAGCGGGTGTTTCGTCTATAGATGTGCCTGTTGAGTTTCTACTTGGCAAAGTTATGGCCAAAAATGTTGTCGACACCTCTTCAGGTGAGTTAATCGCGGCTGCTAATTCGATTATTACACAAGATATCCTTGATAAGATTAATGAGTTAAGTAAGCTACAGTTTGAAGTACTTTACATTGATGAGTTACTTCACGGTTCTTACATGTCAGATACGTTGAATCTAGATTCAACTTCTACTCAGTTAGAAGCACAGATTGAAATTTACCGTATGATGCGTCCAGGTGAACCACCAACGAAAGACTCTTCCGAGGCATTATTCAATAGCTTGTTTTTCCAAGAAGATCGTTATGATTTATCTTCAGTAGGTCGAATGAAGTTAAACCGCCGTTTAGGTCGTCAAGATAACGAAGGTAAACTGGTTCTTGAACGCGAAGATATTGTTGATGTTATTCGTGAATTGATCAATATTCGAAATGGTCAAAGTACAGTCGATGATATTGATACCTTGGGTAACCGTCGTATTCGTGCTGTAGGTGAAATGGCTGAAAATGCATTTAGAGTAGGTTTAGTTCGTGTCGAACGTGCTGTTAAAGAACGACTCAACCAGGCAGAATCTGATGGTTTAATGCCGCAGGACTTAATCAATGCTAAGCCAGTATCTGCTGCAATTAAAGAGTTCTTTGGTTCTAGCCAATTGTCACAGTTTATGGATCAGGTCAATCCATTATCAGAAGTGACACATAAGCGTCGTGTTTCAGCGTTAGGCCCGGGTGGCTTGACTCGTGAACGTGCTGGTTTTGAAGTGCGTGACGTGCATCCTACTCACTATGGTCGTGTTTGCCCAATTGAAACGCCAGAAGGTCCTAACATTGGTTTGATTAACTCATTAGCGGTCTATGCCAAAACTAATGAGTACGGCTTTTTAGAAACGCCCTACCGTAAAGTGGTTGACGGTAAGGTAACCGATGAAGTGGTTTATATCTCTGCGATTGATGAAGCGCAATATGTTATCGCTCAGGCCAGTGCAAAACTGGATAAGAATGGTAAGTTTGTAGAGGATTTGATCTCAGCACGTCACCAGAATGAATTTACCTTATCTATGTCGAAAGACATTAACTTAATGGATGTTTCGCCTAAGCAAATCGTATCTGTAGCAGCGGCCTTGATCCCATTCCTTGAACACGATGATGCTAACCGTGCTTTGATGGGTTCAAACATGCAGCGTCAGGCGGTCCCTACACTGCGTGCAGACAAGCCTTTAGTTGGTACTGGCATTGAGAAAACAGTAGCAATCGATTCGGGTGTAACGGTCGTAGCAGATCGCGGTGGTGAGGTTGTTTCATCGGATGCTTCTAGAATCGTTGTGCGTGTTAATGATGACGAGATTGTTGAAGGTGAAACAGGTGTTGATATCTATAATCTAATTAAATATCAGCGTTCTAACCAGAACACCTGTATCAACCAAAAACCAATTGTAAGCGCAGGTGATGTGGTTTCACGTGGTGATGTTTTGGCCGATGGTCCTTCAACCGACTTAGGTGAGCTAGCTTTAGGTCAGAATATGCGCGTGGCATTTATGCCGTGGAATGGTTATAACTTCGAAGACTCGATTTTAGTGTCTGAACGTGTTGTTAAAGAAGACCGTTATACAACGATTCATATTGAAGAGTTTACATGTTTAGCGCGTGACACTAAGCTAGGGCCAGAAGAAATTACCTCTGATATTCCGAACGTAGGTGAGTCAGCGCTATCTCGATTAGATGAAAGCGGTATCGTTTACATCGGTGCTGAAGTTAAGCAGGGCGACGTTCTAGTAGGTAAGGTGACACCTAAAGGTGAAACACAGTTAACACCTGAAGAGAAGTTGCTACGTGCCATTTTTGGTGAGAAAGCTTCGGATGTTAAAGATACATCATTACGTGTTTCTAAAGGCATCGAAGGCACGGTTATTGATGTGCAAGTCTTTACACGTGAAGGCATGAAAAAAGATGCTCGTGCGCAAGCTATCCAAGAGGAAGAATTGGATAAGGTTCGTAAGGATATTGATGAACAGTACCGAATTCTTGAGCAAGATACCTTAAACCGTATTAAAAACTTGCTAACTGGTTTGAAGTTAAAAGATGGCACCAAATTGACAGCTGAATACCTTGAAGGTATGGAGGTTAAAAAATGGCTGGGTCTAAATGTTGATAACGAAGATGCTTTACGCCAACTTGAAACGGCTGAAGAACAGCTTAAAGCTAAGCGCAAAGAGTTGAATGAAGCGTTTGAAGAAAAACGCAAGAAATTAACTCAAGGTGATGACTTGGCACCAGGTGTCTCTAAGATGGTTAAGGTTTATGTAGCGATTAAGCGTCGTATACAGCCTGGCGATAAAATGGCCGGTCGTCATGGTAACAAAGGTGTAATCTCACGCATTTGTCCAGTAGAAGATATGCCATTTGATGAAACCGGCCGTCCTGTTGACATCTGTCTAAACCCATTGGGTGTGCCTTCACGTATGAACGTTGGTCAGATTTTAGAAACGCATCTAGGTTTGGCAGCCTGGGGATTGGGTGAGAAGATTGACTCTATGATGAGACGTGATGCGGATCTCAAGGATGTTCGTGAGTTCTTGCATAAGATCTATAACGAAAGCCAGGGTCAGTCAGTCGATTTCAAATCCTTTACTGATGATGAAATCATTGTGCTTGCCAAAAACTTAAGTAAAGGCGTACCAATGGCTTCACCCGTATTCGACGGTGCTGATGAAGGTCAAATCAAATCATTATTACGTTTGGCTGAGCTGCCTGAGTCAGGTCAAATGAGACTCTTTGATGGGCGTACAGGTGATGAGTTCGATAGAGCTGTTACTGTTGGTTATATGTACATGTTGAAATTGAATCACTTAGTTGATGACAAAATGCATGCTCGTTCAACTGGTCCGTATAGCCTAGTTACTCAACAGCCATTAGGCGGTAAAGCTCAGTTTGGTGGTCAACGTTTTGGTGAGATGGAAGTGTGGGCATTGGAAGCATATGGCGCGGCCTTTACACTTCAGGAAATGTTGACAGTGAAGTCTGATGACTTGAATGGTCGTACTCGTATGTATAAAAACATCGTTGATGGTAATGAGTACATGGAACCAGGTATGCCTGAATCGTTTAGCGTCTTACGTAAAGAGATTCGTGCATTAGGTATTGATATTGAGTTGGAGCAAGATTAATGAAAGACTTACTCGGTTTTCTAAAAAAACAAAACGTTTCTAGTGAATTTGATGCGATTAAAGTATCTCTTGCTTCCCCTGAAAAGATTCGTTCTTGGTCATATGGTGAAGTAAAAAAACCTGAAACCATTAACTACCGTACTTTTAAGCCAGAACGTGATGGTTTATTTTGCGCTAAGATCTTTGGCCCAATTCGTGACTATGAGTGTTTGTGTGGTAAATACAAACGATTAAAGCATCGTGGTGTGATTTGTGAAAAGTGTGGCGTAGAAGTAACTCAGTCTAAAGTGCGTCGTGAGCGCATGGGCCATATTGACTTAGCCACGCCTGTTGCGCACATTTGGTTCTTGAAGTCGCTGCCATCCCGTATTGGTTTAATGTTGGATATGACATTAAAAGAAATCGAAGCGGTTTTATACTTTGAAGCTTTTATGGTTGTGGATCCAGGATTAACACCTTTAGAGCCTTGGCAGTTGCTTACGGAAGAAGAATATTTAGATGCTTTGGAAGAGCATGGCGATGAGTTTGAGGCTCAAATGGGGGCTGAAGCGATTAAGCGCATGCTTAAGTCTATTAATTTAGCAGAAGAGGCCGCGCGTTTAAGAGGCGAAGTTGAAACTACCACTTCTGAAACCAAGCAAAAGAAAGTTAGTAAACGTTTAAAGCTTATTGAGTCTTTCCTGTCGTCTGGTAACAATCCTGAGTGGATGGTTCTAGAAGTTCTGCCTGTGTTGCCTCCTGAGCTAAGACCTCTTGTTCCGCTTGATGGTGGTCGCTTTGCAACGTCCGATCTTAACGACTTGTATCGTCGCGTAATCAACCGAAATAATCGTTTGAAGCGTTTATTAGACTTGATGGCGCCAGACATTATCGTTCGAAATGAAAAGCGTATGCTGCAAGAAGCTGTCGATTCGTTGCTTGATAACGGTCGTCGTGGTCGTGCAGTAACGGGCACGAATAAGCGTCAATTGAAGTCTTTAGCCGATATGATCAAAGGTAAGCAGGGTCGTTTCCGTCAGAACTTGCTTGGTAAACGTGTTGACTATTCTGGTCGTTCTGTAATTGTTGTTGGTCCAACTTTGAAATTACACCAGTGTGGTTTACCTAAGAAGATGGCTTTAGAATTATTTAAGCCTTTTATTTTCAGTAAATTGCAAAAGCGTGGTGCGGCTCCGACGATCAAGGCGGCCAAAAAAATGGTCGAGCAAGGATTGCCAGAAGTATGGGATGTGTTAGATGAAGTAATTCGTGAACACCCAGTATTGTTAAACCGTGCACCCACACTTCACCGTTTGGGTATTCAGGCTTTTGAGCCGGTACTGATTGAGGGTAAAGCAATTAACCTGCATCCATTAGTATGTTCGGCCTTTAACGCCGACTTCGATGGTGACCAAATGGCGGTTCACGTACCTTTGTCATTAGAAGCTCAGCTTGAAGCACGTACATTAATGATGTCGACTAACAACTTGTTGTCTCCCGCTAATGGTGAGCCAATTATTGTTCCATCTCAAGACGTTGTGCTTGGCTTGTACTACATTACAAGAGAACGCATTAATTCAATTGGTGAGGGCAAGGCCTTTTCGAACTGGCAAGAAGTTGTCAGAGCGCAAGAAGCAAAAATTGTTCATCTCCACACTAAGATCAAGTTAAAGGTTGAAGAGACTGTAGTTGAAGATGGTAAAGAGCATGTAAGTAGCCGTATTGTCGATACCACTGTTGGTCGTGCTTTGTTATGCAGGATTTTGCCAAAAGGTTTGTCGTTTGATCTTTTAAATACCAACTTAACTAAGAAAAATATCAGTAAGGTACTCAACACTTGTTATCGCGTGTTGGGTCCTAAAGAAACGGTGATTTTCGCTGACCAGTTAATGTACGCTGGTTTCAAATGGTCAACGATGGCTGGTTTATCTTTCTGCTCAGATGACATGTTGATTCCAGATGAAAAAGCTGGAATTCTTGAGCGTGCGGAAGATCAGGTAAAAGAAATTCAGTCACAGTATTCACAAGGCTTGGTAACAGAAGGTGAGCGCTATAACAAGGTTGTGGATATCTGGTCACATACAAATGAACTTGTAACGAAAGCCATGATGGAAGAGTTGCAGTTCGATATGGTGACTACCTCTGAAGGTGAAGAAGTTAAACAAAGTTCATTTAACTCAATTTACATGATGGCCGACTCAGGCGCTCGTGGTTCGGTTGCACAGATGCGTCAGCTTGGTGGTATGCGTGGTTTGATGGCCAAGCCGGATGGCTCGATCATTGAGACACCTATTACAGCTAACTTCCGTGAGGGTCTAAACGTACTTCAGTACTTTATTTCTACACACGGTGCTCGTAAAGGTTTGGCCGATACGGCATTGAAGACGGCTAACTCAGGTTATTTGACACGTCGTTTAGTTGACGTGGCGCAAGATGTCGTTGTGACAGAAAATGATTGCGGTACTGAAAGCGGTGTAGAAATGACGGCCCACGTAGAGGGTGGTGATGTTATTGAATCACTACGTGAGCGTATTCTTGGTCGTGTATTGAGTGAAGATGTACTTGACGCGAAAGGCGGAATCATTGTTGCAGCCGGTACACTACTGGACGAAAGTTTGGTAGCTTTAATTGATACGCATGGTATCGATCGTGTGAAAGTTAGATCAACTATCACATGTGAAACCAAGTTTGGTGTTTGTCAAAAATGTTATGGCCGTGATTTAGCGCGTGGCCACTTGGTTAACATGGGTGAAGCGGTTGGTGTTATGGCGGCTCAGTCCATCGGTGAACCTGGAACTCAGTTAACCATGCGTACCTTCCATATTGGTGGTACGGCTTCGCAGACGGCAGCGCAGAGTCAAGTAGAAGTTAAGTATGAAGGAACAGTTAAGTTCCACAACCTTAAAACAGTTAAAAACTCTGAAGATAAGGTAATGGTTACAACTCGTTCAGGTGAAGTTACCATTCTTGACGAAGCTGGTCGTGAGAAAGAACGTTACAAAGTACCTTATGGCGCAATTCTTGAAGTGACGGAAGGTCAGAAATTAACTTCTGGTCAGAGCATTGCTAGTTGGGATCCACATACTCACCCAGTAATCACTGAAGTAAGTGGTCAGATTGAGTTTGGTAATTTTGAAGGTACGGTTGAAGAACGTGTTGATGAGTTAACAGGCCTGGTAACCCGTGTCGTAAAAGGCGCTAAAGAGCGTTCTAGTTCGGTTAAGGATGCACGCCCTTTCATTCGTTTATTGGATGATAAAGGCGAAAGCACCTGCTTTGCAGGCACACAGACTCCAGCGGTTTATTATTTACCAGAAAACTCGATTGTACTAGTTCAGTCAGGTGTGCAGGTTGTGTCGGGTGATGTTTTAGCGCGTATTCCACAAGCATCATCAAAAACAAAAGATATTACCGGTGGTTTACCACGTGTTGCGGATTTGTTCGAAGCGCGTCAACCTAAAGAGCCTGCAATCATGGCAGAAGTAAGCGGTGTAATTTCGTTTGGTAAAGAAACCAAAGGTAAGCAGCGCTTAATCATTACTCAGGATTCAGGTGAGCAGTATGAAACTTTAATACCGAAGTGGCGTACGGTTAATGTGTTCGAAGGTGAGCGTGTAGAGCGTGGTGATATTATTGTTGAAGGTAATTCAAATGCACATGATATCCTTCGCCTACTAGGTGTTGAACGTCTAGCTGAATACATTGTTGATGAAGTTCAAGACGTTTATCGCTTACAAGGCGTGCGTATTAACGATAAGCATATTGAGGCGATTATTCGTCAAATGTTGCGTAAGGTTGAAATACGTGCCGCTGGTGATACGGGTCTTATTAAGGGTGAGCAAACTGAATATGCTCGTGTTTTGGAATTGAATGAAAAGATGCGAGCGGAAGGTAAAGTAGAAGCAAGCTTTGAGCGTGTCCTTCTCGGTATAACCAAAGCCTCACTAGCGACTGAGTCGTTTATTTCAGCCGCTTCATTCCAAGAAACTACCCGTGTTCTAACCGAAGCAGCGGTAAGTGGTAAGCGTGATACGCTCGTTGGTTTGAAGGAAAACGTAATTGTTGGACGTTTAATTCCTGCAGGTACTGGTTTTGCTTATCATCAAGCTCGCAAGAAAGCCAGCGATATTGTTGATGGTGAGCTGCGTGCGTTTATTCAGAACGATTATGAAGAGGAAAGCGTGAGCGAAGATATTTTGGAAGAGATGCCGGTTATTGATGATCGCGTCATGGAACCAGAAGATTCCGAGCTTTAAATAAATAAAATTCAACAAGTTATTGCTTGACATATGCTTGTTGCATCACTAAAATTCTGAAACCTTATTTGTGGGCAAGGAGCCCACAATTTATTTTAGGTGAATGAGTTAAAACTCAAATTTTGGAGAAAGTTTTAATGGCTACAATAAACCAGTTGGTTCGTAAGCCGCGTAAAGACAAAATGAAAAAATCAGCCGTACCTGCTTTGGAGTCTTGTCCACAGCGTCGCGGTGTTTGTACGCGCGTATACACAACAACCCCTAAAAAGCCTAACTCAGCCTTGCGTAAAGTTGCGCGTGTTCGTTTAACTAATGGTTTTGAAGTTTCAACCTATATTGGTGGTGAAGGTCACAACTTGCAGGAGCACTCGGTAATTTTGATTCGTGGTGGGCGTGTTAAGGATTTGCCTGGTGTACGTTATCATACAGTTCGCGGTGCATTAGACTGCTCTGGCGTAAATGAGCGTAAACAAGGTCGTTCTAAGTACGGTGCTAAACGCCCAAAAGGTAAATAAAACCTTTTAACATGCGTTAGCAAATTTAATTTCCTAAACCGGAAGATGTAAGAATGGCAAGAAGAAGAGAGATACCAAAAAGATTGGTGTTACCAGATCCTAAGTTTGGTGATGTGACGTTAACAAAATTTGTTAACATGATTATGGTGAGTGGTAAAAAAGCAGTTGCTGAAAAGATCGTTTATGATGCTTTGGATAAAGTAGTTGAGCGTCGTAAGGGCGGAGAGCATGCTTCATTGCTAAGAGAAGCACTAGAAAATGTAGGTCCTCTAGTTGAAGTGAAGTCACGCCGTGTTGGTGGTGCAACCTATCAAGTACCGGTCGAAGTGCGTCCAGAAAGAAAAATGGCGTTATCAATGCGTTGGATTGTTGAAGCTGCACGTAAGCGCAGTGAGAAAGGCATGATGCTTCGATTGGCAGGTGAGTTAAATGATGCCCTTGATAATCGCGGTTCTGCAATCAAGAAGAAGGAAGATACTCATAGAATGGCAGAGGCCAATAAGGCATTCTCGCATTTCCGTTGGTAGTATCTGACAAGGCCCTTTGGGGCCTTTATCGTTTCAATACATCAAAGTAAAAGGTTAGTAAAGTGGCACGTAAAACCCCTTTAGAGCGCTACCGTAATATCGGTATTATGGCGCACATCGATGCTGGTAAAACAACAACTACAGAACGTATTTTGTTTTATACAGGACGTTCACACAAAATTGGCGAAGTGCATGATGGCGGTGCAACCATGGACTGGATGGAGCAGGAGCAAGAGCGTGGTATTACCATCACTTCTGCTGCTACTACTTGTACTTGGTTGGGTATGGCTAAGCAATTCCCAGAGCACCAAATTAACATTATTGATACACCTGGGCACGTTGACTTCACAATTGAAGTTGAGCGTTCACTTCGTGTATTAGATGGTGCGGTTACAGCGTTCTGTTCTGTGGGCGGTGTGGAGCCTCAGTCTGAAACTGTATGGCGTCAGGCTGACAAATATGGCGTGCCAAGAATGGGTTATGTCAATAAAATGGACCGTGCCGGTGCTAACTTTTTACGAGTTGTTGAGCAGGTTAGGACACGTCTAGGCGCAAACCCAGTGCCAATGCAATTGCCGATTGGATCAGAAGATGAATTTAAAGGTGTAGTTGACCTTGTCAAAATGAAAGCTATTTACTGGGATAAAGACTCTCAAGGTATGACTTTTACTTATGAAGATATTCCAGCAGATATGCTAGAAGAGTGTCAAAAGTATCATGAAGAATTGGTCGAGTCAGCTGCTGAAGCTAATGAAGAATTCATGGACGCCTATCTAAATGATGGTGAGCTTTCTGAAGAGCAGGTTAAGCAAGGCATTCGTATGCGTTGTATTAACAATGAAATTATCCCAATGTTTTGTGGCTCTAGCTTCAAAAACATGGGTGTACAAGCCTTGTTAGATGCTGTTATCGAGTATTTCCCATCTCCAATGGACGTTCCTGCAATTGAAGGTGTTTTAGAGGATGAGTCGCCTGCGAGTCGAAAGTCATCAGACGATGAGCCGTTTGCTGCTTTAGCATTTAAAATCATGACGGATCCTTTTGTTGGAACGCTAACATTTGTTCGTGTTTACTCTGGTGTTATTAGCTCTGGTGATTCTGTTTATAATCCGGTTAAGGGTAAAAAAGAACGAGCAGGCCGCTTGATTAAGATGCATGCAAATTCTCGTGAAGAAGTTAAAGAGTTCCGCGCGGGTGATATCGGTTGTGTTGTAGGTCTTAAAGACGTGACAACTGGCGATACAATTTGCGATCTAGATAACAAGATTACACTTGAGCGTATGGAATTTCCTGAGCCTGTTATTTCGATAGCTGTTGAGCCTAAAACCAAAGCCGACCAGGAAAAAATGGGGATTGCACTTCAAAAGCTTGCTGCTGAAGATCCTTCTTTCCGTGTTCGTACAGATGAAGAGACTGGGCAAACAATTATTTCTGGTATGGGTGAGTTGCATCTGGATATCATTGTGGATCGTATGAAACGCGAGTTTAACGTTGAAGCTAACGTTGGTGCCCCTCAAGTGTCCTACCGTGAAACAATCAAGCAATCTGTGGAAGCAGACGGTAAGTTTGTTCGTCAGTCAGGTGGTCGTGGTCAGTATGGTCATGTTGTACTTCGTATTGAGCCTCAAGAACCTGGTACAGGGTTCACTTTTGTCAATGCTATTGTTGGTGGTGTTGTTCCACGTGAATATATCCCAGCCGTTGAAAAAGGTGCAAAAGAGCAGTTAGAGAACGGTGTTATTGCTGGCTACCCAGTGGTTGATGTTAAGGTGACGGTATTTGACGGTTCTTACCATGATGTAGACTCGAATGAAATGGCTTTTAAAGTCGCGGCTTCAATGGGTGTTAAGAATGGTGTGCAAAATGCAAAACCTGTCATTTTAGAACCGATTATGGCTGTAGAGGTTGTTACGCCAGAAGAGTACATGGGTGATGTTATGGGTGACCTTAATAGACGCCGCGGTATGATTCAAGGTATGGAAGATATTCCAACAGGTAAGCAATTGAAGGCAGAAGTTCCTTTGTCAGAAATGTTTGGTTATGCGACTAATGTGCGCTCATTAACTCAAGGACGTGCTAGTTATAGCATGACATTCAAAAAATATGCAGATGCACCATCATCTGTTCAAGAAGAAATTATCGCAAAAGCGAAAAAAGGTTCTTAATTTTAATTTAGAGGGTTTTTAAAATGGCAAAAGCTAAGTTTGAACGTAACAAGCCACATGTAAACGTAGGCACGATTGGTCACGTTGACCATGGTAAAACTACATTGACAGCGGCGCTAACCATTGTGCAAGGTAAGAAGTTTGGTGGTGAGTCACGCGCCTAC
>NZ_DATCSL010000099.1:0-5602 GCF_036568485.1 Thiomicrospira sp.
CCATGAGCATATGATTGACGATGTGAAAGCGTATATGCGCTATTACAACTTAGAAAGGCTTCATACGAGCAATGGTGACATGAGTCCTATTGAGTATGAAAATTATAAACGGGATGTGTCCGAAATTGCTTGACCAGTACATTTTATGAATTTGCGAAACATTAAATTGTAGTTTTTACTTTTGTTTTTAAGGAGTTAGATCATGAAGACTAATATTCAAAATACTCAACTATCACGTCGTCAATTTGTGAAAGGCGTTACTGTAGCCTCAACAGCGGCTGCACTGGGGACTCAAATTCCCCGAGCTTTAGCCAACAATGAGTTTATCTCAAACAACACAGAGAAATTTTACCCAAGACAATCTCTTTTAAGTGGGACTGAGTTTGATTTAACCATTGCAGAAAAACGCGTCAATATCACAGGCAAAACACGCGTGGCAACCTTGGTCAACGGCTCACTTCCAGCCCCTACATTGGTATTCAGAGAAGGCGATACCGTCACCTTAAGAGTTAAAAACGAACTGGATGTGGATTCATCTATTCACTGGCATGGACTCATCTTGCCAACCAACATGGACGGTGTTCCTGGATTCAGTTTTAATGGAATCAAACCCGGTGAAACTTATACTTATCAATTCACTATTCAACAAACCGGTACTTACTGGTATCACAGCCACTCCGCATACCAGGAACAGACTGGCGTATACGGCGCAATTGTCATCCTTCCCAAAGAAAGTGAACCTGCGCAATCGGATTATGACTACGTTGTACAGCTTTCTGATTGGTCTGATACTGCACCAGAGACCATCTATGCCAACCTGAAAAAAATGGGAGATTTCTACAATATTGGTCAGAGAACCGTTGGTGACTTTTTTAACGAAGTCAGCGAAATGGGCTTTGCCAAAGCTTGGGAAAATAGAAAAATGTGGAACACCATGAGAATGACAGATCGCGATTTGTCTGACGTTTCCGGTGCAACCTACACCTATCTGATGAACGGCCTATCTCCTAACGCTCACTGGCGTGCACAAATTGAGTCTGGCAAAAAAGTTCGTCTACGTTTTATTAATGCCGCCGCGATGACATTTTTTGATGTTCGCATTCCAGGGCTCAAAATGACGGTCATTGCTGCCGATGGGAACCTCATTCAACCTGTAGAGGTGGATGAATTCAGAATCGGTGTGGCAGAAACCTATGACGTCATCGTCGAACCGGATTCAAAACAAACATCTTATGCCATTTTTGCACAATCCATTGACCGAACAGGTTATGCCATCGGTTCATTAACTACGGATGCTAATCAGATTGCTGAGACACCCGAAATGGATCCGTTACCGATTCTCACAATGACCGATATGGGGATGGATCATGGTGACATGGAAGGTATGAGGCATGCTGGTCACGATATGGGTTCAATGAACAACAACAGCATGGATCACTCCGGTCACGATATGGGTTCAATGAACAATAACAGCATGGATCGCTCGGGACACGACATGAATTCGATGAATAATCACTCTGATGGTCATTCCGATCATAATGCGCCAATGGCACATGAGACCCCTGATTACAGCCACGCGTTAGCGATGGAAAAAATGAAAATGGGCATGGATGTAAGTGACGTTGACCACTCCAAACACTCTCACAATGCACAGGCAATGAATGTTGATTTGGATTCAGCTGTGATTCCAATGGATATGAATCCTCAACTTCCACAAATGGAGGTGCCTAGAAAAGAGGGGCCACAAATTGATATGCGTGCTATGGGGGCCAAGTATCGTTTAGATGATCCGGGCGTAGGGTTGCGAAATAACGGTCGCAGGGTTCTGACCTATGCCGACCTTAAAAACCTCTACCCGACCCGTCATGAACCAAAACCAAGCAAAGAACTCGTTCTGCACCTAACTGGGAATATGGAGCGTTATATGTGGTCGATTGATGGTATTCCTTTTGATGAAGCACCGCCGTTAAAGTTCGAATACGGTGAACGAATTCGTATCACATTTATTAACGATACGATGATGAATCACCCTATGCACCTTCATGGTGTCTGGAGTGATTTAGAAACCGGGGATGAAAATCATATTCCGAGAAAGCATACGATAGTCGTACAACCGGGCGCGAAAATCAGTTACCGCGTGACGATGGATGCGCGAGGTGATTGGGCATTCCACTGCCACATGCTCTATCACATGATGGGCATGTTTAGACGCGTACAAATTCGATAACCGGTGAAATAAAAGGAATGAAATCATGAAAAATCTAATTCAAAAACCAGTTTCTATTTTGATTCAAGCATTTTTTGCAACAACCTTAATTACAGGGATTGCCCAAGCGGGCGGCGAAAGAGATCCATTACTGGCCTCTTTAATCGTGGATAACCTGGAAATAAGCAATCAGGAAAACAACCCGACAGCTTGGGCGGCAAGCGCATGGGTAGGTAAAGACTGGCATAAGTTATACCTCAAGTCCGAAGGTGAAAGCGTTCAGGGAAAAACAGAATCCGAAAACCAACTGCTGTATTCAAAGCCAATCGAAAAATTTTGGGATTTACAACTGGGATTGGCTTATGACACGACACCTGCAGCCAACCAAACCTGGGCTGCTATTGGTCTGCAAGGTCTTGCTCCCTACTTCTTTGAAACCAATGCACTTTTATTGGCAAACTCTGATGGCCTAGGGATTCGTTTAGAATCGGAATATGAGGCGTTATTCACTCAAAAGCTGATTTTAACGCCTAGTATTGCGCTAAGTGCATATTCTTTTGATAACGAAAAAATGGGCAAAGGTTCGGGGTTATCCAACCTAAATATAGGCTTACGTTTGCGTTACGAAATCACCCGTAAATTTGCGCCTTATATTGGTTTAACCTACAACCAATTCTTTGGCACAACTGCAGACTATGTCAAGACTGAAGGCGGTAAGGAACAAGAAACCAGCTTAGTCGCAGGGGTTCGTTTCTGGTTCTAATTTTTTATTCGGTTAAGGAGGCTGTAGAAACTAAAGCTTCCTTAACTTAAACAAGTCTAAGGAAATTGTATGAAATACTTGTTTATTCTTTTAAGTACTACTTTATTGTCTGCTTGTACAGATACAAACACACAATCTCAATCATCAGAAAATGACACTAGTAGTGCTAATAACAGTACCGTTTATTCTGAAAAAGCAACAACAAAACGATGGTATTCAACTACAGATGTACAAATGGGTAAAAAAGTATTCTTAGCCAATTGTGCAGCATGCCACGGAGATCAGGCTCAAGGTCTGGTGAAAGATTGGAAACAAACTCTGGATAATGGCAAATACCCAGCACCACCTTTAAATGGTTCCGCGCACGCTTGGCATCACCCTTTAAAAATTCTCAATCGTACCATTGTCTATGGTGGCATTCCTTTGGGAGGCACTATGCCAGGATTCGAAGATAAGTTATCGCAAACCGAGCGATTGCAGGCGATTGCTTATTTCCAAAATTTTTGGTCTGATGAAATTTACCAGGCTTGGCTAAACCGTGGCGGTCTAAAGTAAGGAGAACACTATGAAAAGGCGTGACTTTATTACTAAGGGATTTGCCTCGGCAGCAGGAATTGTAACAGGCTTAAATAGTTCTAGAATAAGTGCTAAATCTTTTGCTGATTCAGATTTTCTATCCGTAAAATTTCCATTACGCACATTCAATTTACCACCTGTTGAAACAGGAGAAAGTATTCAAGGAAAGCAAGTATTTAAATTAAATATTCAACAAGGTGAAACCCGTATCCTGCCTGACACGACAACTCAGACATTAGGTATCAATCAATCATTCCTTGCCCCCGTCCTTCAAATGAAAAAAGGGCAAACCGTAAAAATGCAAGTCAATAATCAACTCAATGAACCTGTTGCATTGCATTGGCACGGGATGATTCTGCCAGCTAGTGAGGACGGAGGGCCGCATCAAGAAATCGCTCCTAACAAAACTTGGAATGCTGAATGGAAAGTGATTAATGACCCATCCACTCTTTTTTATCACTCTCATACTCACCATAAAACCGGTGAGCAAGTCTGGAAGGGCCTTGGTGGACAAATGCAAATTATTGATGAGGAACGTGATAAAGCATTAAACCTACCGCATGAATATGGCGTTGATGATTATCCTGTCATCATAATGGATCGTTCATTTGATGAAGCCGGTGAATTCTACTACAACAATCAGCGCATGAATAAAATGCAAGGAATGCATGGTAACGTAATGCTAGTTAATGGAGTTGCTAATTCTGTACTGGAACCTGAGAAAACCCGCATTCGCCTCCGCCTACACAATGCGTCTAATGCGAGATTTTATGATCTGGTTTTTTCTGATTTAAGAACATTTGAATTAATTGCCACTGATGGCGGCCTTTTGAGCCAAGCCATCACTACTAATAGAGTGCGTTTGGCACCATCTGAACGAGCGGAAATCATTGTTGATTTATCTGATCGAAAGTCCATATCTCTGCGTACAGTTAAAGGTTACGGAAACCTATCAATGGGTATGATGAGAGGCATGGTTCGTGGAAACTTAGATCAAACATTCGATTTAATGCATGTCGATCCTAGACACTCGGAACGGGTTAAAGCTAAAACTCTTAGCCAACTTGTTCTGCTTCCAGATTGGTCTAATCAAGCAGTCGCCCAAACTAGAAAAATGAATTTAGAAATGCAAATGGGGCCTCAAATGATGTTTGGTAACGGTGGCTTATCTATCAATGGGCAAAGCTGGGATATGAATGTCGTTAACGAAACACTCAAAGTAAACACCTTTGAAATCTGGGAACTGCAAAACCCTTCGATGATGCACCATCCTTTTCATGTACATAACACACAATTCAAAGTGCTTGAAAGGAATGGAAAGCCTCCACTTTCATGGGAATTGGGATTAAAAGATACTGTAACCGTTCATAAGGATGAAACGGTAAAAATATTGCTGCCGACAGGCCCTTATTCAAGTTCATCTGATGCTTATATGTACCATTGCCATATTTTGGAACATGAAGATGCTGGAATGATGGGGCAATTTATTGTGGTGTAGGTCAATAGCTTAAATGTATAAACTGTGGGGAGTTGCTTTATGGAGTTTTATGACGAGTCTAGTTAGCCGAACACATCAGACCAAATACGCCATTAGAGCCGATCTCGTTGCAAGCGTGAGAGCGTTCAAAATTCTGTGTCACCCTAGTTTTCTAAATATCCAACACCTTGTCTAGTCGTCCCTCGAAGTGGATGGCCAACTAAGACAAGGCAAGGTTCCAGTTCTGAACCGGCATCGTCCATTTTTTTGACGCGTTGAGTATGCCAGCATACAGTAGCTTCAACAAGCTATTTTCGTTGGGAAAACCACCTTTGGTTTTGGTCAGTTTACGGAATTGGCGATGCACCGCTTCAATCGCGTTGGTCGTGTAAATCACCCGTCGGATATACTCAGGGTATTTGAAGTACACACTGAGGTTATCTGTCCACTTCCCCTAAAATGAGACAACGATAAATAGAGTTTTCTGCGATCATTAACGCAGGAGACCGATATGAAGAAATCACGATTTACCGAAACCCAAATCATCGCCATTCTTAAAGAATCGGATGCGGGACTAAAA
>NZ_DATCSL010000100.1:0-1513 GCF_036568485.1 Thiomicrospira sp.
TTTATTCCTGAAACAGCTTGACAAGCTTTTTCTTTATTACTGAAAATGGTTTACAGGCGGTTCTTTGTTTTTCATTTTGTACGGTTTAAGTGTTTAATAATTCCTGGTGCTGTGCTTGTGTTTTCCAGCGTTTCCTTAAGATTCCATTGTAGTAATGAGCTTTGCCTGGGGTAAGGTTGTCGCAACTGGCATGTGGGCGAAGGTGGTTGTATTTTTCAACTGCATCGTTCACTTGTTGTTCGGCATGGGAAAACGAGGAAAAGGTTTTATTTAATAAAAATTCACCCTTTAATATTCCGTTTACCCTTTCAGCAATAGCGTTTTCGTAAGGGTCGCCCTGCTCGGTCATGGAGATGCGTATGTTATAGTGCTGAAGGATGTGGACGTATTCTGAGCAGCAGTATTGCGAACCACGGTCTGAATGGTGGATGAGGCTTTGCTGCCGTTTTGAGCGGGCTGCCATCAGCAGTGCATTGATGGGCCCAGTGCTGTGCAATGTCGGATACAGGCAGTGGCCGATGATTTTGTGCGAATAGGCATCGGTGACAATACTCAGGTAGGCAAACTTTTCTTTTAAGCGCAGGTAAGTGATGTCGCTTACCCAAAGTTGCCCGGCCGTGGTGAGGTAGGCAATATCGCGGATAAGGTTCGGATATTTTTTGTACTGGTGGTTGCTGTTGGTGGTATAGGGTTTTCGCCTTCGGTAGCGAAGCAGGTAGCCATGTTCGCCTAATAGGTGGTATAGTGCATCCCTGCCCATTTTAATACCATGTTCCCTTAGCGTTTCCTGGAGCATGTGGTGTAGCTTTGGAACGCCTGCACGGGGAAGCTGCTGGCGGATTTCGCCCACCAGTTTCAGTACTATGGTATCTGCCATGTGCTGCTGTTGTTTGTGTTGAAGTTGCTCATACCAGCCCTGGCGGCTGCGCCCAAACAGCGAACAGTAATACCCTATGCCTTTGTGCGGGTAAAACTGCCTGAGCTGATTTACTGTTTGGGCCCAGATTTTTTTCGTATCGGTATTCTCAACTGCTCTTCGGCCAGGTCTATCATCGTTTCAAGGGCGATGTTTTTCATCTGGGCATCTTCCAGTTGTTTTTCCAGGGTTTTCAATCGCTTTTGAAGGGCCTGGAGCTTTTGTTTTTCTCTTTCGGTCATAACGGGTAAAGTTAATATTATGTCCGAAGAAAACTGCTTCTGCCAATATAGAATTTGCCTGCCCGGATCCTTATACACCGGGGCGATATGCTGCCTGGCTTCTGAAAGGCTCATTCGGCCAGATTCAATCTCACGTATTAGCCAACGCTTTTCTGATTTACTAATTGTTTTTTGTTGTTCCATCTTTTTGAGGTTTTATGCCCAAAAATCTGTCAAGTTATTTCAGGAATAGACAAAATCGAGTCCGACCACCTCAATATCGTGTCTGACCACTCCATTATTGCAATCGGCGGCTTCAAAATGGCAATCGGTGGCTTAATAATCGCAATCGGTGGCTCCAATATTGCAAATACTT
>NZ_DATCSL010000101.1:0-18371 GCF_036568485.1 Thiomicrospira sp.
TAGGGAGATGGCTTGGTTCTGGCGGTTAGATTATAACGAAGAACGCACCCATGAAAGTCTGGGTAATCTGCCACCGGCAGCTTATCGAGTAAAACTAGAAAACTCTACTTTACCAGTGTTTCACTAATGGGGAAGTGGACAAATCCATGTCATCTACTTTTTTGAGTAACGAACTTGGACAGGTTTTTACATTAAAGGAGCTTTCAGACAAAAGCGTTTCGAACCCAAAGATCAGGAAAGCTGAGTTAATGGTGCGAATTAGAGGGTTTGAAGAAACTTCTCAAGCACTAGGGCATGAAGCTTTATTCGTAACGTTAAGTTGCCCATCTAAATACCACCGTTCATTTAGCAAAACAGGACATGAAAACCCAAACTGGGGCGGATTTACACCTCTAGATGCTCAAGCTTATCTAAACAATGTATGGCAAAGAATAAGAGCAAGCTTGGACAGAAGCCAAATAAGATTTTATGGCTTTAGAGTAGCTGAACCCCATCACGACGGAACCCCTCACTGGCATATCTTGCTTTTCGTTAACGTTAACGAAGCAAAACCGTTAACGGAAATTATTCAACACTATGCCTTACTTGAAGACCCTGATGAACGTGGAGCAAAACAACACCGTTGCTCGTTTACGAAAATAGACCCCAAAAAAGGATCAGCAACCGGCTACATAGCAAAATACATCTCTAAAAATATTGATGGGGCAGATATTGAGCATGACTCTTACGGCGAAAACGCCGCAACCAGTGCTGAAAGAGTGAATGCTTGGGCATCATGCTGGGGGATTAGACAGTTTCAACAACTAGGCGGCCCCTCGGTATCCGTATGGCGTGAAGCACGACGCTTAAAAGACTTTCAAACGAAAGATAACAAAAGCCTTAACGAATTGAGAGAAGCGGCTGATAGGTCCGATTGGCAAAAATATGTTCAACTTATGGGCGGTGTATTCGTTAAACGTAACGAACAACTAGCAAGACCACTATATGAGTTTGAAATGGATGTCAGCACAGGTGAACTCAAGCAAAGCCATTATGACGAAGAACCCTTAAAAACGATCAAGGGAATTTTAAGCTCTGGCCTGAAATTCATCACGCGACATTTGAAGTGGACAAAGCTAGCTTACAGGCAAGCACCATGCTTTAACTTGGAGTTCTGTCAATAACTGTACGACCTTAAATTTAACTTGATATCATAATATGTTTTGACTTATCCTTAGCAATATATTACGCATAATAGTACGTAAACATACCCATTAATGAGGTTTAAATTTTGAATCAAGTACAAATTATTAAGAATGGCTGCGCTATCGGCTTTAAAAGCAGAAGCCCTACACCAGGACCTGAACTAGACTTGGTTCATCAATTCATTGATGAAACCTGCAAATCTTTTAAGCATAAAGAGAACAAGCTAGCTATATTCATCGAGCCAATGGTAATGAACTGTTATCCCGATTTAGTGATCGCTGAGTACTCCCCCAAAATAATCGATACATGGAATGAATTAAGAAGCCAAATTACTGAAAGTGACATAAAAATTCTGCAAAATTTAAGAGCTTTAAATGGTGGCAATGCAGCAAACCTCTTAACAAAAACCAACTTTAGTAATAAAAAAATTATCCAATCATTAGAACATCTTTATGATGCAAAATTAATTACACGAAATGATCAAAAATGGAAAGCTCTTCCCCTTAAGGACTCCTTCTATATAAAACGATTAACCTCAATTGAAGCAAAAATTGGGCAATGGAACAAACTACATTCTCAGGCACACATAAATAAGTGGTTTGCATCTGAGTCCTACGCTCTGTCTCAAATTAAGCAACCTCAATCAAAAACCATCGAGAAATTTAGGACATCAGGTATTGGGTTGTATAGTTTAAACAGTGGTCACTTAGTCAAAATTAATAAAGCAGAAAGGCAGAAGCTACCTACAAACTATATGTCATGGATGTTTAACGAATGGGTCGGAAGACACTTAACTAGAGCAGTGTAAGTTATATGAATATTAAATGTTTTGATGGATTGGAGTTAACTGATATTAGAGAATTAAAAGTTGGCGGTCAGAAGTATGTATATAGCGCCTCATCTGAGCAATGGGGAACTGTAGTACTAAAAATTATCAAACCAGATCAAGACATTCAAAGAATTCAACGAGAACTTAACATAGCTAAAGAATGCTCTGGTTTTAATAGCCCAACAGTCCATCAAGATGGTAGTTTAAGTTGCGATGGTATTGAATACGCATTCATAATCGAGAGCTTTATTGAAGGTGTTTGCCTAAAAGATTATATTGCTTCAGCATCCCCCATTCCTTATGAAGAGGTTGTTAAATTCTTAAAAGATATTTCTAATGCTATATCCATTTTAGAAGAAAAAAGGCTTGTTCATAGAGATATAAAACCAGACAATATAATTAGAGGTATTAATGGAGATTACTATCTTCTTGATTTCGGAATAGCTAGAGCGTTGGATCAAGAATCGATTACTAACACAAGTGACCCTTATGGGCCTCATACACCTTGCTATGCACCCATTGAGCAGATAGATAATGAGAAGGATAAAATCGATAGTAGAACCGATTTATTTTCATCTGCTGTTATCGCATATGAAATGATAACTGGAAATAAAGCATTTTGTGAACCTGGGTTAAACCTTGCTCAAATTACAAGAAAAATTGATATGGGAATCTACACACCCTTACCAGATATAGCGAATGATACTCATAACAAAATCAATGAGTTAATTCATTGCTGTATGAATAAATTTCAAAGCAGAAGACCTGACTCAGCTAAGGAGGCAGTATCTTGGCTCAATGAAATTTTATCCCAATAAGTAAAAAGGTTATTTATGGATTTATTTATTCAGTTTGGTCATGGAATGATGGGACACAGCAAAAAGCTGATTGAGGAATGGGGCGAAGGCACTGTTATTATCAGCCCTAGAGATTTAACAATACAACAAATAGAAAAATTTTCAAAAAGCTTATCTAAGCTGAATGGTAAAACGTTATTTGATCCCCAATACTACAACCCTAGAGCGAACCACAAAAAATTAACGAATCATACCCATTGGTTTGAAGATTTTGTGACCATTCAACTTACCGACCAAACTTACATCAGCAAACAATTGAAATTCATCAAAGATCTAAACAATGATGCGCTCACGTATGCATACATAATCCCTTCAGTAGCTTGTGAAGCCGTTGACAAGCATTGGTTAAGGGTACAAGATATATTTATACATGCAGCCTCACAAATTTTCACAGACAAACCTAGATACATAACTTTAGCTTTAAATAAAAATGTACTTTTAGATGAAACTGCCATCGAATTGCTTATAGAAACCTCTAAACAATGGGACGTAGATGGTTTTTATTTAGTTCCAGAAGGCTCTTATCTAGAAAAAAATGTAATCTGGATGGAAAATTTAGGATTGTTAGTAGCGGGATTAAAGCTAACAAATAAAGTGGTGATTGTAGGGTATAGCAATCACCAAATGCTGAGTCTGGCATGTTCAAACGCTGATGCAATAGCTTCAGGAAATTTTTTAAATGTTCGGGCCTTTAACGCTGAAAAATTTGACGCCCCAGAAGAGGGCTCAGTCAGCAGAAGATCTTTATGGTATTACTGCCCTCAGGCGTTATCGGAATATAAACTAAGTGATTTAGAGCTTGCCCATAGAAACGGTTTTTTAGATGAATTGAAACCTTATGGTCGCAGTAATCAATATATAGAAAAATTATTTAAAGCATCATCTCCATCAGACTCAGGATTTGATGAAGGTTTGGCATTCAGACATTACCTAACTGAGCTAAAAAAACAGTGCCAACTCTCCACAAAAAGCTCATTTGAAGACACCAAAAATTTCCATTTAGAACTTCTAGAAAATGCATATAATTTTTCAAGAAGTTTTAGAAAAAAAGGGATTCGAAAGAACGATAGGTCCTTTGAAGATATTGCAATAGACAATATTACATCTGTACAAAAGCTTTCTAAAGAGCTAGGAGCAAAATTAAGCAGAAATTGGCTCTAAACACAACGGACACCAACTGCTGTTATATCATCCTTTGAGCCATTTTCAAATGCGACTCGAATTAGTTGTTCAATATTTTTTTGTATATTATTGGACGATTTAAACACATCTAAAATCTCCTGCTCTGATAAATAATCATGAACCCCATCAGAGGTTAATATTAACCTCTCACCAGGCTCCAACAGGTTATGATAAACATCAACCGAGATTTCATTGTCACCACCTAATGCTTGTTTAATTAAATTTTTCTTTGGATGAGAGTTTTTCATCTCCTCTCCAATAAGACCACTATTAATTAAATCTTGTACAAATGTATGGTCATTGGTTAGCTGAACTATATCCGTTTTAGTAATTTTATAAGCTCTACAGTCCCCCACATGATACAAAGAAATCTTTCCATTTTTACATAGAGCTGCCGTAAAAACGGTTTGTGCAGCTAGGCAATATTCTTTTTTTAAGTAAGCATGAACTCGCTCAATAATATTTAATAATAATGCATGAGATAAGCCTTTACTCTTCTTGCTAATTTCCCGGGTCAAATATTCAGCAGCTTTGCCCCCCGCATAAACTCCTCCTACACCATCGGCTAGTGCAAAAACAAAATCACGCTTTATAGTTTGTGATTTATGGCTCTGTAACTGTTCAACAGCACTGTTAACACAAAAAAAATCATCATTGTTAGATTTATTTTTGCCTTTTTGGGATTTGCCATAAAAGTAGTACATCTAAATTTCTTCCGCAAGATTTATTAATTTTCATTATAGTGCAAATACTAACAAAACTAATATTAAGATTGCTACATATATGCTACAAAAAAAATTAAAAGACAAAAGAAAAAGACAAAAGAACATGTAACTTATTGATTTTAATGGTGGGCCCCCCCGGACTTGAACCGGGGACCTAACGATTATGAGTCGTGTGCTCTAACCAACTGAGCTAGGGGCCCTTTAAAGGAAGGTATAAAACTTAAACCACCAGGCCTGGTGGTTTAAGTGCGCTTATTATAGCGGGTTTTGCGGGGATGTAAACGGGACTTAGTTATCCAAGAAGCTGCGTAAACGCTCAGCACGACTTGGGTGACGAAGTTTACGTAACGCTTTGGCTTCGATTTGACGAATTCGCTCACGCGTGACATCAAACTGTTTACCCACTTCTTCCAAGGTATGATCCGTGTTCATACCCAAACCAAAACGCATACGTAATACCTTAGCTTCACGCGGCGTTAAAGTACTGAGCATTTCACGAACGGTTTCACTCATGCCCTCTTGGTCCGCTGAGTCCGATGGGGATAAAATATTTGAATCTTCAATAAAATCACCGAGTGAGGAATCTTCATCATCACCAATCGGTGTTTCCATCGAAATCGGTTCTTTGGCGATTTTCATCACTTTACGAATCTTGTCTTCTGGCATTTCCATTTCTTCGGCCAGTTCTTCCGGAGTCGGTTCACGCCCCATTTTTTGTAGCAACTGGCGCTGGATACGATTAAGTTTATTGATAGTCTCAATCATATGCACCGGAATACGGATGGTACGTGCTTGGTCAGCAATCGAACGGGTGATCGCCTGACGAATCCACCAAGTTGCATAGGTGGAGAACTTATAACCACGACGGTATTCAAACTTGTCGACGGCCTTCATCAAACCGATGTTACCTTCTTGGATCAAATCCAAGAATTGTAAACCACGGTTAGTGTACTTTTTCGCAATCGAGATAACCAAACGCAGGTTGGCTTCAATCATCTCACGCTTGGCGGCACGCGCTAAGCTTTCAGACTTACTCAGATCCTTGTAAACCTTCTTGTAATAGGTGATACCCATTTTTTCATTTTTTTCAATCAAGGCTAAACGTTTTTGAGCGCGTTTAATTTCGGTACGTAATTCTTCAAGCACTGACGATTTGGCAGGATTTGCTTCAATTAAACGATCAACTAAATCAGCACTGGATTCGGATTCGACAAAAATTTCTAAAAATTTATTACGCGCCACACCTGCTTTACGAACGACACCGTTGACGATTACACGTTCTTGTTCGCGAATCGCGGCAATTTTTGACTTAATATCGCGGATCACGCCATTGGTAAATAAAGGGGTCAAACGTACGGTGCGCAAGTGATCCACTACCAACTCACGTTTTTTCTTAGCCTTAGGGTCACCTGAACCATGCTGATCTTCGGCCTTAACCGCGTCACGGTGTAACTTTTCAAGCGTGGCTAAAAAAGCTTCGATTAGAGCCGGATCGATTGAATCATCTTTGGGTTCGCTGTTGTTATCTGAGTCCGCATTCAGGTCTTCAACCGCCACCTCTTCAAGGTCGGTAGGGTCAATAAATCCTTGGATAACGTCGGCCACTTTACCTTCACCGTTATCCATCTTTTTAAAGGTTTTTAGAATTTTTTCTGCGCACATCGGGTATTTCGATAAAGAATCCAACATGTCACGAATATTTGATTCGATGCGCTTGGCGATATCAATTTCGCCTTTGCGGGTTAAGAGTTCAACCGAACCCATCTCACGCATATACATTCTGACAGGATCAGTGGTACGACCAAATTCAGAGTCGACTTCTGCCAAAGCTAAAATCGCGGCCTCAGCCGCCGCCTCATCAAACGCACCGCCTTCTTTGGTGATCAGTTCGTCTTCTTCTGGTGCCGAGTCAAATAATTGAATACCAAAATCGGTTAGAATCGTCAGAACTTGTCCGAGCTGATCTTCTTCGATATCATCCGGCAAAACGTCGCTTACATCCGCATAGGTGAGGTAGCCCAAATCCTTGGCACGCTCAATCAAGTCAATTAACTGTTGCTTTCTTTCTACTTTTGTCATGTTTGCCTCAAATAACGATTACAGACGCCGTCATACACCCGACACCAAATCAAAAAACCGAACCCTAAATTATAACAAAAAATCCACTTATTATTTTGTTATCTATTCGAATTTAGCGATTAAAATTACTGCCTTACAGCCAAAAAGGCCTGCAAATCCGCCAATGCTTGGCGACTCAAACTTTGTTGCGTTAAACTCATTTTTTCTAATTCATCCAGCAGGCGATTCGCTGCTTCTTGCAACATAACTTTTAACGCGTCTTCGTCTTCAGGTAAACGACGCGTCTGGATAAACTCGTATTCCTTTGCAAAACCGGCTTGCTGCATCCAGCGTACTGCAGTACTGGCTTCAAAACTTTGCATTAGTTGATGCAACACACCAGACAATAAGCGGTCATCCCGACGCTGAGACTGCCCCAATGCCCGTCCAATAGCTTGATGCAAAGCCGCAGCCCAACCAGGACGAACAAGCAAAATACACACCAAATGTTTCGACAAACTCATTACCTGAGAAACTTCGGGTCCAGCATTCGCCGTCACTTGTTTTGTGGTTTTAAACTGAGAAAATCCAGTTTTTACCCCCATTTGTTTTTCTAAACGCCAGGTGGGTAAATCGACGGCCTCGGCCACCGCCTCTACTAATAAATACTGGTATAAACCCTGCGCGCTTTGCACATAGGGTTGCGCCAATGCAACCAGCTGTTGACGACCCTCACGTGATTCTATAGGGACACTTAAACGGTTTTGCAAGCCTTGCAACCAAAATTGTGACAAAGTTAGTGCCTGTTGGGCCCTCAACTTAAAGCCATCCGCGCCTTCTTTTCGCACCACCGAATCCGGATCCTCACCATCGGGCAAAAACAAAAACTTTACCGAGCGAGTTTGCTCCATCATTGGCATAGCCAGCTCCAAGGCTTTCCAAGCGGCCTTCAAACCGGCACTGTCACCATCAAAACAAAACACGACTTCATCAACTTGTCGAAACAACATCTGCAAATGATCGACCGTGGTCGCAGTTCCCAAAGTAGCAACGACATTACGCACACCAAACTGCGCTAAAGCAACCACATCCATATACCCTTCAACCACAATAATATGATCAAAGCTTTGACGTGCTTGGCGCAGCTCATACAAACCATATAACGCATAGCTTTTATGAAAGATTGGAGTTTCTGGCGAATTTAAATATTTAGGTTGCTCTTCTGAACTCAAAACCCGACCGCCAAACCCAACAATGCGGCCACGCCCATCTCGAATTGGGAACATGATACGGTTACGAAACCGGTCATAAAGTTTATCAGCGTCCTTTTCCACCAACATGCCGAGCTCAATCAACTCAGCCTTCAATTGCTTATCGGCTTTTAAGCCAGAAACTAAACTATCCCACCCTGGTGGTGCAAACCCAATTAAAAACGCTTTAGCAATATCAGAAGTTAAGCCGCGCTGTCTTAAATAGTTTTTAGCTTGCTCGGATGCTGAATGATCGCGCAGTTGCTGTCGATAAAACTTGGCGACCAACGCCATCACGTCATATAAATCTCGCGCATGTTCAATTTTTTTAGCCGCTTGTGGTGTTTGTTTCTGCCGCGGCACATTTAAACCTAACTGCGCAGCTAAAGACTCGACCGCTTCAACGAAAGATAACCCCTCATACTCCATGACAAATTTCAGTGCGTCACCACTCGCTCCGCAACCAAAGCAATGATAAAACTGTTTTTGAGGGTTAACATTAAAGGACGGGGTTTTTTCTTGATGGAATGGGCAACAAGCTTTAAAAGTAGCGCCCGCTTTTTTGAGAGGAACACGCTGGTTAATGACCTCAACAATATCAGCACGAGATAACAGCGAATCAATAAAATCGCGAGGAATTGCGCCTTTATATTCCATTCCGTCCCCTCTCATCTAGCCAATAACGTCATGATGACCACCACATAACAATCCAAGAAAACGCTTTTCCGAAAACAAAAAAACCCATCAACCTAATGTTAACGGGTTTTTTGAACGGGCTTAAACTTAAAATAGAGGTACTTTTAGGCTAAGCTTGCTTTGATCTTCTGGCTTACCACCGCCATATCAGCTCGGCCTTGCATTTTTGGTTTTAATAAGGCCATCACCTTACCCATATCCTGCATGGTTTTTGCTTCGACCTCAGCAACAGCATCAGCGACCATTTGGGCGATTTCTGTTTCTGTCAAAGGCTGTGGCATAAAATCTTGAATTACCGAAATCTCATAAGCCTCTTGCTCAGCCAAATCCTCACGTCCGGCCTCGGTGTATTGCGTGAAAGAATCACGACGTTGCTTTAACGCCTTATCCAACACCGCCAACACCTGAGTATCATCTAACGTGATCTGCTGATCAATTTCCTGCTGCTTAATGGCAGCCAGCATGGCGCGCACTACCATCAGGCGAGTTTTTTCACCCGCTTTCATGCAGCGCTTCATTTCTTCGGTTAAACCCGCTTTATAATCGCTCATCAATCTATTCCGGCCGTCTTAAAACGGACGACCATTCAAACGACGACGTTCACGAGACAAACGCTTAGCTAAACGTTTAACAGCCGCTGCCTTCATGCGCTTCTTAGCCCAAGTAGGCTTTTCATAGAACTCACGCTTGCGCGACTCAGTTAACACGCCTGCTTTTTCACAAGCACGCTTAAAACGACGTAAAGCTACGTCAAATGGTTCTGTATCTCTTACTTTTACAATTGGCATAAAGCTTCTTCTTTGATTTAATTGGAAAAATTCTGTTCGCTAACCTTGACTGGCAGCAATAAAGAGCAAGATTATAGTTTTGCGCGTCCGCATTTGCAAATTATTTTGTTAAAATCGCCACTTAATTTTTATTTATTTACAGGAAAAGCATGGCGGATTCACATCAACCCCTTATTGTACTCGGAATCGAAAGTTCATGCGACGAAAGTGCTGTTGCAATTTACGACACTCAACGTGGCTTACTGGCGCATAATTTATACAGCCAAATTGAACTGCATGCTGAATATGGTGGCGTTGTGCCCGAACTGGCTTCGCGCGACCATATCCGTAAATTAACTCCACTGATCTTACAAACGCTAGAAGAAGCCGGTCAACCCCAAATCTCAGGGGTCGCTTATACGGCCGGGCCCGGTTTAATCGGTGCTTTGCTAGCTGGTGGCGCTATCGCCCGTAGCCTAGCTTATGCATGGCAAGTCCCCGCCATTGGCGTACATCATATGGAAGGTCACCTACTCGCACCCATGCTCGAAGACCAACCCCCTTCCTTTCCATTTATTGCGTTACTAGTATCAGGCGGGCACACCATGTTGATACGAGTGGATGGCATTGGCCGTTATCGCTTATTAGGCGACACACTTGACGATGCCGCGGGCGAAGCCTTTGATAAAACCGCTAAAATGCTAGGGCTGGGTTACCCTGGAGGCCCGATTGTGTCAAAGCTGGCACAACAGGGCGATTCCACACGCTATAAATTTCCACGCCCCATGGTTGATCGCCCTGGCTTGGATATGAGTTTCAGCGGCTTGAAAACCTTTAGCTTAAATACCTGGCATAAGGCGCAAGCTCAAGGTGATGACAATGATCAAACTCGTGCAGATATTTGCCGAGCGTTTGAACTGGCGGTAGCCGATACCCTAACGATTAAATGCAAACGCGCTTTAGAACAAGAAGGCTTAAACACGCTTGTGGTTTCGGGCGGCGTGAGTGCTAACCGAGAAATTCGCGCCAAATTGGATGCGTTAATGATCAAACGCAAAGGCCAAGCCTTTTACCCACGCTTGGAGTTTTGCACTGACAATGGTGCCATGATTGCCTATGCCGGCGCACAGCGACTATTAGCGGGCGAACATAATGACCTTAACTTCGCAGCTAAGGCACGCTGGTCACTGGAGGACCTAAACCCAATCTAAATCTTAAACAGAGATTTCTTTTGAAAACAATGACATCCCGCCTGTTTTATGCATAATTAATAGATAAGCAACCTAACATTTAGGTGCGCTTTGGTTCCACCAAACAGGAGGGAGCAACATGAAACGTCTTATCTTATTATTAACCCTGCCGCTTGCATTTGGGTTAGCTCAAGCACAAAACTCACCAAACGATCGTCCAAACCGCATGCCTATGTATGATGGACAAGGCCCGTACGGCCCTGGCGGTATGCATCAGAACGAAAGTCAGCGTGAGTATCAAGAACGAATGCGAGAAGAACCTCGTGAAATGCATCGTGAGCAAAGACCTTATGACGGAAAAGGCCCACAAGGACGGTCGGGCGAGTTTCGCGAAGATGCTGAAATTCGCCGATATCGAGAGCGCATATTGGAGGAACGTCGTGAAATGCAGCGCCAGCAACGCCCTAACGATGCTCCAGATAGCGAAATGAATCGTTAACGCTTAGTCACCTGGTTTTAACTGGGTGGCTTTAAAGTTGAATACTCAAATCTAACGAAATAACGAGCGCCTAATTACTTAGATTTAATCAGACTTTCTTCGCCCTTTATTAAACGCTCAATATTACTTCTATGACGCCAAAACAAAATCGCCGTCATAATCGCTGTCACACCAACCCAACTCATTACCGCTTCACCAGTCGATGATTGAGTAATAAAGTAAATATAAATTGGCGCCAAGAAGGTGGCGATCAAAGCGGATAAAGATGAGATTTTTAAAACCTTTGCGACAAATAACCAAGTAGCCGCCGTCGCTAAACCCGCCCAAAAGTTTAGTGCCAGCAACACACCCAGCATGGTCGCCACCCCTTTACCGCCTTTGAACTGGAAAAAGACAGGATACAAATGACCAAGAAACGCGGCCAAACCAACCAATACAATCCACAAGGCTTCTAAAGCTAGCCAATGAGCCACCAGCACCGGAAACACGCCTTTTAGCACATCCCCCAATAACGTAATCGCCGCCGCCAACTTACCCTTTTCACCACCAATACGTAAAACATTGGTCGCCCCCGGATTACCGGAACCCGCTTCACGGGGGTCGCCCAAGCCCATTAGTTTGCACACAATAATGGCCGATGACACCGAACCCAACAAATAAGCCAATACCACCAGGCCTGGTAATAAGATCATTTCACTCATGTGATTATTATTCCTTTAAAATAGTGGACGGATTTTAACATTATTGGATGAACACTGTGAGCAAACCCACTCAAACGCAAGCGGACAGCATTTTTATTGAAGGCCTCAAGGTCAACACCATTATTGGCGTACACCCCTGGGAAAAATGCCAAACTCAACCCCTGGTATTCGACATTGAGCTTTTCACTGGGATTCAAAGTGCCGCACAAAGCGACCAACTGGCGGATACGGTTGATTATGCAAAGGTCTCACAAGATATTATTAAGTTGGCACAACAAACGCGTTATGAATTAATTGAAACGCTCGCCGAGCAGATTTGTGAACACCTGTTCGCCCATTACCCTGGGCTGCAAGCCATTGAACTGAAACTGGCAAAACCTCACGCCGTCGCAGAAGCCAAGCAAGTTGGCGTCAAAATTTGGCGTCAACGCCAAAACTAACACACCTCCAACTGGGGACGACTTAACCTTCCGCTTGAATTTGCTTGCGTGCTTGGATGACTTTTTTCAGAATGGGCACCATTTTTTCCATCTGCGTGCTCGCTTGATGAATTGAGATTTTATCTAGACGTTTAAAGTCTTCTTCAAACTGACGCGCATTTTGCCGCGACAAATTGGCGACAATTTTCTTATAAACCTCATCGCCTTGGGCAATGCGCGCAAGGGTCACCATTTGCTCAGAACTGATTTGCGTCAGTAAATCCTGCATTAAGGCGTTTTCAATTTGTGTGAGTTTTCCAGCTAAAGCCCGGTAGGCGGTCAAACGCTTTTGCATACGCTCTTTATCTTGCTCCGTGACCACTTTAAAACGCTCTCGAATCACCTTACTTAAAGCTTCAACCACGTTTTCAGGCAGATTAAAAATAGTCGGCCCGACTTCAATGACATATTGGCCAGACTGCTGACGCTTGGCTTTAATTTCCATCGGACCTCCTAAATATACTGGGTGTGTTCATCAATAAACTCGATTTTTCCGTTGCTATCGAGTTCAAATAGTTTTTCCACCAAGCGTTGCACACAACGCTTGGCTTCTTCGTGTTCTGGCAAAGGATTATTTAACAAGTCGGATTCAATTTGTTTTGCCAAAATGGCCCCGACATTTTCAAGCACCTTATTGGTCAAACTTTGATCTTTCGCTAAACCCAGCAACGCGACCAAGTCTTGGTTATTAATTTCGCGAATCACCACCTGCATATCGTTCGGGCTCAGCTGCTTCAACTTTAAGCCCAGTTTGATATAACTTTTTAAGGTCGAATGATTTTCACCATGCGCTAACGCCAGCATGTGTTCTAACGTAATGCTAAGTAGCTCAACCGAAAACCGATCCAAACGCATGATGGCGCATCCCATCTGCACCAACCATTCATTTTCATGTACTTTTTGAATACCCACTTTCATAAATAATGACTTCCTAAGCGTCCGCTTGATTAAATCGAATATGAGTCTTAACCTAACAATACATTAGCAAAAAATCGGCCCAACTCATGATTTTTAGACATTCTAACACCAGATTGTCGCAAACCAAATTTATCCAAATCTAGGACTAAGCCAACTATAATAGGCCTCATTTACAATACTGACCAGACTAAGCTTGTTGATGAAACCAAATAAATCGCTCCCCGAACCAAGTGATGACGCGAAACAACGCAGTCAATTACTCACAGACAAAATTCGTCGACACCTCAACCGTCACCACCAACTCAGCTTTGCCGATTTCATGCGTTTGGCACTTTACACCCCCAACTTAGGTTATTACACCAACGGCTTACCTAAAATTGGTTTAGAAGGTGACTTTGTCACCGCGCCTGAAATCTCGCCTATTTTTTCACGTTGTTTGGCACGTCAAGCGCAACAGGTTTTAACTCAGCTTAGCCAACCTAACATTATTGAATTTGGGGCAGGACGCGGCATCATGGCACGAGATATTTTGCTTGAATTAGCTAATCTCGAACAGCCGCTGGAACATTATTTTATTATCGAGTTAAGTGCCGATTTAAAACAACGCCAAAAAGAAACCTTGCAAACATTGCCGCCTGAGCTTTTCAATAAGGTCGTGTGGTTGGACAGCTTACCTAGCACGCCGATTCAAGGCGTGGTATTGGCAAATGAAGTGTTGGATGCCATGCCAGTTGAGCGCTTAAAACTTGAACCGGCGCAAGTATCGAAAGCTTTTGTGCAATGGAATGAAGAACAAGCCGAATTTGAATGGCAATATCAACCCATTACCGAACCGGCTTTACAAAAAATTGCCAACCAATTATTAAAACAAATCGGCGAACCCAGCGAACGCGGCTATCACACCGAAATTAATTTAAATATCGCACCCTGGTTGCATTCGATTGATGACTTTCTAGAAACAGGCCTGGTACTTTTAATTGACTATGGTTACCCTCGCAAAGAGTTTTATCAAGCGGCACGTCACATGGGTACCCTACGTTGTCATTATCAACATCGCGCCCACAGCAATCCATTTTTTTACCCAGGGTTGCAAGACATTACCGCCCACGTTGATTTTACCGCGGTGGCCGAAGCCGCTTATGATTCCAAATTAAAAGTAGCGGGGTATACCACTCAAGCGCATTTTTTAATGGGATCAGGCTTATTAGAAATGGCCGGTGATCCGAATGCACCGATTACCGAACAGCTCAAAACTGCCCAACAAATTAAAACCCTGACTTTACCGAATGAAATGGGTGAAAACTTTAAAGTGATGGCCTTAAGCAAACAACTGGATTTAGGTTTGATTGGCTTCAAAATGCGCGATTTACGCCACCAACTCTAACCACCAGGCCTGGTGCTTTAAAAAGGAAGGGTTATGCAACAAACTTTAGATTGGATACAAATTGTCTGGCTGGCTGTTATTCAAGGTATCACAGAGTTTTTACCTATTTCCAGCTCTGGCCACCTTATTTTAGTACCCCAATTGTTTGGCTGGCCGGATCAAGGTTTAGCGTTTGATGTCGCTGTCCATCTGGGCACCTTATTAGCCGTGGTGATTTATTTTCGCCAAGATGTTTGGCACATGAGCCGAGACTGGAGTATTTCACTTATAAAACGTCAGCCAACCTCTAATAGTCGACTGGCTTGGGCCGTGATTTTCGCCACCATTCCGGCCGTAATATTTGGTCTGATCATTAACAACGGGCTGGAAGAAGCCTTACGCAATCCATTATTAATCGCCGCCACCACAATTGGTTTTGGCGCATTATTGTGGTGGTCAGACGTGACGGGCAAACAATCTCGTGACGAACACACCTTAAGTTATAAAGACATCGCCATTATCGGTGGCGCACAAGCTTTGGCATTAATTCCAGGCACATCACGTTCTGGCATTACGATTACGGCCGGGTTAATGATTGGCTTAACGCGCCAAGCGGCGGCTCGTTTTTCGTTTTTGCTATCGATTCCGATCATTCTAGGCGCAGGGTTAATCAAGCTTAACGATCTTCTAAACTCGGCCCTACCGGTGCATTGGGATATTTTGCTGATCGGTTCTAGCCTCTCGTTTATCAGTGCTTATCTGGTGATTGCGTTATTTCTGAAATGGATTAATCAAATCGGTATGGCGCCCTTTGCTTGGTATCGATTCGCGCTCGGCCTCGTCTTGCTTTATATCTTTTTGTAAGGCTTAAAAATTCTTTCAAAAAAATTCTTTTTAGCGGTTGTAATCCCACCCCAACTTCTTTAACATGCGCGGTCTGTTTTTAACCATGGAGAGACCGTGTGGGTTCGAGTTTAAGCAACCGCTGTTGCATCGCCTTTACCCCCGTCTTGGCCAAGCCTTAAAGCCCCGCCTTTAATCGCTTTTCCAAGACGGAAAAGCGATGCCATTTGATTATTAAAAAATCTGACTGCCTCAAAACCGATTCCGACGGTCTTCCTTATCAATAGGGAAATGTCGTGATGAAAACGTTCGTTAAAAAAAATGTATTCATTATTTTGCTCGTCAGCTTATCGACTTCGGCACAGGTGTACCCTATTCATAAAGGTCGCCCACAGGGCAAAGATAACACCGGCATCTTAGAAACCATCAAACCCGATTTACACCTTAAAATCTGGTGGGACCTTTTCCGCGTTTATGATCAATTTAAACGCAACCACCTATTATAAAATGCCACGACTGTGTATAAATCAGGCGTACATTTGGCTCTAAAGTCTTTAAATATCCAGCAGCTCCACACCCACAAAACGCGCCAGCCAAGCGACTAAGATAAACGAAAAGATTGTAATCGCAACGCTGGCCAGCATTGCCCAAACAAATCCGAACTTCGTTAATAACCAAGGAAACGCCAAAAACATCGGCAAGGTCGGAATCACATACCAAAAGGTATACCAGGCATGGTTAGCAATCTTGGTTTCAGGCTGGCCTTCAACATACAGCCACACCAGCACCAAAACTGTCACCATCGGCAAAGCCGCAATTAAAGCGCCGAGCTTATCACTGCGTTTCGCCACCTCAGAAATCAAAACCACCAGGCCTGCTGTGATTAAATATTTAGTAATGAGCCAACTCATGACCGTTACTCGCAACAGCTTAAATTGACTTGAACAGGTGGGCAAGGCACCGTGCCATAAGAACAAAATACACAACAATCACCTTTATTCGGAGTCATAAGTAGGCCACATTGCACACATTCAAAATAATACTGACAAGCTTGAGTCGGCATGGTTTCGATTGACGTAAAACCACACTCAGGACAAGTTAAATCGGACAGCAACTGCATATATTTCCCCTATACAATTTTGTATGCGACTAAATTGTAACCTGAGACCGTTCAAACCCAAACTATTAGTCACCTATCGGTTTATTTACCTAAAGCACTGAGTTTCGTTATACTGAAGATCACCGCGGTTAACCCCATTTAATGCAGGCTTAGCGACCAATGAATTACCCATGGAATTGTGATCCGGCACACGACAAAAAAGTGTTTCAAGACCGTCTGATTGACCTTAACAAATTGTTGGAACAGAAACACTTTGATGTGATTCGCCAGGTTGTGCTTCAGGTCGAAATACCCGACATGGCTGAACTGCTTGAGGAGTTGCCGCAAGCTAATCAAATCCTATTTTTTCGCACCCTGCCACGAAAAACCGCCAGTGCGGTGTTTGCCTATTTATCGCACAGCGCTAAAGAAGACTTAATCAATGCGCTTAGCGATGAAGATGCATTGCATTTAGTCAAAAACCTAGATGCCGATGACCGCGCTGCATTTTTGGACGAACTACCTGCCGAGGTGGTGCAAGCTTTAATCCAACGTTTACCGCACGACAAACTCAAAGAGGTTCAACTTTTACTAGGTTATCCTGCGGAAAGTGTCGGGCGTTTAATGCGACCGGATTATGTCAGTATCCAAGAGCATTGGACAGTGCAACAAGCCCTCAATTATTTACGCAGTTTTCGCCAGGATTCCACCCGTTTTAATACCTTATTTGTCACCAACCAAGACAATCAGCTCACCGATGCGTTACACATTCGTAAACTGGCTTTAACGGTTGATCCACAAACTCAAATTAAGCAGCTTATGGATCATCGTGTGGTTTATATTCATGCCCGTGAAGACCAGGAAAAAGCCGTTAAAATGATGCAACACTACGACCTCAACTCTTTGCCTGTTGTGGATGAAGATGACGTTTTAATCGGTATGGTCACCGTGGATGATGTGTTAGATGTGGCTCAAGCCGAAACTACCGAAGATTTCCACAAAATGGGCTCGGTAGGTGTCATCAATTTTAATATCAGCGAAGCCGGGCCGTTGTTGCTGTATCGCAAACGCATCGGTTGGTTATTGTTATTGGTATTTGTAAATATATTTGCCGGCATGGCCATTGCCACGTTTGAAGACATGATCGCCGCCGTGGTAGCGTTGGTGTTCTTTTTGCCCTTAATTATCGGTAGTAGCGGTAACGCTGGTGCACAAACCTCCACCTTAATGGTGCGTTCGCTCGCCACTGGCGATGTTCGCATGAAAGACTGGGGACATCTGATGCTTAAAGAAATCTCGGTGGCCGCCGCCTTGGGATTAACCATGGGGGTCGCCATATCAGCAATCGGATTTTGGCAAGGTGGCGAAGCATTGGCAATGGTCGTAGGCTTGTCCATGGTCGCGGTGGTTGTGGTTGGTAGCTTGATGGGCATGAGCTTGCCATTTTTACTCAGCAAACTCAATATAGACCCAGCTACCGCCAGCGCGCCACTTATTACCTCAATGGCGGATATTCTAGGAATCCTAATTTACTTTAGTATTGCGGTCGCGATTATCCCAATCGCTTAAACTGCCAACCACCAGGCCTCGTGGTCACGACCCTATTAAAAATACCAACGCATTTGCAGTTCAGTGCGAGTAGCATACTGACGCTCGGCATATTCGGTTTGATTTGCACCGTTAAAAATATTAGCCCGTAAACGCCACTCAAGGTTTGATAACCCCGTATA
>NZ_DATCSL010000102.1:0-22219 GCF_036568485.1 Thiomicrospira sp.
TTCTTCAAACTGTACCGCCGTTGGATAGGAGGTGTAACGAGGCCCGCTTTGGTTATAACGTTTAATTAACGCTGTATCAAATTGAATACCCTGTTCCATCATTGCGTCCTCTTGTTTTTTGCCGCCATTCTATCTCAACCACCAGGCCTGGTGGTGGTTGACAAGTCGCGTTACGAGGCTAAACTTGAGGTAAATCAAGTTAATGAGTTTCGCTTTAACGCGTGCGTGTTTTACGAGGCTTGCTTGGTTTTTTTCGACCCGTTTTAGCCGGCAAGGGTTTGCGGCCATTTTCACTATGTTTAGTCAAAAATTGCTGCTGACCAAACTTACGACCTTTGCGCTTGCCTTCACCACCCGTTAAACCCGTGCCCGCTGGTTGGAAAGATGGAATTAAGTGTTTTTTACCGTTGCCAATTAAATCTTCGCGCCCCATTTCACGCAACGCATCGCGTAATAACGGCCAGTTTTCTGGATCGTGATAACGTAAAAACGCCTTGTGCAAACGCCGCTGTTTAATTGATTTTGGCGTAAACACACGTTCATCTTTATCATCCCGGTGAATTTTCCGTAACGGATTCAAGTCGGTGTGATACATCGCCGACGCAATCGCCATCGGACTTGGCAAAAAGGCTTGCACTTGATCAGCACGATAATCATTCGACTTTAACCAAATGGCTAAGTTCATCATGTCTTCATCGGTGGTACCAGGGTGCGCAGCGATAAAATAGGGAATTAAATATTGTTTTTTGCCCGCTTCTGCAGAATACTTTTCAAACATTTGTTTAAAGCGATCATACGCGCCCATGCCCGGTTTCATCATTTTGTTAAGCGGGCCTTCTTCGGTATGTTCGGGGGCAATTTTTAAATAACCGCCTACATGATGTGTCACCAATTCTTTTACGTACTCAGGGGTCTCCACCGCCAAGTCATAACGTAAACCAGACGCAATCAATACCTTCTTGATCCCCGGCAAAGCGCGGGTTTTGCGATACAACTCAACCAGTGGGGTTTGATCGGTATTTAAGTAACGACAAATGCCCGGATGCACACAAGACAAACGACGACAATTCGATTCAATACGTGGATCTTTACACGCCAAACGCCACATATTAGCGGTTGGGCCACCCAGATCAGAAATAATGCCGGTAAAGCCTTTCACTCGATCGCGGATGTCTTCGACTTCACGCAAAATCGATTCTTCCGAACGGTTTTGAATCACGCGACCTTCGTGTTCGGTGATTGAACAAAAGGTACAACCACCAAAACAACCGCGCATGATATTTACTGAAAAACGGATCATTTCCCAAGCTGAAATTTTGGCATCGCCGTATTGAGGATGCGGTGCACGCGCATAAGGCAAGTCAAACACCCCGTCCATTTCGGGCGTGCTAAGTGGAATCGGTGGCGGATTAATCCATAAGTCGCGGTCGCCATGACGCTGAACTAACGCACGTGCATTGCCTGGGTTAGTTTCAAGATGGAATACACGTGAAGCGTGTGCATATAAAACCCCATCATCACGCACTTGTTCAAACGACGGCATACGAATCACGGTTTTATCACGCGGATGATGGCGTGGAATTTCTAACGCCACCCGCACGACTTGCACACCATTTTGTTGATCAATGCTTTGAGCGCTTTGTTCAGTCTGGGTTTTCTTGGTTTCGCAACCTTCTTCACTCACCATTTCATAGGGGTTAGGATGCGGCGTCACCAGGCCTGGTGTATCGACTTCGGTTGAGTCCATCACAATAAAGCCTTCCGGAACACGCGGAACAATATAAGCGGTGCCGCGAATATCACGCATGTCTTTAACCGACTCACCTTTAGCTAAGCGGTGCGCGATTTCAACAATGGCTCTTTCGGCGTTGCCATATACCAATAAGTCGCCCTTGGCATCAAATATGATCGAACGTCGAACTTTGTCCGACCAATAGTCGTAATGCGCAATACGGCGCAAACTGGCTTCAATGCCGCCTAAAATAATGGGTTTGTTTTTATAGGCTTCTCGACAGCGCTGAGAATAAACCGCGGTTGCGCGATCTGGGCGTTTACCAAAGTCATCATTTGGGGTATAAGCATCGTTGTGACGTAGTTTGCGGTCAGAGGTGTAATGATTAACCATCGAATCCATATTGCCGGCGGTGACACCAAAAAATAAGGTGGGTTCGCCCAATGCACGAAAGTCATCAACGGATTTCCAATTAGGTTGGGCAATAATACCGACACGGAACCCTTGCGATTCCAGCATACGCCCGACCACCGCCATACCAAAGCTAGGGTGATCAACATAAGCATCGCCCGTCACCAAAATAATATCGCAGGCATCCCAGCCTAATAAATCCATTTCGGCACGGGTCATTGGCAAAAATGGCGCCACGCCAAATTTGTGTGCCCAGTGTTTGCGATAAGAGAAAATATTTTTGGCGCCTAACATGTCGTAACCCTAGCGAAAATGAAGGCCAATATTATACCCGATTGATTGGTGGTTAACTTAATGAAAAGACTTAGTTTTGCGCAGCAAAAACCAGGTAAATAAAGAGGGATTTAAGATGGAAGAGAGGTTGGACGAGTTGGGTTGTTTTAAAACTAGGGAATAAAAAAACCCGTTTAATCAAATTGATCAAACGGGCTGAGGATTACTTGGAGGCTTTTTTAACCGCTTTTTTGACGGCTTTTTTGACTTTCTGCTTGCTAGACAAGCCTTTTTTAACCACGGCTTTGGTCACTTTGTTGACGACCTTTTTCGCATTTTTCTTTTTTACGTCATTATTCGAAACGGCTTTTTTAGTGGCTTTTTTGGCTACTTTTTTCACATCTTTTTTCTTTACGTCTTTAGACATATCTGTCTCCTTTTGCGAATGAAAACCTGGTTATTTTTAAAACCATTAGTAATAAATTATAACCATTAGTTTGTTTTTTTCAAGTTTAGCATCCTTTAAAACCCAGAAACCGATACAATATCGCTTAACTTTCTTGATTTAGGGCAACTTTAATGACATTTATAGAGTTCAAAAAACACCTGCTAGACGCAGATATTTCGCTGCCTAAGTTCAGTAAGTTAATCAAGGTAAGCGAAAAAAACTTACAGTCTTATAAAAAGAAGGACAGCGTACCTAACCCGATTGCGGTCATTGTGGTTTGTTTTGTTGAAATGAAAAAAGCTGGTCTGGATTACAAAAGCATCGTTAATGGTTTGGAACTCAAGGCAAAAGAAAAAAAAGGCGCGGGATTCGCAAAGAAAAACCGTACGTTTAAATCAACCGATCATAACACTCAACAAGATACCTGAGCCACCAGGCCTGGTGGCGTATTAAACCACTATTTCTTTCGTAACAACCAGGCCTGGTGGATTTTCGGACTGCGCTTGAAGTCTTCCGGCAGGGTTTTGCGGGTAATATCTTCAATTTCCCAAGCGCTTAAGGCTTCGGTATCCAGCTTAAACTTCTGGCGGTTATTAGAAAACACCAATACCCCGTTCTGAGTCAACAAACGCCCCGCTTGTTCAATGAGTTCGACGTGATCACGCTGCACATCCAATACGCCTTCCATGCGTTTAGACGATGAAAAAGACGGCGGATCAAGGAAGATCACATCAAATCGTGTTAAGTTCGGTGGATTTTGTAACCAGGCAACCACATCTTCTTGTAATAATTCATGGCGTTTTAAATCCATATCATTGGTCATGAAGTTATGTTTCGCCCAGTACAAATAGGTTTTCGACATATCCACGCTTAACGAGCTGATTGCGCCTTTTACGGCGGCTTGCACCGTCGCGGTCGCAGTGTAACAAAATAGGTTTAATAAACGTTTACCTTTTGACAACTCGCCTACCAAGGCACGCACATCGCGGTGATCCAAAAATACGCCCGTATCAAGATAATCCGCAAAGTTCACTCTTACCTTGGCACCGTTTTCGATAATCGTAAAATAGTCTTTACGTTCTTCGAGTTTTTCATATTGACTCGTGCCGCGCTGGCGCTGGCGAACTTTAAACAAAATCCGTTCACTGGGTATATCCATTACGTCCGGCAAAACCGACATAGCTTCGTATAAACGACGTTTGGCTTTGGCGGCATTGACGGTTTTCGGTGCGGCATATTCGTTAACCACCAGCCACTCACCCGCTTCAAGCGTGTGGTAATAATCAATCGCCAAAGCGTATTCTGGCATATCGGCATCATAAACACGGAAAGCCATCACCTTGTTACGATCCGCCCATTTACGTAAAGTTTTTAAGTTTTTGCGTAACCGATTGGCAAACATTTGCGCGCCTTCAGTCTGCGCCAAATCCGCCATCGACAGCTCAACTTCGGCGGCTAAATCCACTCCAGCTTTTAACGCCGGTTGACGGAAAAATTCTTCCTGAATCTCAAAGCGGAATAACTTACATTCCAGCGCACCATTGAAAAAACTGTGGTCACGTTTGGCTTTTAGGCCTAAATATAAGCCCAGCTCTTTGTTACAAGTTAATACCGCGGCTTGCCAACCTACAAACTGGGTTTTTAGGCACTCGCCAATTTGCACATACAGGGCCTTAACTTCATCTTCTTCACCCAACCGTTCACCATAAGGCGGGTTAGCGACCACCAGGCCTGGTTTCCAGTCACCCCAAGGTTTCGCCTCGTTGATGTTTAATAACTGCACCTCAATGACATCATCAAAACCGGCTTGTTGAATGGCCTGGCGCGCAATTTTGATCGCACCTGGGTGAGAATCCGAACCATAAATTGCCGGTAAATGTTTTAAACCTTCGGCTTCTCGTTGATCGGCTTCGGCAAGCAAATCTGACCAAATATCGCGCTGATGCCCCAACCAAGACAAAAAGCCCATATCTTGAGCTTTCGCTAAACCAGGTGCACTATCCGCCGCCATCATGGCCGCTTCAATTAAAAAGGTACCTGAGCCACACATGGGGTCGTATAACACCCCACCTTGTTTTGCAATCTCAATCCAACCCGATCGCATTAAAATGGCGGCCGCCAAATTTTCTTTAAGTGGCGCTTTAACCTGTTGGCCTTCACGATAACCGCGCTGATGTAGGCTATGCCCGCTTAAGTCCAAACTCAGGGTAAATTGATTACGATTAAGGTGACCATGCAAACGAATATCCGCATAATCGACATCTACGGATGGCCGAACCCCTCGGTTATCACGGAAATAATCCACCACCGCGTCTTTGATTTTTAACGCACCAAAATGGGTATGTTCAATTCCCATGCCTTTGCCAGTAAACGAAATCGCAAAACTATGGTCTTCGGTCATATGGCGTGACCAATCTATAGCACGCACGGTATCGTATAATGCTTCTTGATTTGGCAATTCAGTCTCGATCAAAACCAAATAAACGCGACTCGCCAAACGCGACCATAAGCAAGCACGATAGCCGTCCACCAACCCGCCTTCAAACGCTACCCCACGTGGCTGAGCTTTAACGTTTTGCGCACCCAGCGCCATCAGTTCTTCGCGTAATAATTCGGATAAGCCACTGGCTGCGGTCGCAAAAAATTTCATAACTTCTCTCACTGTAAATTTAGCGCTAATTTTACTCTCTTTAAGCCAAGGTTTCGGTAAAATAGCCGTTCGACTGTTAAATAATCTAAAGCTTATTAAAACTATGATCCTAAAGTGTCTATCCAGATTCCGCCAGACGGCTCAACTCTTGTTCGCAGCTAGCTTAGTACTTGCCAGCACCCAGGCGAACGCGCAATCCGAAGCCGAGTTCCAGGCCTGGTTAAAGGATTTTAAACAGCAAGCCAAATCACAAGGCATTTCGCAGCCAACTCTAGATACGGCCTTTGCGGATGTGCACCTGAATCAAAAAGTCTTGGAATTGGATCAACGTCAACCTGAATTTACGCGTACCTTCTGGCAATATTTCGAAGCCACCGTCACCGACTGGCGTATTAACAAAGGCATCGAACTATATGAAGAAAACCGCACATTACTTGATAATGTGACGCAAAAATATGGCGTGCCTGGTCGATTTTTAGTTGCATTTTGGGGCATGGAAACCAACTATGGTGGCTTTACTGGCAATATCCCGATCATAGAAGCTTTGGCAACTTTGGCCTATAACCCGCGCCGTAGTGAGTTTTTTAGCGATCAATTAATTTATGCGTTGCGCATTTTAGATGAGGGTCACGTTCCACTCAAACAAATGAAAGGCTCATGGGCCGGGGCGATGGGACAAACCCAGTTTATGCCATACAACTACCTACGTTATAGCGTGGATGGCGATAATTCTGGTCGCAAAGATTTATGGAACAGCTTGCCTGATGTGTTTCACTCATCCGGTAACTTTTTAAACAAACTGGGTTGGAATAAAGAAGAAAACTGGGGACGAGAAGTACAACTACCAGCCCAGTTTAACTATGCATTAGCGGATGGTTCGACCCGTCGCCCCTTATCTGAATGGCGCGAACTGGGCATTAAACTCGCCGATGGACGTCAAATCCCCGATATTGAAATGCAAGCGGCGTTATTAATGCCATCCGATTATCGCGGCCCCGTATTTTTGGTGTACGACAACTTTTTTGTCATCAAACGTTGGAATAATTCTAATAGTTACGCTTTAGCGGTCGGACATTTGGCCGATAGACTAATAGGACGTGAACCTTTAGTCGCCAGCAAACCCGATGATGATGAAGCTTTAAGCAAACAACACATCAGTGAACTACAGCGAATCTTAAGACGCTTAGGTTACAAGGCAGGCGGCATTGATGGCGTAGCTGGCACCCTAACGCGACAAGCCATTCGCGAATTTCAAATCGACCGCAATCTACCAGCGGATGGGTTTCCAAGTATGCACCTATTAAAAACACTGCGTGAGGCAACACATTAATGAACCAGGCTAATAATCAGCCCGCCTACTTTGCTCTGCTTAATACCCAGCTCGGGCTGGGATATCAGTTTTGGAAACTGCAAGCACGCAGTGTCAAAATTGAGTATCGTCAAATTCGCGAACAAAAAAACCAGCCTGCTCAATAATCTATCTGTTACTCGCTCATCAAAATTTTCTGTGCGCAAGGTTTGCACAACCTCATTAATTAACGCTAATATAATGATTCAATTAATATGAATCATTATTGAATCGCTCAAAGGCTTCAAATCGATTTGAACGCCATTAATTGAGTGGCTCAATTAATTAATCAAGAGCCTTTAGCTATGCACCCAAAGTCGATTCGCCTTCTTACTCCACTCACCACGCTTCTACTGAGCCTAGGTGTTTTATCAGGCTGTAGTTCAGACAGCGCCGAGCAAGCGCCCAACAAGCCTTATGTTTTGACAACTCAACTCGAAGAAGGAGCGTTTTTGCAATGGCATCTCAGCGGCCAGGTCGATGCGCAAAAAAAAGCCCAGCTGGGTTTTCAAGTGGCCGGCCAGATTGAAAAACGCTTAGTGAACGCCGGTGATGCGGTTAAAGCTGGGGAGCCCTTGCTTGAACTGGATAGAACGGACTTAAGCCTCAAACTTCGCGCCGCCCAAGCCAACCTAGCCGCGACCCAAGCTGAACTTAACTTAGCGACCATTGAAGCCAAACGCTCGCAAGATTTATTAGATCGTAAATTAGTCTCGCAACAAGAATACGACCGTGCTCAAAACCTAGTGACCACCCTGCAACAACGCCAAATCGCCTTGCAGCGCGAACAAGAACTTGCGCAACGTCAACTTAATTACGCAAAACTCAGCGCACCGGCACCAGGCCTGGTGCAATCGGTTTCAGTGGATAAAGGTCAGGTTGTTGCGGCCGGACAAGCTGTGATCGAGTTTATTTATCAAGACGGTCTGGATGCGGTCGTGCAGATACCCGAATCGCGCATTCATGATCTACCCAAACAAGCTAAGGCCACCTTATTACAACAACCCAATCAGAGCTACGATGTAACCCTGCGTGAGCTAAAACCCAGTGCACATGCAACTTCTCGTACCTGGCAAGCACATTATGCTTTACCTGCAGAACTTGAAGTGGAATTGGGCCAAACCTTACGTTTAAGCTTTGGCGAAACCCAAAATTTAGCAAAAGTACCTTTATCAGCGCTTTATGAACAAGCCAATGGCAGCTTTGTCTGGGTTTATCGCAATCAACAAGTAAACTTAGCCGCGATTGAAGTGGTGCAACTTGCGTCTGAATTTGCCTTAATTAAAACCGATCTACCTAGCCAAACTCGTATTGTCAAAGCTGGGGTTCACCTGTTGAAAGACGGCCAAGCGGCGCAGGAGCGTCCGCTATGATTGATCGCTTCAACTTATCGGCTTGGGCCGTTAGAGAACGTTCTTTAACCTTGTATTTTATTATTATGGTCGCCCTCGCGGGTCTGTACGCTTTTAGTCATCTAGGTCGAGCTGAAGACCCTAGTTTTACTATTAAAGTCATGACCGTTTCGGCTAACTGGCCAGGTGCTACCGCTCAACAAATGCAAGAACAGGTGGCCGATCGTCTCGAAAAACGTATTCAAGAAGCGCCCTACTTTGATCGAGTCGAAACCGTGAGCCGACCAGGTCAGGTCAACATGCAAATACAATTTCAGGATCACACACCCGCAAGTGAAATTCATAACGTCTTTTATGAAGTACGAAAACGCATGTTGGACGAAGCTTCAAAGCTACCTAATGGCGTGCAAGGCCCTTTTGTAAACGACGATTTTTCTGACGTTTATTTCACTCTTTATGCATTAACCGCGCCGGATTTAGAGCAGTATGAGCTCATCCCCGCTGCTGAAAAAATCCGAGACCAACTTTTGCGTGTCGAGGGCGTACAAAAAGTGAATCTTCTAGGCGAACGTCCTCAAACCGTATTTATTGAATTGGCCTCGTCTAAACTGGCTCAATTGGGTTTAAGCGCGCAGCAAGTGTTTGATGCAATTGAAGCACATAATCGTCTCACGCCTAGCGGTCAAATTGATACCCAAGCCGCGCGAGTTTATTTACGTTTAGACACCGATTTGTCCGAGCCCGAAAGATTGCGTAACTTGCCATTATCGGTGGATGGTAAAAGCTTTCACTTGGGTGATATAGCCAGTGTAGAACAAGGCTATCAAGACCCGCCGACCTACTTAATCCGTGACCGTTCACAAGAAACCCTATTGGTTGGCGTCATTATGGAAAAAGGCTTTAACGGCCTAGATTTAGGCGAGAATTTGGCTCGAGCCGAGAAACAAATAAATACCGAACTGCCGCTTGGTTTTCATTTGGATAAAATCACCGACCAAGCCAATGCGATAAGCAAAGCCATCAATGAATTCCAAATGAAGTTTGTGGTCGCGTTAGCGGTCGTCATGTTGGTGAGCTTTTTAGCACTCGGCTTACGAGCAGGCCTGGTGGTCGCACTGGCTGTGCCTTTAACCCTGGCGATGACCTTCTTTATCATGATGTTAATGGGCAAAAACTTAGATCGTATTACGCTCGGTGCACTTATCTTGGCGCTCGGTTTATTGGTGGATGATGCCATTATTGCAATTGAAATGATGCTGGTGAAAATCGAAGAAGGGCTGGATAAAGTCCAAGCCGCCTCTTATGCCTGGTCAGTGACGGCCATGCCGATGCTAGTTGGCACCTTAATTACGGCGGTGGGCTTTGTTCCGATTGGTTTTGCCGCCTCAAACGTGGGTGAATATGCTGGGAATATTTTTTGGATTTTAGGCATCTCGCTGATTGCTTCTTGGTTGGTAGCGGTCTTATTTACCCCTTATTTGGGGGTCAAACTCTTGCCCAAACACACTCATCATAACAACCAGACCAACCCTTATGATACACGCCTCTATAAAAAGCTCCGTGCAACTATTACTTGGTGTGTACAACAACGTAAAACTGTATTAGCCGCTACTTTTATTTTATTTTTGCTATCAGTCGTCGGCATGGCTAAATTGGTTGAAAAGCAATTCTTCCCCAGTTCCGATCGTCCAGAACTCATGGTGGATATTTATTTACCGGAAGGCACGGCGATTCAAGTGACCGATCAACTCACGCAGCGCATTGAAAAAGTGCTCGCTGAACAACCCGAAGTTCGTTCGCTTTCAAGTTATGTAGGTCAAGGGGCGCCGCGTTTTTTCCTCGCCCTCAACCCAGAGCTACCCAATCCAGCCTTTGCCAAAATCATTGCGATTACCGGTGACCGCGATGAACGCGATGCATTGCAAGCTCGTATGCAAAACTTGATTGATCAAGGTGAATTTGCTGAAGCCCGCGTGCGGGTGCACCCGTTGCTCTACGGCCCACCGGTCATTTGGCCGGTTACCTTCCGAGTTATGGGCGAAGACCCCGTTGTTTTGCGCGACATTGCCGCCCAGGTTAGAGATGTCATGGCGCAACACCCACAAACCATTCAGCCGCATTTAGAATGGGGTGAACGTGCACCGGTGATTCAGCTTGAACTGGATTCAGATCGTTTGACCCAAATTGGTTTAACGCCGTTAGAACTGCAAAAACAACTGCAATTTTTACTAAATGGCGTCACCGTGTCCGAGCTGCGCGATCAAACTCGCAGCGTCCAGCTCATGGCACGCGCAACCGATGAAGAACGTCTCGACTTATCTAGTTTAGGTAGCTTACAAATAAAAACTCGTAACGGTGAGCAGGTTTCGCTTGAGCATTTAGCTAATCTAGAAGTTGAGTTTGAAGATCCTGTATTAAAGCGCCGCAATCGTATGCCCTATTTGTCGGTTAACTCTGAAATTAAACCCGGTGCACAACCGCCGGATGTCACCATGCAAATCTGGCCTGAGCTGCAAGCGATTAATGCCGATCTACCGCTGGGTTATCGCATTGAAATTGGTGGCTCGGTAGAAGAATCCGGCAAAGCCCAGGGTTCAATTAAAGCCATGATGCCGGTAATGGTGGTGTTAATGTTTACGCTGGTGATGCTCATGATGCGCTCATTTAGCGGTATGTTTATGGTCATTCTGACCGCGCCACTGGGTTTAATTGGTGCCGTGATGGCCTTGTTGCTGTTTTCACAACCCTTCGGTTTTGTGGCGACACTAGGCTTAATTGGTTTGGCGGGCATTTTGATGCGTAACACGCTGATTTTAGTCGGCCAAATTGATGACAATAAACGCCAAGGTATGAACGACTACGAGGCCGTGATTGACGCCACTGTAAGACGCGCACGTCCGGTTATTCTGACTGCGATGGCGGCGGTATTGGCGTTTATTCCGTTAACCACCTCCACCTTCTGGGGACCTTTGGCTTATGTGTTAATTGGCGGGGTCACGATGGGAACGGTGTTGACCTTATTATTCTTACCCGCGCTGTACAGCAGCTGGTTTAAAATCAAAACCGCTTAATTGAAATGACCCCTAAAAAAACCACCAGACCTGGTGGTTTTTTTTTGAGCCGAATAATAGGTTATAGGTTAAAAACCTTTAGCTTTCAGATGTTGGCTCATTTAAGGGCGCATCATTGGATTCGGCTGATGCCTCTGCAAGCGCTAATGCGGCTCGCTCGGCCTTAGAAATATAAGGCGGCTTTTTAACCGGCTGTCTTTTTGCCTTCGCCTGCTGCATTTGCTTTTTTAACTTTTGATAAATTTTTTTCTTACGATTCATAAATACTGATTTCCGCTTTATCCGTTAAGCGATTTGCCTGAATAGGTTATTTAGCTGATGACTTGTCTTTGTCTTTGGGGCGTAAGAAAAACTCATAAATAATCAGCATCGCTGCGCCTAAGGTTATCGCCACATCCGCGATATTAAAGGTCGCATAATGCCAAGTACCATAATAAAAATCGAGAAAATCTGTGACACGGCCAAACAATACCCGGTCAATTAAGTTACCAATCGCGCCAGCTAAAATCAGGTTTAAACCCAATACTTCAAACGTGGGCTTGGCTTTAAGTTTCGCCAACCAAACCACCAGGCCTGCACTCACGGCCATCGCCAACAAAGCAAAAAACCAACGTTGCCATCCGCCCATCTCCGCCAAAAAGCTAAATGCCGCACCATAATTAAACACTAGGGTTAAATTAAAATGCGGCATCACCGCCACTGGTTCAGCAAAAGTTAAATAACTTAACGCCAAAAACTTGGTGAGCTGATCCAACACAAGCACCAGGCCTGCTAACCAAACATAGCGCAAGCCACTCTGACGAAAAATGGGTTTATGCATAATGACGCACTTCGCCGTCTCCAGCGACGTTATCGACACAACGCTGGCATAACTCAGGATGTTCGGTGTTATTGCCCACATCGGCACGATGGTGCCAGCAACGCGGGCATTTGGTTTTGTCGGTGGCTTGTGCGTCAATCCATAAACCACTTAATTCGCTTTCCAACGCCTGATCGGTCTTTTCGGCCAACGGCAAGACTTTGGCATAAGAGGTAATTAACACAAAACGCAGTTCATCATCCAAGCTGGTTAATAATTTATAAAGTTCGGCATCAGCAAACAAAGTCACTTCTGCCGTTAAGGAGGCTTTAATCACGCCTTCATTGCGCAATTCTTCTAGACGTTTCGACACCGCCGAACGCACTTGCATAATCTGCGCCCAGTAAGCCGAGTTCATCGCGGACGCTTCATCCAACGCGGTTAAACCTTCGTACCAGGTCGCCACAAATACGGTTTTAGAACGTTCACCTGGAATATACTGCCAAAGTTCTTCAGCGGTAAAGCTTAGGATCGGCGCAATCCAACGCGTCATGGCTTCAACAATATGATACAAAGCAGTTTGTGCCGAACGACGCGCCAAGCCATCGGCTTTACAGGTGTATTGACGATCTTTAATTACGTCTAAATAAAACGCCCCCATTTCCACCGAACAAAAGTGCGAGACCGCCTGATAAATCTGGTGGAAGTGATACTGCTCATAAGACTCGATAATTTGAGTCTGCAATTGATGTGCATGCCCTACTGCCCACTTATCTAGGGGTAATAATTCGTCATACGCCACCAAATCTTTAGCCGGATCAAAGCCGTTTAAATTCGCTAACAAGAAACGTGCGGTGTTACGAATACGGCGATAGGTATCCGCTGTACGGCTAATAATTTCGTCTGACACGGTCATTTCATAACGATAGTCAGCCGCTGAAATCCACAGACGCAAAATATCCGCACCCAAGGTATCCGCAATTTTCTGTGGCGCAACCACGTTGCCTTTAGATTTCGACATTTTCTTGCCGTCTTTATCTACCGTGAAGCCATGTGTTAACACTTGTTTATAGGGCGCGACTTTATTGATGGCAATACTGGTTAATAACGACGACTGGAACCAACCGCGATGCTGATCCGAACCTTCTAAATATAAATCCGCCGGTGCCGACAATTCTTCACGCTGCTCACACACCGCAAAGTGGGTAATACCGGAATCAAACCAGACATCCAGAATATCCTGCACTTTTTCGTAATCCGCCGCTTCGTTCCCTAACAATTCAGAAGCATCTAAGTCATACCAAGCATCGATCGAATTCTGCTCAATACGTTGGGCAATTTGTTCCATCAGCTCTACGGTACGTGGATGCATTTCACCGGTGACTTTATGCACGAAAATCGTAATCGGCACGCCCCACAAACGTTGACGTGAAATACACCAATCTGGGCGACCATCAATCATCGACTCAATACGGTTTTGGCCCCATTCCGGTACCCATTCAACGGTTTTAATCGCGTCCAATGATTCAGTGCGCAATTTTTGCTGATCCATGCTAATAAACCACTGAGGCGTGGCACGGAAAATCAACGGCGTTTTCGTACGCCAACAATGTGGATAGCTGTGTTTAATCGCTTCATGATGTAATAAAGCACCATTCTGTTTTAGCACCTCAATTACCGGTTCATCCGCTTTCAGCACATTAATACCGGCAAATAATGGCGTGCCTTCAACAAAAGTGCCTGAACCATCCACTGGACAATCGACTTCTAAATCGTATTTTAAACCCACAATATAATCGTCTTGACCGTGACCTGGCGCAGTATGAACACACCCTGTACCGGCATCAGTGGTGACATGCTCACCTAAAATAATTGGCACGATACGATCATAAAATGGATGTTGTAGACGGATGAATTCAAACTGATCACCCCGACCATAAGCCACCACACGGTAATGTTCGATATCGCATTTCGCCATCACGTCCTTAACCAAAGCTTCGGCCATAAATAAACGTTCCGGTCCTTGCTCACCCTCTATCTGCACTAAGGCGTATTCTAATTCTGGGTTGATAGAAACGGCTTGGTTGGCCGGTAAAGTCCAAGGGGTGGTTGTCCAAATCACAACCGATAATGGGCCTTCGCCAGTGTGATCTTCGACGTGGTGGCAGCGCTCAAAAAACGCCGCTTCATCTAACACTTTAAAGCGTACATCAATCGCATTGGAGCGTTTTTCTTCGTATTCAACTTCGGCTTCAGCCAGCGCTGAGCGCCCGCCTATTGACCAATAAACCGGCTTAGTGCCTTTGACCAAATGGCCTTTTTGAATGATCTTCGCCAGCGCACGTACTTCGTTGGCTTCAAAATCGAAGGCTTTGGTCAAATAAGGATTTTGCCAATCGGCCATCACACCCAAACGCTGAAAATCTTTCATCTGACCTTCAACCTGCGTTTGAGCATAGTCGCGGCAGGCCTGGCGGAATTCGCGTTCGTTTAACTTAACTCCGACCTTGCCGTGTTTCTTTTCTACATTCAATTCAATCGGCAAACCATGACAATCCCAACCCGGTACAAATGGTGCATCAAACCCACTCAGGCCTTTTGATTTGACAATCATATCTTTCAGAACTTTGTTAACAGCGTGGCCAATATGAATGTCGCCGTTTGCATAAGGTGGGCCATCATGCAAAATAAACTTGGGGCGACCCGCCATGTGCTCACGCACGGTTTGATATAGGTCATCGGCTAACCAAGCTTCCACTTGCTTAGGTTCGCGTTGAGGCAAACCACCACGCATTGGAAAATCGGTTTCGGGAAGGTTTAATGTCAGCTTATAATCCGTCATGATTAGGGTCTCAAACAGGTTTTAGGTTTAAAAGTTGTCGGGCTTGAGCCGCATCTTTCGCAATTTGGGTTTGCAACTCGCTCAAACTATTGAATTTCATTTCTGGGCGAATAAACGCCTCTAAACGCACTTCGACATGCGCGCCGTAAACGTAGCTAGTCCAGTTAAACAAATGCACCTCAATCGAGGGACGTTTGCCCTGCACGGTGGGGCGAACACCAATGTTAGCCACGCCAGGCCAAGCTTGTTCAGCCAACCCTGCCACTTTAACTGCAAACACGCCACTTACCGGCATTTGTAAGCGTTTAGGGTTAAGATTTAAAGTCGGAAAACCGATCTTACGTCCGAGCTTTTGGCCATGAATCACCCGGCCTTCAAATCGAAAGTCATGCCCTAGCAACTGGTTGGCCTGGGCTAAATCAGGCAAGTTTAATACTTCTCTAATTCGAGTGCTACTCACTCGCTCATCACCAACAATAAAAGTAGGCATCGCGCTTACTTCAAAGCCGCCCAAACGACCTTGCGCTTGTAAAAAAGCAAAGTCGCCTTGGCGCTGATGACCAAATCGAAAGTCGTCGCCCACCACAAGATGGCGTGCATTTAAACCTTGCTGTAAAACCCGGATCACAAACTGTTGCGCGGATAAACCAGCAAACTCGGCATTAAAGGTCACGCACATCACAAAATCAACGCCGGCACGTTCAAACGCATTCAGTTTTTCGCGCAAATTCATTAAACGAACCGGCGCAGATTCCGGAGAAAAAAACTCAACCGGAAAAGGTTCAAAAATGACCACCACACTCGGCAACTGTGCTTGAGCGGCGCGTTGTTTTAACTCGTCCAATACACGCTGATGACCAATATGCACACCATCAAAGTTACCAATGGTCACGACACTGCCTTGACTCAAAGCCGCCTGCGCATTAACCAAATTATGTAAACCACGAATTAATCGCATAGTGACCGTAAGTGCATTATAGACAGGAAAAATAGAGATTATAACGGATTCAAAGGCTTAAATGAAAACAACCAGGCCTGGTGGCTTTAAAAAACCTTAGCAGGCCTGGTTGTTATTATCCATTTTGACCAGGAAGGTCAGTAAATCGGCGTAACTTACGGGTTTAGAATAGAGATAACCTTGGAACTCACGACAGCCTAACGCCATCAAACTTTGATGGTGCTCACGCGTTTCAACGCCTTCGGCCACCACACTCAAGCCTAACTCTTTACTCATCATTAAAATACTGCGCACCAAAGGCTCTGCGTTGGTATCGGTAAATAAGTCACGCACAAAGTTCTGATCAATCTTAAGCTGATCGAGTGGCAAGTTTTTGATACTTAAAAGCGAGGAATAGCCGGTACCGAAATCGTCCATCGAGAACTTGACTCCCAGCTTTTTAAGGCGCTGCATTTTATCAATCGAGTCTTGCATATCCATTAACATCATCGACTCAGTTAATTCGAGTTTTAACTTGGTGGGATCAAATTGATAATGCTCTATATAAGCACGAATCTGCTCGACAAAATCAATCTGTTGAAGTTGTTGTGCACTAATATTCACCGACAAGGTGAGCTTGGAAAAAGCAGGGATTTCGCGCCATTTAGCCAATACGCTAACCGATTGTTTTAATACCCAATCACCTAAACTTAGAATTAAGCCATTCTCTTCGGCAATCGGGATAAAATCTGCCGGTGACATTTGCCCTTTAGTGGGATGATGCCAACGAATCAGAGCTTCGGCACCAATCACGCGACAATGATGATTTATTTGCGGCTGGTAAAACACCTCAAACTGATCCAGTTCAATCGCGGTTTTTAGGTCTTCCTCTAAACTCAAACGTTTTTCAAGATCAGCTTGCATCGTGGGATCAAATAACCGAATCATGTTGCGCCCAGAAGATTTGGCTTGATACATTGCGCTATCGGCATGGCGTAAGGTTTCGTCCGAACCGCCATCTTGATGATCTAAAAACAGTGCAATCCCAATACTGGGGGTAATCTGATATTCAAAGCCATCTAGATTATAAGGTTCGCCCAATTTAAGACGGATTTTTTCAGCCAGCATTTCCGCTTCATAAGCTGCTTTTTGTTTATCGGCATTCAGCCCTTCAAACAAAACAACAAACTCATCCCCCCCTAGACGAGCAACCGTATCCACTTCACGCACAGACTGGGTTAAACGCTGTGCAACTTCGATTAATAACTTATCGCCAACATCGTGTCCCTTAGTATCATTAAGTGCTTTAAAACGGTCCAAATCCATATAAAGCAAGGCACCATATCGCTCAAGCTGATGACTGGCTGCCAAAGCATGCTCTATTCGATCGAGCAGCAAACGCCGATTTGCTAGCTGAGTCAGTGGATCGTAAAAGGCCAACTGGCGAATTTCATCTTGATCCATTTTGTTTTTGGTGATATCAAAAAACGCACCGACATAATGGCTAACGCGCCCTTTTCGATCATAAATCGCATGAATCGACAAACGCTCAAAATATTCTTCGCCATTTTTACGACGGTTCCAAATTTCACCTAACCAATGACCGTGATTAAGCAACGCTTGCCACATAGCGGCATAAAAATCCTTGTCTTGTCGACCTGAACTCAACACCGCTGGGGTTTTGCCAATCACATCCGCAAGCTCATAGCCCGTCAAGTGTGTAAAAGCCTGATTAACCCGCACGATATGACCTTTTGGATCCGTAATCAGTATCCCTTCCTGCACATTAAAAGCCGCGGCTGCAATGCGCAAATCTTCTTGATGACGCATAATGCGCCAAACAACCAACCCGATCATTAATAAAAACAAACCCGTCACCAAGCCACGTATCCAAAACATACGCTCAAACTTAGCTAACTCAGGTGCCGGCGATAAAGCCACCACATAAGCCATCAACTTGTTTTCTAAGTCGTTAACAGGCAAAAAAACCGACATGTGGGATTGATCATTCAGTTGATAGGGTTTAACGAACGCCTGCCCACTCAATAAAGGCTCAGTTAAATCCTTTTGATCCAAGCTAGTCGCCATTTGTTTTAAATATAAATTAGGTAACGAAGCATTTTGAAATAATTCACGCGTCGGATCTTCAACCAACCAATCAGGATGAATTAAGCTTGTCTGATAATGCGACTTATAATCGTCAAACGGCATTTGACTGGCGCGTGGATGAAAAATAATCGCATATTCACGCTGGTTGCTAAGCTGTGTTAAATCTCGGCGCAGGGTTTCAAACTGATTACTAAATTCGACGGAGCCCAAGTGTTGGCCATTATAAATAATCGGAAACACACTACGTAAACCGGCGACAACTCGGCCAAAATCAAAGCCCGTTATCGGCTTTTGGGTTTGATTTACAAGCCGAACACTGGTTCGAATATCCGTTAAATCATCACCAAAACGCGCAGGATCATGCAGCCGCAGAAAACTGGTGTTATCTGACAAATGAAACTGAAATTGATAAATGCCTTGGCTGCGCATTTTTTGATAAGCGGCCTCAAATAACGCTTGCAGGTCATCACGCGCCATCGACTGACGACTAGGGGTCTGAGCGTCAATTAAATGAGACAACACGCGAGGCTGCATCACATAACTATCAAAATAAGCTTGCTTGGCTTTGTGCTGTGCATTCAAGGTCGCTTGCCATGCCATTTCAACATCATGTGTTTGTTGTTGAAAATAAGCCTGCTGATCCACATCATAACGACCTGCAAAAAACCACAGGCTGGCCAGCCAAACCAAAACAAGGCCGGCGACCAGACTAGTAAATAATCGGTGTTTTACTAAAAACATTTAGGCTAAAGGCTTAGGTTGATTCAAAAGTTTGGGCTGATGGCTTGAAGCCGTTTTGAAAAAACTCATATTCTGATTCAATTTTTGCGCCTGTTCATTTAGTCCCTTGGATGCTTGCGTTGTGCGTTCTACCAAGCTGGCATTTTGTTGGGTCACATTGTCGATACTATTGATCGCCAAATTCACTTGATTGATGCCATCGGCCTGCTCGCTGGCGGACTGCGCAATTTGCTCAACCATCTCAGTGACTTGTTTAATCGAGCTCGTCACACCAGCCAATTCTTCACTCGCGGAGGCCGCCATTTTGGTGCCAAAATCAATTTTTTCTACACTGGTATTAATCAGTTGGCGAATATCTTTTGCCGCTTCGGCCGATTTTTGCGCCAAACCACGCACTTCGCCAGCCACAACCGCAAAACCCCGACCATGATCGCCCGCACGTGCGGCTTCTACCGCTGCGTTCAAGGCCAACAAGTTGGTTTGGAAAGCGATACTGTCAATTAAAGTGACGATATCGGCAATTTGATGACTCGATTTCTGAATATCAGTCATCGCTTCCAGCGTTTGTTGCATTACTTTCGAGCCACTCGCCACTTGAGATTCGACTTTTTGCGCCACGACTTCGGTATCCATTGCATTTTGTGAACTGTTTTGAACCGCAGTATTCATCTCATGCATGGTTGCCGATGTTTGTTCAAGTGAGCTGGCCTGCTCTTGAACACGCGAACTCAATTCATGTGCATCGCTCGACACTTCATGCGCTTCTTCGCTAACATGACTCGCCACATCCAACACATCAGACACAATTTCGCGCAATTTGCGCGCAGAAGCGTTAATTGCAAGGGTTAAGTCGCCTAGTTCACCTTCATAATCGGCACTGATTTCTTGGGTTAAATCACCTTCACTCTGTGCCACGACTACCTGGGTAATTTCGGTCATCGCGGTATGCAAGGTGGAAATCACTTTGTTAATGCCCAGCTGTAATTCTTTATAGAAGCCGCTGGCCTGTTGACTGACTTCAATGGGATTAAAATGACCTAACGACAAATCTTCAATCACCGCTTGAAGCTGTGACTGAATTTGATGTTCTAAGGTAATATCTTCCCACTCAACCATAGTGCTTTGGCGTTGTTTATTAACTCGAATCGGAGTAATGGTCAAACGAAAACGTAACCCGTTAATCGTTAACTCAGTCACCATGCGTTCAGTAAGGTTATCTAATCGCTGACGAATCGCTTGTGGATCTTTATGGAAAATATCAATATTGCTGCCAATCACTTTATCGGTATGAAACTTGGGCAAAGCCTGCTGCATTTGAGTTTCATAACCAGCAAAAATCGTCAGCAAAGATTTATTCGCATATTGAATATGGTAATCCGTATCCGCCAACATTAGACAGCTGGTAGCCGAGTCTAGCGCTTTCATCACCGCAGCCGACTTAGCTTGGGCTTCTTTGGCCTCTTGCGCCATCCAACCTAATCGCACCACCGCAGGCTGTAACCAGTTGGATAAACTGTCCAATAACGAACCCGATCCAATCGTAAAATCCTGGCGCACATCACCCGATGCCAAGCCAATTAACTTGGCCTGCATATCAGCTAATTCCGCTTTCAGACGGACTTGATTCCAGCCCCAAGTTAAAGCTGTTAACCCGGCTAACACAAAGCTAAATGCATAAGTCTGTGAGGGCGTCCAAACCAAACCAGCCAACAACGACAGCAATAAACCCATGCCGCTTAACATCAATAAAACCTGCGGATTAAAATAACGTTTGAGTTTATTCACTATTTGATTAGGTTTGCCTTGACGCAAATTTAACTTGCCACGACTCACCGCTTGATATGCCTGTTCAGCCTGATGAATTTCAGTATCACTCGCGGGAAAACGTACTGACATATAACCAGTTATTTGACCGTTTTCACGAATCGGCGTGGCGAAAGCTCGCACCCAATAATGGTCGCCATTTTTACGTCGATTCTTTACCACCTGAGACCAAGGCAACCCGGCTTTTAAGCTTGACCACAAATCGGCAAAAACACGTGCCGGCACATCTGGGTGGCGCAAAATATTATGTGGCTTACCAATCACTTCGGCTCGGGACAAACCTGCGGCTTCTAAAAAACTATCATTGCAATGTAAGATGGTGCCATGTAAGTCGGTAGTCGAGACGATGACCATTGAGTCGGGTAATTTAAATTCTTTTTGGGTAACAGCGGCGTTCGTCATGCATTTAAACCTTTGATCATAATGGGGCTACTCATCAAGTCGGCAGAAGGCGGCCTTGATAACCTACGTAATTAGCAGGCGAGTGTCGAAAAATTCGATCGTGATTCTACCAGTTTTCAAATCAGGGCAAGTTATTTTTATGGCGGTATAAATTTGAAATTTACAGAGGATTGAAAAACTCACACTTTAAACTTTTCCAAACGCTGCCAAGATTAACAGCTATTTGTAGCGTTTAAAGTAAAAACTGGATTTTCCTTAATGTTTACGTTTTTGCTCGCTAGTAAATCCGCGAATTAGTCACTAGATTTAGACTGCATAAATCCACGTGGTCGAAAGCCAAACAAGATCAAAGCCGACCCATACACAAGCATGGCGACAAAAATTAAACCGAACAACCAGGCTACTCGCTCCCAAGCATTAAACAACAACCAGGACTGGTGATCGGGGTTAATAAACCAAATTGCCGCCCCCATTGCGAGCACAGCTAAAGCAACTTGCAAACTAAAACCAAGCCACGGGGTTTGGGGAGAAAATACCTGCTGTTTAACTAAAAAGTAATACAACAAACCCGCATTTAAAAACGCCGATAACGAGGTCGCTAAAGCTAAACCTGCATGAGCGAGCGGCCCGATCAGCAATAGGTTTAATACAATATTACTCACCAGCGCGACCACCGCGATTTTGACTGGGGTTTTCATATCTTTACGCGCATAAAACGCCGGGGCTAACACTTTAACTAAGATAAAGCCGAGCAACCCAAACGAGTAAGCGACTAAACTTTGACTCGCCATTTGCACATCAAACGCACTAAATTCGCCATAGAAAAACAGCGTCACCAATAAGGGCTGAGCTAACAACATCAAACCCAACATAGCCGGCACGGCAATGATCGCCACCAATTTAAGCGCAAAATCTAAATCCTGTTGAAAGCCTGACCAATCCGCATTCGCGGCTTTTCTAGATAAACCCGGCAACACCACGGTTGCCAATGCAACACCAAATACGCCCAACGGAAACTCCATTAAACGGTCGGAATAGTACAACCACGACACACTGCCAGTGACTAAAAACGAGGCCAAAATCGTATCAACCAATAAATTGATTTGCGCCACCGACACACCAAACAAGGCCGGAATCATCAAGCGCCCGACTTCATTTACGCCTTTATCTGGTGCGGAGGTTGGTTTCGGCAACAAGCCCATTTGCCATAAAAAAGGTAAATGAAATAATAACTGCACTACCCCAGCGATTAATACACCCCAAGCCAACGCCATCACCGG
>NZ_DATCSL010000103.1:0-15360 GCF_036568485.1 Thiomicrospira sp.
GCAAACCAAGCATCATTGCTGGTGGTAATAAAGTATTTAGCGTGCGGTAAATCTTGCGCCAACTCGGCGCCAAACATCATCTCAAAACAAATCGACACACCTGCGGGCTGACCACCTAGTGTTAGTGGTTTTTGCGGCTGGTCCGCTGCACTGAACTGCGAAAATGGAAAGCCCAATTTTTGTGCTAAAGGCTCAATCAAACCCGAAAACGGGTAATATTCACCAAACATGACCAAATGACGTTTGCGATATTCTTGCTCAATATCTCGCAAATTGATCATCGCATTGTAATAACGCGAACCATCCGGTTCACGTGAAATTGTGCCGACCAATATATCGCGACTTTGCAATTGAGCATCCGCGATAAATTGACGCAAAACTGTATCGGCGGCGCGATCAAAATAACCGGGAATCGCCGTTTCCGGCCAAACAATCAAATCCGCGTCCAAATTGGTACGCGTCATGCCGACATAGCGACGCATCATCGGCACAAACTGTTCAGACTGCCACTTTTGATCTTGTGAAAAATTGCCTTGTAACAAAGCGACGTCAACCGGCTCATCGACCGGCGTGACCCATTGTGTTTTTTGCAGCACCCCACCAATCGGCCAGATAAAGGCCACCAATAAAGCGGCAGGTAAGGTTTGTTTATGCTGTACAAACCACACCATTAATCCAGCGGTGATCGCGACCACAAAACTGACACCTAATACACCGAACACGGTCGCATAACCATCCAGCCAAGTACCAAGATGAGAAGTCCCCATTAACATAAACGGCAAGCCGCCTAGAATACTGGAACGCACCCATTCCAATAATACCCAAGCGGCGGGGAACACCCAAAGCAAGCTGGCTCCAACGCGATTTGGATTATAGAAATAACGCCCTATTGCCCCAGCGAACGCGGGAAACAGCGCTAACAGAATCACGAAACCAGCCACCATGACTATCGAGCCAATTAAGCCAATTTCGGAATAGAAATAGATACTGGAAAACAACCAACTGGCACCAACGCCAAATTGGCCTAAACCAAACCACAAACCATACTTAAAGGCTTGCGATCGACTGGTAGAACGCCCCCACAACCAAAATAAACCGGCGAGTGAGATCAAAGCAAGCGGCGAAAACTCAAATGGCGCGAAACCGAAAACCGCGATGCCGCCCAATAGAGCGGCTAATAAGGCGAAGCGATCCGGCCATACCAGTTGTTTAAGTCGCGTAGCGGATTTCATTTAATCAATGATTCCTTCATCTTCCACGCGTTTAACCTGGAATAAATGTACACGGCGGCTGTCGGCTTTGAGCACCCGGAATAATAAGCCCTCCATCACAATCTCTTCGCCTTTTTGTGGTACATGCCCCATAGAAGTTGCAATTAAACCGCCCAATGTTTCAATATTGGATTCATTCTCAAACTCCACACCAAACTCTTCGCAAAAATCGCTTAAGGGTGTGATGGCTTTGACTGCAAACGAATCACCGACTTGAGCCTTGATATAAAGTTCTTCATCTTCGTCGTGTTCGTCTTCAATCTCACCAACAATTTGTTCTAACACATCTTCAATCGTCACCAGGCCGGCTAATCCAGCATACTCATCCACCACCAAAGCTAGGTGGTTGTGGCTGGTTTTAAATTCACGCAGTAGCACATTTAGACGTTTACTTTCGGGAATAAAAACCGGTTCACGATAAATGCTACGTAAGTCATCTTTATCGTTTAGCTGACCTTTTACCATCAAACGCAATACATCTTTAGCTAATAACACGCCGATGATTTCGTCTTTGCTTTCCGATACCACCGGATAGCGTGAGTGTGCCGATTCGGCAATTTCTTTTAAAATGGCATCGAGCGGTTGCGATTCATCAATCACATCCACTTGAGGCCGCGGCACCATAATATCGCGCACACGCGTTTCTGATACATCCAGTACACCCTGGATCATCAACAAGGCATCACTGTCGATTAAACCTTGTTTCTGTGCCTCTTTTAAAATTTCCAGTAAGTCTTCGCGATCTTCGGGTTCATCCGAAAACATCCGCGTAAAGCGTTCTAACCAAGATGAACCACTGCTACTACTGTCACTGTCACTCATGACGATTTTTTCTCTCCGTTGTTGAATTCTGTTTAGCGCTCAATCCGTCTGAATTGAGTTGGCCTAAGCCTGACGCTTTATGTCTTTTTAATAGGGATCATCATACCCAAGTTGCTGCATAATTTGGGTTTCTAAAGCTTCCATTTGCTCTGCTTCCGTATCCTCTATATGGTCGAAACCTTGTAAATGCAAGGTGCCATGAACCACCATATGCGCCCAATGTTCTTCGAGCGTTTTTTCTTGCGTCATGGCTTCTTCGATCACCACCGACGCACAAATCACCAGGTCACCTAAATAAATCGGCTCGTCGTCGGGTTGCACCAGGCCTGGTGGCAGCTCAAACTCAAACGACAACACATTGGTGGCGTAATCTTTGCCACGATAATCGTGATTTAACTGACGGCTTTCGTCGGCATCCACTACTCGAATGGTGAGCGCGACATCTTGCTGTTTTAAATCGCCCTGCAAGGCCGCCTCCACCCAAGTCTGACATTGAGCCTCGGTTGGCATCGCCTGTTGCTGGGTTCCCCATTGTAATTCGACTTCGGTCATAGCATTCTCATTTAGTTAATGGGGCGACCCTGACTTTCGTAGGCTTGAACAATGCGCTGAACCAAACTGTGACGCACCACATCTTGCGATTGAAAAAACGTAAAGCCGACTTCATCCACTTCCGCTAAGACTTCAATCGCATCCCGCAAGCCGGATTTTTGATGTTTCGGCAAATCACATTGGGTGATGTCGCCGGTAATCACCGACTTTGATCCAAACCCCATACGGGTTAAGAACATTTTCATCTGCTCGACCGTGGTATTCTGTGCTTCATCCAAAATAATAAAAGCTTCGTTTAAAGTGCGACCCCGCATAAAGGCTAAGGGCGCAATCTCAATCACATTTTTTTCGATTAGGCGTTCCACTGTTTCAAACCCCATCATCTCAAACAGCGCATCATAAAGCGGACGTAAATAAGGATCGACCTTTTGACTTAAATCACCGGGTAAAAACCCAAGTTTTTCACCGGCTTCAACCGCTGGACGCGTCAACACAATGCGTCTGACTTGTTCGGCTTCCAATGCAGCAACCGCACAAGCCACCGCCAAATAGGTTTTACCGGTTCCAGCTGGGCCAATACCAAAATTAACATCTTTTTCTTGCACTAATGTGACATAGTTTGATTGGTTCGGATTGCGGGTTTTGATAGGTTTACGGCGCACTTTAACAATCGCTTGCTGATAGTCGATCGGGCGTGCATCGTCAAAGCCTTGTGACTGCAAAGCCATATGAACATCGGCGGGCAATAAAGTTTTTTGACCGGCTTCTCTATAGAGATCACGGATCATCTGTTCAGTTTTAACTAATCGATCCGCTTGTCCGGTCACGCGAAATTGAAAACCTAGGTGATTAATTTCTACCCCCAGTTTTAATTCCATTTGACTGATATGCTGATTGTGCCAACCACAGAAACTCTGTAATTGCTCGTTCGACTCTGGCATCAGCTCAAAGTGAATGGTATGCAAAGTCGATGAGTTTGAACTCGAATGAGATTGTGTCAAATTAGGCTAACCTGCTTTTATTAAATAGCAATATGTAAACTCATTGTAAAACCGCGCTAAGCCAATCACAAGGCATAAAATTGTGGTGTCGCTAAGCCAGATTCCGGTGCGTTAACCACCTCACCACGTAACGAGTTACTTAGCGCTTCTTGGATTTTGACATCCACAAAGGTACCGATCATATCCAAATCACCAACAAAATTAACAACGCGATTACACTCAGTACGCCCCGCCATTTCACGATCCGACTTGCGAGATAAGCGTTCAACTAATACACGTTGAGTTGTACCAATCAAAGCTTCACTGTGCGCCAAAGTTTGCTGATTTAACAACTCTTGTAAGGCATATAAACGCTGCTTTTTAACGTCCATCGGCACATCGTCTGGCAAACTCGCGGCTGGCGTGCCTGGACGCGGGCTGTAAATAAAACTAAAGGAACGATCATACTTTAGCTCTTCAACCAATTTCATGGTGGCTTCAAAGTCGGCTTGGGTTTCACCCGGAAAACCAATAATAAAATCGCCTGACAGACTAAGATTAGGGCGCAGTGCTCTAACTTTACGAATGATGGACTTGTACTCTAGCGCTAAATGATTACGCTTCATTAAAGCTAAAATACGATCCGATCCAGACTGAATCGGCAAGTGTAAATGTGACACCAGTTCAGGAATTTCACCAAACGCGTTAATAATGTTTGTCGTCATTTCATTAGGATGTGAGGTGGTATAACGAATACGATCAATGCCTTCAATATTACGCACCGCATGCATTAACAAGGCTAGATCGGCGACATCACCATCGGCCATTTTGCCACGATAGGCATTGACATTTTGCCCTAACAAATTGACCTCGCGCACACCTTGCGAGGCTAAAGCGCGCACTTCGGCCAATACATCATCAAACGGACGACTGACTTCTTCGCCGCGTGTATAGGGCACCACACAAAACGTGCAATATTTTGAACAGCCTTCCATCACCGATACAAACGCCGACACACCCGACGACTCGGGCTTTGCTAAATGGTCAAACTTTTCGATTTCTGGGAACGAAATATCAATCACCGCTTTGGCCTTGCCATGTACCGAACGGGTGCCAAGCGCATCGTTAATCATTGCGGGTAAACGATGCAAGGTTTGTGGGCCAAAAATAACATCTACATAAGGCGCGCGTTTGCGAATCACTTTACCTTCTTGCGAGGCTACACAGCCGCCCACCCCAATCACACGATGCGGTTTTTCAGCTTTCCACTTCTTCCATTTACCTAACTCATCAAATACTTTTTCTTGCGCTTTTTCACGCACCGAACAGGTATTCATTAAGACGACATCCGCTTCTTCTGGCGAATCGACTAACCGCAAACCGTGGGTATTTTCGAGCAGGTTGGCCATTTTTTCAGAGTCGTATTCATTCATCTGACAGCCATAGGTTTTAATCAATAACCCACCGCCTACCAGCGATTTAGCTAAATCGCGGGGCAAGGCTATGTTGTCAATCAAGCTTTCAGCGGAAGAAGTCTGTGTCATAGCGATCCTTATAAAACATGAGGTTTCGTGTTAAAAAACAGGCAGTTACACCTAATAAAGTAACCGAAAAATAGCCGCGTAGTTTAGCATAAAACCAACTCCTAAAAATAAAAAACCACCGCAATCATGTCGGTGGCTAAATAAACAACGCCGACCACCAGGCCTGGTGGTCGCTTACGTTAAAAGGTTATGGCTTAATTAGACGCTTTTCGCTTGCTCTTTTTGCAGAATGAGCGGCAGCGTCTTAAGCACCGAATCGGGGTTTAAACTCATGGTTTCAATGCCAATTTCGACTAAGAATTCCGCCATTTCTGGATAGTCAGATGGCGCCTGGCCACACAAACCTATATGTTTGTGATTTCGTTTAGCCCCTTCTACGGCCCATTTAATCATCATTTTTACCCCATCATCCCGTTCATCATAAGATGAGGCCACCTTAGCCGAATCGCGATCCACCCCCAACACCAATTGGGTTAAATCGTTGGTGCCGATGGAAAAACCATCAAAGAATTCAGCAAATTGATCGATCAGCAAGACGTTGTTGGGAATTTCACACATCATATAAACTTGCAAACCGTTTTCACCGCGCTTTAAGCCATAACGTGCCATCACTTCTATGACTTGCTCGGCCTCATTCACTCGGCGACAGAACGGAATCATGACAATCACATTGTCCAGTCCCATAATGTCTCGTACACGCTTTATCGCCGCGCATTCGAGTGCAAAACTCGATTGGTAATCCGCATCAATATAACGCGCCGCACCTCGATAACCAATCATCGGGTTTTCTTCTTTTTGCTCGAAATATTCGCCAGCTAATAATGAGGCGTATTCATTCGATTTGAAATCCGACATACGCACCACAACTGGTCGCGGGTAAAAAGCCGCGCCGATAGTACCAATGCCTTCCGATAGCTTCTCAACAAAATAAGCCTGACCGTTTTCATACCCCTTAATTAAATCGGCAACCTGTTGACGCACGGCGTCATTTGCAATACGTTTTGGATAAAGTAAGGCTTGCGGATGTACTTTAATGCTTTCATTAATAATAAATTCCATGCGCGCCAAGCCCACACCCGCTACCGGTAAAAAGCTGTTTTGGAAAGCTAAATCCGGATTGCCTAAGTTCAACATCACATCGGTTTTTGGTTTGGCTAAACCCGACAAGTCGGTTTCGTGGATTTGATAATCCAGCTCACCCTCGTAAATATAACCAGTCTCCCCTTCAGCACAGGACACGGTGACCAAATCACCAGTTTTTAACTTTTCGGTCGCGACATCACACCCCACCACGGCTGGAATCCCGAGCTCGCGTGAAATAATCGCCGCGTGACAAGTACGCCCACCTCGGTTAGTAATAATGGCTGAAGCGATTTTCATCACAGGTTCCCAATCAGGTGTGGTGGTATCACTGACAAGGACTTCACCCGGCTTAAACTCGTGCAACTTATCAACCGATTCAATCACACGCACACGACCTACACCAATTTTCGCCCCCACCGCACGACCGGTGACTAAAGTCTGTTTATTCTTAGCGCTGAGCTCGTAAGTTTTTAATACCTGCCCAACCACTTGCGACGCCACCGTTTCTGGACGCGCCTGCACAATAAACAACTCACCCGTTAAGCCATCCTTAGCCCACTCCATATCCATGGGTTTATCGTAGCCAGCTTGCTTGGAATAATGCTCTTCAATTTTGATGGCATATTCCGCCAGTTTTAAGGCTTCTTGATCGTTAATACAAAAACGCGCACGCTCAGCTTTAACGGTGGGTACATTTTTTACCGCTTCTTTGGTATTACCCGTGGCATAGACCATTTTGATTTTTTTTGAACCTAAATGGCGTTTTAAAATGGCACGGAAACCTTGCTTAAAAGTGGGTTTATGCACAAAAAACTCATCGGGATCGACCGCGCCTTGCACCACGTTTTCGCCTAAACCAAATGCACCGGTAATAAACACGGCATCTTTAAAGCCGGTTTCGGTATCAATCGAAAACATCACGCCTGATGAAGCCAAATCAGAGCGCACCATTTGTTGCACCCCAATCGATAAAGCCACCGAAAAGTGATCAAAGCCTTGATCAATTCGATAATGAATCGCGCGATCGGTAAACAAACTCGCAAAACAACGTTTACAAGCATCTAAAAAAGCCGCTTCGCCACGAATGTTTAGATAGGTATCCTGCTGACCGGCAAAACTGGCGGTGGGTAAATCTTCCGCAGTTGCCGAACTGCGCACCGCCAAACTAATTTGCTCACCACATTGCTCGCGCAAATCTGCATAAGCCGCTAATATTTCGCTCACTAGATCGGCTGGCAACTCAGCACGATATATCAGTTGACGTGCTTTTAGTCCACGCTGGCTTAAATCGGTGACATGCCCGGTTAAACCACCGATTAGATTTTTTAATTCGGCCCAAATGCCATTGGCTTCCAGCACATATCGATAAGCGTCGGCTGTGATCGCAAAACCATTTGGTACGGGTACACCATTAGGTACAAGGGTTTGGTACATTTCGCCTAAGGAGGCGTTTTTGCCGCCAACCAACGGAATATCATCAATCCCCAGTTCTTCAAAAAACCGAATATATTTGTACGTGGCCATAGGACTCCCCCTTCTGATTTTGTCTTTAAGCTGGCTTTTTATCCATGCAATCCATTGCCATTTTGACTACTGCTAATTCGCTGGAAAGCCGATAAATCAAACGCCGGTAAAATAGCGAGTAATTTATCGAAAATATCCGATTGAATTTTTTCGTAGTTCAGCCAATTTTTGTCCGCACTAAAACAATAAACCTCAATCGGCAAACCGACCTCGGTCGGTTGCAACTGACGCACCATCACCATCAAGCGTTGATTAATTTGCGCATGATTACGCAATATCCATTCAATATAACCTCGATAGAGTGCTGAGTTGGTCAAATCCGGTTGATCTATATCAACAAATGTCTGTTCGTTAAAAAAACGCTGTAAGCTCGGGTTCGCTTTAAAGCGTGACAGTTCAGCTTCATCCACAAACCGAACAGTATGAATATCTAATAAAATCGAGCGTTTAATACGGCGCCCACCCGACTCTTGCATCGCGCGCCAGTTTTTAAACGAATCTGAAATCAACGCATAGGTCGGCAAGGTGGTGACGGTGTTATCCCAGTTGCGCACTTTAACGGTGGTTAAAGCCACCTCAATCACGTTACCGTCGGCACCATATTTAGGCATTTCAATCCAATCGCCTTTCGCCACCATACGGTTAGCGGCGATTTGAATACTGGCAACAAATCCTAAAATCGCATCTCTAAACACCAACAATAAAACCGCCGTTAACGCCCCCAAACCACTTAATAAAAACGCCGGAGAGGAACCGATAATGGTGCTGACCGATAAAATTGTCACCACAATGAAGGTCACTAATTTAAGCAACTGCGAAATTACTTTATAAGGCAAATTAGACGATTCAAAACGCAATGCATAAATCGCGGTCAGCAGATTAATTAAGGCCGCCACCGTCAAGCCAATAAAGCCATACAAATACAACCAAGTCACTTTGGAAGCGATGAGTTCCAACGTCGGCCAAGCACCAAAGAAAAACGACACCAACACAATTAACAAAATAGCCGGCACCAAATGCGCAATATGACTCGACAAAGCGCGACGTTCGAGTTTAGTTGCTTCTAAGGTCACCCCATCCATGCGTTCAATGGTGCGATTAATCAGAGGTTTTAAACCTCGACGAGAGAAATAAAAACTCAATAATACAAACAGCAACACACTGCTTAGGGTTAAACCTAGTACCAATGGCGACTGCCAGCTCGGATGCAGATTGACTGCATTCAGCCATTGGGCGAAATAATCACCTAACATACACGTCCTTTGTTTGATGGGATGTTTGAAAGGATAAGCACCAGGCCTGGTGCTTATCCTTCGCATAATTAATTAGCTATTCTAGAGGGTCGGTTTGGATTATCAAGCCGAAGTTGTGAAACTATTGCGCATATCACAACCACAGTCATCGGCTTTGCCGGCCATTAGCGGTTAGGTAGGGTTTTTAAAAATGGCTGAGATAAGGCAGTTTATTACCCGATGCCATCACAATTTTGTAGGCCGAACGCACATTTTTTTCATCCAGCGTTAAGTGTGAGAGTGCATAGTCGCGTGAACTTTTAAGTTCATCACTGACATAGTGTTTGCCCATCGCCGAACAGGCCACATAATCACTTAACATCATCAATAAACCCATGTTGCAGATTTTGTTATGAGTTTGTTTGATTTCGGGGCTGATATGGCGAGAATGATGAAGCAAAATGCCCTTATAGACTTCCGGCTCCATTTGCCACTTTTTGGCAATCACGACCCCGACTTCGCAATGCGAGGTATGAAAAGTGGCTAACTCTTGATCATGGGCCGTATAAGGCAAGGACAAAGATTTTTTAAAGATATGTTTGTAAGCTTCTGGATCGACTTTAGATAAAAACACGGCACCAATATTTTGCATCAATCCAGCCAAATAAGCTTCTGAACGACTAATACCATCAATGCTATCCGACAATTCAGCCGCGGCTAAACCGGCATTCATGCCGTGCATCATAATGCTGTATTCAAGCGGGTTATTTTCATGAAAGCGGATCATAATCGCCGAAACAAACAAATCGTAGACTTGATCGATACCGATCAGCTTTAAGATGGTGCCAATTTTCATCAGCTGGTCAATCGATTTTTTGGGATAAGCCAGGCGCGCAATTTTAATAAAAATCGCCAACACTTCCGCATTACGCTTAATTAAAACTTCGATTTTAGCCAAGTTGGGGTGCAAACAATTGAGCTCATCGCGCACCATAATCAGCTCGGGTGGCAAATGATCGACATACACATTTTGCAACAGCTTAATCGCTTCATTGAGTCGGCTTTCTAAATGCTCCGACATTTTGGCCTTGTCCGGCACACAAGTGTGGGTTAAAAGGCTATCAACATCGAACTTATCAAACACCAACTGTTCGTGCATCGGACGCAAGGCATCGTCTAAATTAACAATACGGGCGCCATAAAAAGTCACCTCATCGCGCTGACGCACCGAGGTGATGACTAAAGCCGCAATTCGATAGGTTTTACCCTGCTGAGATAAGATTTGCACATTGGCATACAACTTATCTTTGCGAATGGTCTCAATGGTTTCAGTGGTACTAAACGACACCCCTTCTAACGAAATATCGTAACCACTAAATGACACCCCATTCAGCGTGACAGTAAAGGTTCGCTGAAAACGCGGATACTTGCGCTTCTCAGACAACCCCGGCTGATCTTGTGATGTCTGTTCCGTTGAATTGAGGGTTGGCGCCATCTTGATATCTGCTTTTTATAATATTTATACATACTAATACACTTGGTTAATCTAGCAGACTTCCCTAACACAAAACAGATCAAACCCTAATCTGATGCGCTTAAAGTATTGATATAAGGCATAATAAATTTTATACAAGCCAATCTATGCTGCGTTTCTGCTTACTCCGTCACCTCAACCCACTCATCCATGTCGGTAAAATACAACACCCATTTCTGTGGCCGTTGTTCAAGCGCCTTAAATAAAGTGCCATATCGCGCAAGTTGAGGCCGGTATTGGTCAACCAAGCCTTGCAAATAATGGCTGCGTTCCGCTGGATGATCTTGACTGGTTTTATAATCAACAATCCAACGCACGCCATCGGCGACAAAAGTTCGATCCACAATATGGTTTTCAATCACCTCAAACTTGGAGGTCAGCGCTAATTCGGTAGCGGATTCTTCGTGTTGATTGTCCAACGCCCACTGCATTTTGGGATGATTTAAGGCGTTACTCATGGAAGCTTGCACACGTTTGACGGCTTGATCCAAGTCCGATTCACGCACCCCCGCTTGAGCCAACAACTGGCGATAAAGTGCGCTGGAATCGGTCACTCTTTGTGACGACCAGGCCTGCAAACCCTGTTTAACCACTTGCTCTAACAACGCATGCACCAAGTTGCCGACTTTACGCGCGGTTAAACCCGCCCATAAGGCCGCGGCTTTGTCTTGAGTTGTTTCGCTTTCTAAAGTGTTCGCCTCTGACCAACGCTCTTGCGTTTCTAGGCTAGTGCGCCCTGAGTGTTTATCAAGCGACACTCGATTTTCAGCTCGCCAAGCTAAGGGGTCAATGCGGGTTAAAGGTAAACGTTTTACTTTGGGAATAAAACGCTCAGAGGCATCCAACGGTTTGTCCACCGAATCCTGTTGTGCTTCCAAGCGTTTAGTTTCTGGCTCAACCAACGCATTAAACGCGGGTTTCACCACCTTCCACAAGGGCATCAATAAGCTATTCGCTTGCGGATCGGGCGCTTCTAAAAAACTACTATCTTGATCAAGCTGTTTTTTCAACTGGCTAGAACTTAAATTCACCGAGCCAAATAAATGCAATTCCGATTCCGCACGCGTGGCGGCGACATATAATAAACGCGCATCTTCAAAACTTTGTTTTTGTTGCTCGACTTGGCCAATCAATTGGTTAAGCGGCGAACTCGCCTCGCCTTTTTGGTCTAAAGGCGCGAGTACCAAACCATCGCCTTCGTCACAGGCAAACTCCAACCAACTCACCAACGACTTATCATCCGAGCGTGGTTTTTTGCCTAATGACGGCAAAATCACGGTATCAAACTGCAAACCTTTGGATTTATGCATGGTCATTAACTGTACTTTTTGCGCGTGTGCAGAGCTGTCGCCGCTGGCATAAAGTTTGGTTACCCATTCATCCAACTTGGTTTGGTTTAACACCTCGGCATCCCACTGTGCCAAGCCTTCAAAAAAGGCTTGGGTGTTTTCGAGCTCTACTTCTGACTCCAGTGATAACGGCCCGCCCAGCGACAACCAGGCCTGGTGCACCAAACGCGAAAAAGGCTGCGAACCTAAGTGTTGCAAGGTTTTTTCCAGCACCAACCAGGCCTGGTGCAAACGTGTTTGCCCGGCTTCCGTTAGACTTGACCAGGCCTGGTGGTCACTGAGAAGCTGCGTTAACGGTGCGTAAAGTTTGGTTTTGTCTTCACCACATAAGGCATATAAATCGGCCAAATCCAGCCCGATAAATGGCGTGCGCAACAAAGCTAACCAAGCCCCGCGATCACTCGCATGTAATAAGGCACGACTTAACGCCAGCAAATCTTGAATTTCTTGGCGTTCATTTAAGGCTTCGAGTTCAACCGCACGAAACGCGATATTCTGCTGCTTTAAACCCAGTGCCAAACGCGCCAAATGTGAACGCGAACGCCCTAATACTGCGATGCTTTTGGGCTGGTCATCGGCGCCAAAATCCACCAGCTTTTGCTGAATCAAACTTACAATTTGATCGACTTCGTCTTGCGGGGTTTGGTTTAAAGCCCAGTGACTAAACACCGCGGTTTGCGATTGATCATTCGCCTCGGCTTTAGGGGACGCTTTGGCGTGTTCGTATTTAACCGCGCCCAATACCAATTGGTTTTGCTTGGGAAACACTTGTTTAAACGTATCATTAAACCAGCGCACCAAACTGGCGTTGGAACGAAAGTTAATCGTCAGGTTGAGCGGGTTCAAATTAACTGGCAAAGCCTCACCCTGCCAAGCTTGCAAAAAGTTGCCGACTTCGGCTTCACGAAACCGATAAATCGACTGCATGGGGTCGCCAACAATAAACAAGGTACGGCCATCATCGACTTGCCAGCCGCGCAATAATTTCTTTAATAAATCAAACTGCGCCACGCTGGTATCTTGAAACTCATCAATTAATAAATGCTGTAGTTGATAGTCCAACTGCAAAGCCAAATCGGTCGGACTGTCTTCGTCACCCAGGGCTTGCGCCGCGGCTTGAGCGATTTCAATAAAATCAGCCTGCCCAGCGGTTTTAAACGCCAAGGTTAAATGCGCGACCGCATGTTTTAGCAAGGTAATCACATGCTCCAACGCCTGCCACTGATTGTCGGAATAATAGGGTTCTGGCAAACGCCCTAAGTTGACGAGTGCCTGAATCGATTCGTGATTTAAACTCGCACTTAAATCCGCCAACACGCCAATCATTTGTTCTTTTTTGGCTTTATCGCTGGTCGGAAAACCATTCGCTACCGTCACGGTTTTACGTAAATCAGGTTTTTGCGTCAAAACAAAACTGGCCAGTTCACGCCAAGCGCCAATGTCCGACAAATCAGCGGTTAATGGCCAATTGGCTTTGGCCAAGTGGCTTAAATTAAGCTCCGGTTTATTCGACAAGGCATAGGCCGCTAGCTCCGGTAACGCCGCGCCAGTTTCTAACAGCGGGCCAAGCTTCATGCTGGCTTGCGCGAGTTCGGCCTGCACCAATTGCGCTAACGCGGCTTGCATGCTATCGCGCCCGCCCGCGCTTAAAATTAAGCGCATCCATTGGTCGCGTTTTTTTAACATGCTGACCAACAGGTTTTCGGCGCGCGCATAACGCCCGTTCACCAAACTCAGCAAGGCCGCGGTTTCTTGCTGTACTGCGTCAGATCGCAAGACCGCGCGCGCGGCTTCGACATAAAGCGCATCATTATTTTCGTTTAAACGCGGCTGGGTACCTAACTTAGATAAAAACGGCATTTGCTGCACTAAATAACCGTTCATCGAATCCAAGGTACGAATTCTCAACCGATTTGGGTTATCCAACAAACGCCAGCCTTGCTGCTGATCGCGTTCCAACACCATACGCGCGAGTTGCCAGGTGTTAAAATCATAGGCTTCGTCACTTGGGCTTTGTGTGAGTAAACCAAGTTTTAATGCACCCAACACACGCTCGCGCATTTCGGCGGCGGCCTTTTTGGTAAAGGTCATCGCCACGACTTGTTCGGGGGATTCAACACGGGTTAAGAGCGATAAAAAACGTTGGGTTAATAAGGCGGTTTTCCCTGAACCCGCCGGAGCTTGTACAATAAATGAACGGGTCGGGTCAATCGCTTCTAAACGCTGTTCGCCATCATCTAATTCGGCATCCAGCTTTAAGTTTGGATTCCATGGGTTATGAATACTCATGCGCTGGCCTCCTCCGAATCGGTATCCAAATCAAAGGCGCCGATTTGGGTTTGCACTTCGGGCTTGCGTAACGCCAATAAACTTGGCGAATAGACTAAATCCGTGTCTTTTTCGTACCACATAGGCGCAAACCCGCGTTTAACGTCTTGCGCCAACTGGGTAACTTGATCTTGTAAGAAATTCAAAAAGTCCGGCCAGCTCACATCCTGCCAATCGCCTTTTTGCGAAATTCGGCTCCAAGCGCGTTCGCCTTTGCCGATTAAATCCGTGTCTTCACTAATCACACTCCAGCGCACACCTTTATCAGAACTTAATAAACCATAACCCAAACCGGCCACTTCAGACTGTTGCAAGCCGGCTACCGCGAGCAGATAAACCGCCAACTGCGGCGCACGAATAGGCTCTTTGAGTAAATCATTCAAACTGGCGTGGCCGGTTTTATAGTCTATTAATACCTGACCAATGTCGGTCTCATCAATGCGGTCAATTGAAATGCGGAATTTAATCTGTGCGATTTCCAGCTCCAAGCCCAACTCGGTTTCAACCACTTTAAAGGACGTTGGCCGCGCTTTTTCCAACGCCATCCATTCTTGCAACACGCCCAGCATGCGGGCTTTTTCGAGTGCGACATAACTGGGTGCAAAGCGTTTTTCTAGCGGTTCAAATTCAGCATCTAACAAGCTTTGTAAACGTTGTGTTAAGGCCGCCTCATCCATCGCAAGCAACGCCACCTGAGTTTCAGTTTGTTGCCAAAAATGTTCTAACACCGAATGCATAATCGAACCTTGGTCGGTGCTTGCCAAGCCGTCTTCGACCGATTGCAAACCATATTTGGCGCCTAATCGATAATCCATAAACGCCATCAGCGGGCATTTCATTTGCGCACTTAACATTCCCGAACCACCTGGAACCAACACGCCATTGGCGACTTCCGGCGCTTGATAATCTTCTTGCATGTCACAAGCCGGCCTTAAGCACCAGGCCTGGTGGGCGGTGGAATGTACATTTAAAGCCTGATAACTCGGCCAACGTTCGAGCTCAATCAACGGGCTAGGCATCGACACCGCTTCGCCTTTTTGTTTGGCAAAACTCATGACCACCTGCTGGGCACTGTCGCTTAAACGCGCGGTTAAACGCCGTGCGTATTCAAGCTCGCGCTCCGCATCACATCGCGGCAACT
>NZ_DATCSL010000104.1:0-13177 GCF_036568485.1 Thiomicrospira sp.
AATTTTGCTATTTGTTATTTTCTACTTTTTGTTGATCCGCCCTCAGCAGAAAAAAGTAAAAGAACACCGCAAGTTAGTAAGCGAGCTAACCAAAGGTGATGAAATCATTACTTACGGTGGTATCGGCGGTAAAATTCGCGACCTAGACGAAGCATTTTGTGATCTTGAGATTGCAAACAATGTTGTAGTAAAAGTGGATCGTCAAAACATTGCTCGCTTGTTGCCAAAAGGCACGTTAAAAGGTACAGCAAATAATGATAAGAAAGATCAAGCTGAAACTGATAGCGAAGCTTAATCAATCAAGTCAACAAAGGGGCTAAGGCCCCTTTTTTCATGATGAAACAAAATTCTAGCGGCCATTGTAAAGGCAAATCACATGTTTGAATCTCAACGTAATATTATTAACAATCGCTTTCCGGCTTGGAAGTACCTTCTACTCATTACGGTGGTGGTTTTAGGTTTAACCTATGCCATGCCTAACTTGTTTGGCGATGATCCAGCGGTTCAGGTTTCACCAATCCAAGCGGGCCAGTTTGATCAAACAACCACGCAGGCAATCGAAGCACGCTTGACTGAATCCGGTTTAACGCCGAAAACTTTGGAGTTTGACGGCAATCAGTATTTATTGCGTTTCAGCGATGTTGAGGCCCAGTTGCAGGCCAATGATGTATTACGTGAGTTATTTGAACGTCAAGCCGTCGTGGCGTTAAATTTAGCACCTGCGACGCCTACCTGGCTGCGTTCTGTAGGTGGCCAGCCCATGTATTTGGGTCTTGATTTACGCGGTGGGGTTCATTTCTTAATGGACGTTGATATGGATGCGGCGGTGGAAGGTGCGTATCGTCGTTATAACGACGAAATTCGTAATCTTTTACGCGAAGCCCGCGTGCGTTATCAATCGGTCGATTATCAAGATGAAACCCTTCGAGTGGTGTTTCGTGGTGCGGATGCACGCGACCAGGGATTGGTTGAGTTAGAAAAAGAATACGCTAACGAAATGCAAATCCTATCGGTTGATGAAAATCAACAGGCCAGCGTGTCATTGCGTTTATCAGACAGTGTGATCGCAGAGACCAAAAAATTCGCGCTACAGCAAAATATTACCACTTTACGTAATCGTATTAACGAGTTAGGTGTGGCCGAGCCTGTGATTCAGCAACAAGGTGAACGCCGCATTGTGGTGCAGTTGCCGGGTGTGCAAGACACCGCTCGCGCTAAAGAAATTTTGGGCGCGACTGCGACACTTGAGTTCCGTTTAGTGGATGAACGCGGTGATGCTGAGCGCGCCCAGCGTACTGGTGTGGCGCCGGGTCAGTCTCAACTTTATCAATTCCGCGATGGTCGTCCGATCCTATTGCAACGTAGTGTAATCGTGACGGGTGACAGTGTTATTAATGCACAGTCAGGTATTGATGCGCAAGCCGGTTCAGCACAAGTCAGCGTGACGCTGGATGGCGCGGGTGGGCGTCGTATGCTCGATACCACGCGTGACAATATTGGTAATCGGATGGCGGTGGTCTTTATTGAAAGTCGCGTCGATACAGTCGAAGAAAATGGTGAGATGGTCAAGCAGCGTGTGGTGACACGCGATGTCATTAACGCTGCAGTCATTCGTGATCAATTTGCTAACCGTTTCCAGATTACTGGTTTAGACAGTCCGCAAGAAGCGCAAAATTTGGCGTTATTACTGCGTGCAGGTGCCTTAGCAGCGCCGATGGAAATTGTTGAAGAACGCACAGTTGGCCCAAGCTTGGGGCAGGATAATATTGACCAGGGCTTAATGTCGGTAGTGGTTGGTTTTATTTTAGTACTGATTCTGATGGCTTGGCGCTATAAGGTCTTTGGCATGATTGCTAATTTAGCCCTAGTTTTAAACTTGGTGTTGATTGTGGCTGTTTTATCCCTTATGCAAGCTACCTTAACTTTGCCTGGGATTGCCGGGATTGTGCTCACAGTGGGTATGGCGGTGGATGCTAACGTACTGATTTTTGAACGTATAAGGGAGGAGCTGAAAAATAGCTCGATTCAAACCGCGATTCATGCGGGATATGAAAAAGCCTTTATCACAATTGCTGATGCGAATATCACCACCTTATTGGCAGCGATTGTATTGTTTAGTTTTGGTACCGGGCCGATTAAAGGCTTTGCGATTACCTTAACCATTGGCATTATAACGTCAATGTTTACCGCCATCTTGGGAACACGTGCAATCGTAAATTGGATTTACGGTAACAAACGTGTTTCGAAATTGTCTATTTAGGAGGTCAGCATGACACAAGAACAAACGACGACTCAGACTTCCGTTGATCTAGGCAAAATCAATTTTATGAAAGTACGTACGCCAGCGATGATTTTGTCGTTGGTGTTAATTATCGGCTCATTGGTAGGGCTTTGGTATAAAGGCCTAAACCTGGGGGTGGACTTTACTGGTGGAACCATTATTGAACTGTCTTATCCAAATGGTGCGGAATTAAATATAGTGCGTGATCAACTGGTTGCGGCTGGTTATGAACAAGCGCAAGTGCAACATTTTGGTTCGTCACGCGAAGTATTGATTCGTATTGCACCACGTGAAGATATGGCTTCAGCGACCTTGAGTAATGAGGTTATGGCTACTTTGCGAGCAGCAAGCGATGAACAGATAGAGCTGCGCCGTGTTGAGTTTGTTGGCCCTCAGGTTGGTGAAGAACTCACCTCGGATGGCGCATTAGCGGTTTTGTATGCCTTAATCGGTATCTTGATTTATGTCGCGTTGCGTTTCGAATTCCGTTTTTCATTGGGCGCAATTACCGCCTTGGTGCATGACGTGGTGATTACCGTTGGGGTGTTTGCCTGGACTCAAATTCAATTTGACTTAACTGTATTAGCGGCCTTGCTGGCGATAATTGGTTATTCTTTGAACGATACGATTGTGGTATTTGATCGGGTGCGTGAGCTTTTCCGTACGATGCGAGAAGGTTCGCCAGCCGAAGTCGCTAACAAAGCATTAAACGATATGCTATCGCGCACAATTATGACGTCCTTGACCACGTTGATGGTGTTGATTGCATTGTTTGTTTTGGGCGGCGAAATTATTCATGGGTTTGCCTTTGCGTTGATGATCGGTGTCGTCGTGGGGACCTACTCATCTGTTTATGTAGCGAGCAATGTCGCCATAATGCTGGGTGTGTCGAAACAAGACTTGATGCCACCCGTCAAAGAAGGTGCTGATCCGAAAGAAGCAGAGGACGAATTGCAACGCGCGTTTTTAGAGGCGGAAGCCAAACGTAAGCTAGAAGATTAAATGAGTAAATAGATTCGATGTCGTTAATTTTAGAAAAGAACAAACGCCGTACCTTTGCGATTATTTCGCATCCCGATGCGGGTAAAACCACCGTGACTGAAAAACTATTGCTTTATGGTGGTGCGATTCAGATGGCGGGCGCCGTTAAAAGTCGTAAAACCGACCGAGGTGCGACGTCTGACTGGATGAAAATGGAGCAGGAACGTGGTATTTCGGTGGCCTCATCTGTGATGCAGTTCCCCTATAAAGACGTGATGATGAACCTGCTCGATACGCCCGGTCACGAAGACTTTTCGGAAGATACCTATCGTGTATTAACCGCGGTGGATTCCGCCTTGATGGTTATCGATGTCGCCAAAGGCGTTGAAGATCGTACCATTAAATTGATGGAAGTGTGTCGTCTGCGTGATACGCCGATTTTGACTTTTATCAACAAGATGGACCGTGAAGGTAAAGAGCCGATAGAGTTATTGGATGAAGTCGAAGACATTCTAAAAATCGAATGTGCGCCCATGACTTGGCCAATTGGTATGGGTAAACGCTTTAAGGGCATTTATCACCTTTATAACGACACGGTACGCCTGTTTGCCCAAGCCGATGGTCAGCGAGCCGGCGCGGGCGAGTTGTTGGAAGGCTTGGATAATCCGCGTTTAGATGAGTTAATTGGTAGCCAAGCACAAGAATTGCGTGATGAGATTGAACTGGTGCGTGGCGCAAGTCATGAATTTGATTTAGAGCGTTTTTTAAGCGGAAAACTGACGCCTGTCTTTTTTGGTTCTGCGGTGAATAATTTTGGCTTACAAGAGTTGCTAGATGGCTTTGCCATGTATGCGCCACCGCCAAAAGGACGTGAAACCGAAACCCGTTTTGTGGACGCGGCTGAAGAAAAAATGACCGGGTTTGTGTTTAAAATCCAAGCCAATATGGACCCAGCTCATCGAGATCGGGTTGCGTTTATGCGCATCGTTTCGGGCAAATACGAAGCGGGTAAAAAGCTAAAACATGTGCGCATAGGTAAAGATGTCAAAATTTCCAAAGCCATCACCTTTTTAGCGAACAAGCGTGAGCAGGCTGAAGTGGCTTATCCGGGTGATATTATTGGTTTGCACAACCACGGCACAATCAAAATTGGCGACACCTTTACCGAGGGTGAAGATCTCAAATTCACGGGTATTCCAAACTTTGCGCCCGAGTTATTCCGTCGCGCTCAGTTAAAAGATCCGATGAAAATGAAAGCTTTACAAAAAGGCTTAACCCAGCTTTCAGAAGAGGGCGCAACCCAACTTTATCGTCCCATCAACAACAACGACCTAATCTTAGGCGCGGTGGGGGTGTTGCAGTTTGAAGTGGTAGCGCAACGTTTAGCCGATGAATATAAAGTGGCTTGCCAGTTTGAGCCAGTGAGTGTGGCCACTGCGCGTTGGGTTTTAGGGGACAAGGCCGAAATTGCTAAGTTTCTCGATAAAGTAACCGATAACGTAGCTTACGATGCCGCCGATCAATTGGTTTACATTGCACCAACAAGAGTGAATTTACAATTAACCGAAGAGCGTTGGCCGAATTTAAAATTCACTGCGACTCGTGAGCATTAGGTCGGACTAAAATTCAGTCACCTAAGCGTAACTAACGACAAAGCCACCAGGCCTGGTGGCTTTGTCGTTTCTGAAGGTTTTATTTCAAGTCTTAGTTTCTGTATATATAAGTGCGATCGAGGTGTTAGTGAATGCTAATGTCTTGTAATTTAGGCGTTTTTTAGATTTATGTTTGGTAAAATTTACATAACCACTACTTTGACAAAGGGATAGCTCATGTTTAAGCATCCAAACCCTCTAGTCCTGTTTATCTTTTTACTGTTTTTTAGCCACCAGGCCTGGTCGTCGGTTGGAACGATTGTGTTGGCGACGGGTGCTGTCGAGATTCAGCGCGCGGATCAAGTGATCGAAGCGCAAACTGGCTCATCGATTCTAGAGCAAGATAAGATTGTCACGGGCGATCAGGCGCGTGCTCAGCTGCGTTTTAGCGACAACACTGTGATCACGCTTGGACATAACACCGAGTTTGGCGTCGAGACGTTTTTAAACGAAGGCTCTAACCAAGCTGAAGCCAAATTCAATATCGCCAAAGGCACGTTTAAAGCCATCACCGGCCAAATTGGCAAAGCCGCGCCCGATAAATTCAAAGTCAAAACCCGCACGGCTACCATTGGGATTCGCGGCACGATCTTTAGCGGTCGAATTACACCTGAGCGCGAAATGATTGCGACGCTGAGCGGTTTGATCTTTGTTATAGAAGACCAAACCGGTTTGAGCGTTGAGGTGCCCGCCGGCCAATTTACTCGTATAGCCCCTGGCCAACCACCTGAGCCACCTAAACCTCTGACGCCTCAAGAATTGCAACAAATGAATGAGGACGGTGAGCAATCATCAGGTGGATCAACAGGGGAAGGTAGCAATCAAGCTGGCACTAATGAAGAGCCAGACGGCTTGCAAAATACAGGTGACCCAACCGAACAAAATGATTCAGTCAATAATACAACACCAAATATAAATACAGGTCTTGTCGATCAAGCATTGAACACTCAAATAGAACAAGAAATTGATAGTCAGCTATCGTCAAATTCAAGTTTGTCGGTAGTGGGATGGAAAATTCCATCTTTGTTATCAGATTACCTGATTGAAGAACCTTTAATAGATTGCCAACTTGAGCCTTGTCAAGGTGATCCTTACTTAGATGATCAACTTTATGGATACGCGTTTGAAGTTTCACAATCGGAGCTACTTGGCACTTTTGATAATAATGTAGGCTGGGGTACTTGGGAGCAAGATGGCATATCTGGCTATTGGGTTGGCGGTACAGAAGCCACGGCGGCATCTAATCATATTGAGTCAATGTTAACGAACCAGTCGGGTTCTTATTCTTACACGGGTCAACTTTTAGGAGAGGTCATTCTAAACAATGAATCGGTTGAATCGATTAATGCCAGTAGCCTGTCTTTAGATTTTAACTTTGCAAACTATACTGTAAACGGGGCGGTATCGTTCAGTTCAGCAAGTACAGATTGGAACCTGATGATTGATTCAGGTTATGTTGAAGGCGGTGGATTTAGCACGAGTGCCTCTGGCGATCTTAATCAAGAGTCAGCATTTGCTTATGGCTATATGGATGGTCGATTTTTCGGGCCACAAGCCAATTCAATTGGTGGGGTGTTTTATTTTGGCTCGGAAGGACAGACAGTTGATTTCTACGAAGCCAATGGCGTGTTTAAGGCGGTTAAGCAGTGATTAAGTTTTTTGTTAAGTCATTTTTGATTTTTAACCTTTGTAGTTTTCCGCTTTATGCAGCCACTAGCGAACAAGACACCCGTCAGCAAACTCAGCTTGCTTTAAAAGCCGATTTTGAAACGGCAAAGTCCTTATATGAACAGGGGCAATTTAATCAAGCTTATGTGGCATTAGAAAGCTTACTAAATCGAGCACCTGCCAATGCATTGGTTAATTTTTATTTTGCTATGAGTGCGGCGGCCTTAAAACGAAATGACCAAGCGATTGCGGCGTTTGATCGTGTCTTAATGCTGAATCCACAAAGCGTACGCACGCGTTTAGAATTGGCGAAGCTTTATTTTGATATGGGTGAATATGATTTGGCACATGCCGAATTGGACAGGGCATTGAATGCCAATTTACCAGATGCGGTGCGTCAAAATGTGCTCGATTTTAAAACCCGCATTGAAAGACAGCAATCGCGGCATTCTCATGCCACCACACTGGTCTTAACGTTAGGCTATGATTCCAATGCTAATAACGATATTGGTGCGGGTAATAACTTTGCCCTGGATGGTTTTGGTGGCTTAGAATTATCCGGAAACGCCGAGGCTCAAGATTATAGTTTTGGTCAAACACTGGTTTACAATCACAGCTATGATTTAGGTGAACGTCAAGCTTGGACGTTAAACAGTCAGATCGTCGGGTTTAATCGTCTCAATAAAGATTACTCCCAAAACAATGTAACTTATGTTGGTGCTTTGATGGCGCCCACTTATCAACATGATATTTATAAAGTGGCGTTTCCACTTGAGGTTGATCGTGTTTTTGTGGATGGTGAGGGCTATCTTTCCAATGCTTCGTTAGGGGCGAGTTTAGAGCAGTTGCTGTCGGCCAACCAAACTTTGGCGGCGAGTTATAAATTGCGTTCGATGCAGTATGCGGGTGAAAATTCGATTCGAGATGCTTGGTCGAATATTTATTCGATGAGTTACCGCCATGCGATAGGCAAAAAGCCTTTGATTCTAACGGCGAACTTCAGTTATGAAAATCGTCAGCAAGCTAAAGAGGCTGATTCGGATCCGGCCTCACTGACCGAAAAAATATTGAAATTGAACGCCAGCAAGGTATTAAGCGCGCGTTGGCGGTTGATTGCCAGCGCCTCGTTTACCACGACAGATTATCAACAAGAAAACTGGTTGTTTGCAAATAAACGCTCTGACCGAATTAGCCGTTTTGATTTGGGCGGCCAATACCAGCTTAATCGCGTATCTTTGGTCGGAGGTAATTTAAGTCAGGCTGTTCACCAGTCGAATCAAGGCCCTTATGAGTTTAATAAGACTCAGGCCAATCTCAATTACACTTATCGGTTTTAGACATGACTAGGATCCTTATCCAAGTTGTGTTGACCTTGAGTGTGTTATTTGCCAGTTTATACGTCACGTTTTATGCATCTCACCTGCAAGAGCCATTCGAGCTAAAAATCAAAGACCAAATGATGCTCTGGCGCGGCGAATTACCAGCTGATCCAGCGATTGTTGTTATCGATATTGATGAAAAAAGTTTAAAAGAAATCGGTCAATGGCCTTGGCCACGTGATCAGGTTTCGGCCTTATTAAAAGGTTTGGCCGATCTTGAAGTAGGCATGATTGGGATGGACGTGGTGTTTGCCGAACCGGATAACAGTTCACCCAAGCGTGTATTTGAACGTTTGGGGTTGCCGACGCAAGACTTACCTGACTTTGATGCTATGTTAGCGCAGAGTGTGGCTGAAACGCCGACCATTTTGGGTTATGTATTTATCCAAAACCCTGATCCAGTCATGCCGGGTGCAGCGCCGACTTCACAAGCTATTATTGTTGAGCGTGATAAGCCCAATGCCTCCTATTTGTTTAAGCCTTATCGTACGGTTTTAAACATTCCTCAAGTTCAAAACAGTGCTTATTCAAGCGGTTATTTCAATACCCTTCCTGATAGTGATGGTGTGGTGCGCAGTGTGCCTTTAGTAATGGAGTATGAAGGCATGTTGTTTCCGGCCTTAAGTTTGGAAATGATGCGCATTATATTGGGCGACAATCGTTTAACGGTTCAGTATGAAAATAACGGGGTGGAATCGGTTTATATCGGCGATTTGCGTATCCCGACCGATACCTATGGGCGCTTATTGTTAAATTTCCGTGGTGAATCTTATCGTTATCAATATATTTCAGCGACCGATATTATTCATGGGCGCGTGTCGGCTGAACAAGTGGCAGGAAAAATTGCATTGGTCGGCACGTCAGCGGCTGGTTTGTTAGATTTGCGAGCGACGCCGTTTGATAGTGTTTATCCCGGGGTCGAGGTACACGCGACTGCGCTAGACAATATATTAAACCAAGAGTTTATTGCCAAGCCCATGTGGGTATTGGGGGCCGATTTGGTCAGCATAGTATTATTGAGCTTGGTAGTGGGAGCCATGCTGATCTGGTTGGGGTCTATTGCTGGCTTTCTCGTCGCAACGGGTTTGTTTTTAAGTATTGGTTTTGGACATTACTATGCTTTTACTCAGCAAGGTCTGCTGTTAAACACCATCATGCCGATGTTCGTGTTAGTTGGCTTGTTCTTGCTGGGGACGGTGGTGAATTATTTTTATGAATCCCAGCAAAAAGCGCGAATTAAAAGTCGGTTTGCTCAAAAAGTGTCGGCCGCGGTGGTGGAAGAACTGATTAATCACCCAGATGATTTGGTGCTGGAGGGGCGTGAGCAAGACATCAGCATTTTGTTTAGTGATATTCGTGGCTTTACCAATTTATCCGAAACAATGGGGTCGGCCCAGGCGCTTATTCAGTTGCTGAACCGTTATATGACGCCTATGGTAGAGGTAATTACTCGTCATCAGGGCACGGTTGATAAATTTATTGGCGATGCAATCATGGCTTATTGGAACGCACCTTTGCCGATTAAAAACCACGCCGATGAAGCTTTACAAGCCGCGATTGAGCAAATTTTTGCGCTCGAAGATTTAAACCAACAACTCACTTTAGATGGTTTGCCTAATTTAAAGATTGGCATTGGTCTTAATAGCGGTTTGGCTGTAGTGGGTGAAATGGGTTCGTTGGGCCGATCAGATTACACGGTGATTGGTGATTCTGTAAATTTAGCCTCACGTGCAGAAGGCTTGTGTAAACCTTATGGCGCGCAAATTGTGTTAACTGAATTTACGCTAGCGGCTTTGCAAAACCCGCAAAGTTATAAAATTCGCCTATTGGATAAAGTTCGGGTAAAAGGCAAAGTGCAACCGGTTTCAGTGTATGAGTGTTTGGGCGATCAGCACCAGGCCTGGTATGATTATCAAGAAGCCGAAGCACAAGGTTATAACCTGGCACAAGATGCATACCACCAGGCCTGTTTTGACCAAGCTTTGAATTTGTTTGAAGCCTTGCACAAAGATTATCCGCAAACGCTTTATGCGATGTACGTTGAGCGTTGCCGACATTATATTGAGAATCCACCGCCGAATTTTGACGGTGTCTTTACCTTGACCACCAAATAATCAAGAGATTCGAACCATGCATAGTATTCGATTTTTAGGCGCACACGGCAGTCGTGCGAAGTCGGCCCAGACCACTTGCATTCAAGTGTCGGATAAGACCTTGATAGATGCAGGCAACATGTTGAATGGTTTGGGTGATGAAGCTCGCTTGGTGGAGCGGGTTTTCTTAACTCATGCGCATCTGGACCACATTTTAGATTTAGGCTTTTGGCTGGATCATTACTTTGAAGATCGGCAAAAACCTCTACAAGTGTTTGGCTTGCCTGACACGCTGGACGCATTGAAAAAACATCTGTTTAACAATCAAATATGGCCGGATTTTTCAAGGATTACACTACCTGGTTCGACTCGATGTGCTCTAGAATTTGTGCCGATTGAATTCAATCAGTCTTACCAAGTAGAACCAGGCCTGGTATTAACCCCCATCAAGTCTTATCACACGCCAGGCAGCTGTGGTTATGTGATTCAACATGCGGATCAAGCCCTGGTGTTTGGCGGGGATGGTTATTGTAACCCTGAGATTTGGTCACTGATTAATGACAATCCAGCGGTGCGGTCAGTGGTGTTGGATGTTTCGTTTCCGAATCGACTGTCAGCTATTGCGAAAGCCAGTCAGCATTTAACGCCTAAGCTGCTCGCACAAGAGTTATTAAACCTCAAGCGACACGATGTACAAATTTACGTGTTTCATTTAAAGCCGGCCTACTTGGAAGAGATACGTGGCGAGCTAAAAGCGATTGGATTAGCCAATCAAAATATACTTAATGAAGGCGACCAGATTCAACTTGATACGGGTGAGATTATCAAACATTACGAGCCGATTAATCAGGCCGAACAAGTTGAAAAACTCAATCGAATTGGGGTGGCCCTCTCGGCGGAAAAAAACATTAACCACCTGTTAGAAATGATTGTGTCTGAGGCCAAAAACTTGACCGGGGCGGATGGTGGTACGTTGTATTTATTGAAAGAGCAGCAATTACACTTTACCGTGGCGCAAACCGATTCACTCGCAATTAAGATGGGCGGCACAGGTGATCCAATCAGCTGGCCGCCTTTACCTTTATTTTTAGAGGATGGCCGCGAAAATAAAAAAATGGTGGCGGCCACCTGCGCGTTGGAAGATCGGGTTATTAATATTGAAGACGTCTATCAAGCCGAAGGTTTTTCGTTTGATGGCACCAAAAAGTTTGATCAAGGCACCGGTTATCGTTCGCAATCCATGTTGGTGATCCCGCTGCGCAACTTTGAGCAAAAAGTGATTGGTGTGTTGCAGCTTCTTAACAAACAAGAGGTGGATCAAACCACGGTAAGCTTTTCCGAGCAAGACGAAGCGGTGACCTTATCTTTGGCATCGCAGGCGGCGGTTGCTCTCACCAATACGCAATTGATTGATGACTTGGAAAACCTGCTCGAATCTTTTTTAAACAGCATCATTTATACAATGGGGCGCAAATCTCCTTATACGGCCGGCCATATTAATCGCATGGTTGCGTTAAGCGAGTTACTGGCCGAGGCTGTACATCACGATCAACAGACCTATGCTGACAAAGCCTATACCGATGAGCAGGCCAAACAAATTAAGTTAGCTGCGCTGATGCACGATATAGGTAAGCTCGCTACGCCCGAAACGGTGATGGATAAAGCGACCAAGCTGGATGGGCACTTTGACCGCATTGAGCTGGTTGAAGAGCGTGCCTTACGCATTCGAGCTGAAATGGAAAAAAACGCCTTGCGCATGCAATTAACATATCCTGATCGTCAAGCTGAGATTGAAACCGAGCTATTGCACCACCTAAGCCAGCTGGAACAAGGTTTGGCATTGGTTAGAAAAAGTAATACGGGTGGCGAATTTTTACCGGGTGAACAAGTGTTGGCCATTCAAAAATTAGCGGATGAACCTTTTCAAATTGGTGATCAAAGTCTGGCGCTGATTACACCTGAAGAAGCTTATTGTTTAGTGGTGCAAAAAGGTACCTTAACCAACGAAGAACGTTTGATTATTAATGAACACGCCGAAATCGGTTTGGAAGTATTAAAGCAACTACCTTTCCCGGAGAAATACAAAGATATTCCTCACATTGCCGGTGCGCACCACGAAAAAATCAATGGTAAAGGTTATCCATTGGGTTTAAAAGGTGACCAGATTTCATTTGATGCACGAATTTTAGCCGTCGCCGATGTATTTGAAGCCTTGACTGCGCATGACCGGCCTTACAAAAAAGCTAACCCCTTATCGGTGGCCATGAAAATTCTGTATTTCATGGCCAAAGACGATGATTTAGATCGCGGTCTGGTGAAGTTTTTTTATCAGTCTGGACTTTATTTAGAGTATGCCCAGCGTCACTTGCCTGCCGAGCTGATAGATGAGGTCAGTATCGATTTCTCTGACCTCTAGGTAGTCACCACCAGGCCTGGTGGTTTGGATTAAATCGGCGTTAAAGCGAGCGCGAGGATCGGGTTGTCATAGCCGTCGCTGGTTTTGTATTCACGATATCCTTTGGTCATTTGATAACCGACCACATAATTTTTACCGTTGATTTTCCAGCCAAGTGTGCCGGTTTTACCCGGTTCAAAGTTCAATAACTCATTCGGTAAATCCATTACCAGGCCTGGTGCAAAGTCAGGATGACTGCAGGCCACCAAAATACCGTTAAGTTGCACAAACATACTAAATGAGGCTTCTTGTATTTCCTTGATCAAGTATTTTGGTTCGGTATCTTTAAGCATGGCTTCAAATTGTGGTTCGCTGTCAAACACCAGGGCAATGCCGCCGACGTTCTTTTTAATATTGTGCCAATCTTTAACCGCCGCATGATAAATATAAGTAGGGCGATTGTTATAAAGTTTGGTTTGCTCAAATTCCGATACGGTATAACTTTGGGTGCTATCTAATAACAAGCAAGCTTGAGTGTCACGAACCTGACCTAACGAATGTCCCACTAATTCGGCTTGAGCCGGATCGGACACCGCTATAATGGTGCCTTTGCGGTCATACAGCAAAATATTGGTATAGACCGTATAAAGTGAGTTGATGTATTTCAAAATGCGGTGTAACTCGGTTTCCTGCTCAGCGGTTAAGCTCTCACCTTGATCATGTAAAGA
>NZ_DATCSL010000105.1:0-1036 GCF_036568485.1 Thiomicrospira sp.
TGTTATGGATGGCGATAAATTAGTCGGCTTGGTGACTGGGCGTGATTTGCGCTTTGTGACTGACCATAAAAAACCAATTAGTGCGGTTATGACACCTAAAGAAAAATTGGTGACCGTGCCAGAAAAATTTGAGCGTACCGCCGTATTAGATTTGTTGCATACCCATCGTATTGAGCGTGTTTTAGTGGTTAATGATAATTTCGATTTGAAAGGTATGATTACCGTTACGGATATCCTAAAGTCGAGCGAGCATCCTTTAGCTAGTAAAGACTCTAATGGTCGTTTACGTGTGGGTGCGGCGGTAGGTACCGGCGGGGAAACGGAAGAACGTGTTGCAGCTTTAATTAAGGCTGGCGTGGACGCGATTGTGGTGGATACCGCCCATGGCCACTCTCAGGGAGTGCTTGATCGCGTTTCATGGATCAAACAAATGTATCCTGAAATTGATGTAATTGGCGGTAATATTGCAACCGCAGAAGCTGCGCTAGACTTAGTAAAAGCAGGTGCCGATGCGGTTAAAGTTGGCATTGGGCCAGGTTCTATTTGTACTACGCGTATTGTGGCTGGCGTTGGTGTACCGCAGATTTCTGCCATTTCAAATGTGGCTAAAGCATTGCAAGGTACGGGTGTCCCACTGATTGCCGATGGCGGTATTCGTTTCTCAGGTGATGTATCCAAAGCCTTGGTGGCAGGGGCTTCTTGTATTATGTTGGGCAGCATGTTTGCCGGTACTGAAGAATCACCGGGCGAGGTTGAGTACTTTCAAGGGCGAGCTTACAAGGCTTATCGTGGTATGGGTTCTTTGGGTGCTATGTCTCAGAAACAAGGTTCAAGCGATCGCTATTTTCAGTCGTCTAATGCGGAAGATAAGCTTGTGCCAGAAGGTATTGAAGGGCGTGTGCCGTATAAAGGTTCGTTGTCCCCGATTATTCATCAGTTAATTGGTGGCGTTCGTTCGAGTATGGGTTATACCGGTTGTAAGGATATTCTGGAGATGAACACCAAACCTTCCTTTGTACGAGTTACCAACGCAGGC
>NZ_DATCSL010000106.1:0-6742 GCF_036568485.1 Thiomicrospira sp.
GTAAAGTAATGAAAGTCGCTCGCCTACATAACGGTGCCGAGCTTCAAGTAGCGGCGTTTGTTGAGATTGGCGATAAAATCGAAATCGATACCCGTACTAACGAATTCCGCAAACGCGCTTAATTCGTCAGGCTTAAAACGCTGAAACAAAAATGTCCCTTAATTGGGGCATTTTTTTATCTCGCTAAAATCTAAACTGGCTGGTTCAGGCATTTCAGGCTTATATTAAATTTAAACCTTAAACATGCCAATCAACTGACTTAGCTGATTCGCTAACTGACCAACTTGGTTACTGGCATCCAGCGTTTTGTGTGCGCTTTTCACAACCTTTTCGGATGCATCACTGACTTTGTTTAAATTACTGTCCACCAAATCAGCGTGTTGAGACTGCTGAATACTGGATTCAACAATCTGTAAGTTCTTATGATTAATCGTCGCCACCGCGCTTTCAATCGAACTTAACGACTGACCCGCCGTGTTAGCTTGTTCGACACTTAAACGAGCTTGTTCACGCCCTTCTGTCATCGCCTTGGCGGCTTCTCTTGACACTTTGGCAAGGTGTGAAATGGTCGATTCAATTTCCAAGGTAGATTCTTGAGTACGGCTTGCCAAGGTTCGAACCTCATCCGCCACCACCGCAAAACCGCGCCCATGTTCACCCGCACGAGCCGCTTCAATCGCGGCATTTAACGCTAACAAATTAGTTTGTTCAGCAATATCTTGAATCACACCCAACACATTCGAAATTTCAATGCTGTCTTTTTCTAAACGTTTAATTACCTCAGCGGCCGCATCCACCTGGCTGGCTAGTTGGTTAATAGAACGTGTCGAATCTTCAACATTTTTGCGACCCTGCTGAGATTGTTTATTCGCCACTTCGGCGGCGTTTAAAGCGTCTTTAGCTTGCAGCGAGACTTTCTCTAATGCTTCACGCATCGACTGCATCGCCAATACCATTTTTTGCGTATCTTGCTTTTGCAAGTCCACATCTTGTTGGGTGACCTCAACCTCTTGTAACATCGTCAAAGCGGCATGATTCATGTGCGACGACACGTCGTAAATCTTCTGCACCATAAAACGCAAGTTATGCGTCATGATGTTAAAGCTATCAGCCATCTCACCAATAAAATCGTGACTATTAAACTCACACTTAACTGAAATATCGTTATGGCTGATCGATTTCGCGACTTCGCCAATACGTTGAAGACGTTTAAGTAACATCTTGTTTAATAGCCAGAAATTGAATATCCCAATACTCACACCCGCCGCAATACAGGCAATCACAAACCAAATCAGCATGCCTGGTTTCCACTCGACAAAGAGATTGGCAAAAATCGGAAACACTAAGCCCATAACAATGCCAAAGCCTAAAAAGGCTAAAAACATATTTCTAAGAATACTAGGCTGTTTGAAATTGAAATTAAACGTAATCACAACGGCTCTCCAGAGCTTGATCTAAAAGGTTTCGCTAACTGATTGGAATATTAGCAATAACCAGGCCATATTGATATAGATCAACAAACATAAGACTGGTTAAATTATTGAAATGGTGTGTGAGATTGGCAATCCGCATAATAATCCTCAATCATGCGCTGCTCTTCTAGTAGAAAACCGGTCAGCGCGTCTTGAAACGGATTCGGCGTTAACCAGTGTGCCGACTGGCTGATAATCGGTTCAAACCCACGCGCAATTTTATGTTCACCGCCAGCGCCCGGCTCAAACCGCTTTAAGCCTTTTTCGATCGCAAACTCAATGCCTTGGTAATAACAGGCTTCAAAATGCAGACTGTTTACCTCGTCTATGCAACCCCAATGACGACCAAATAAAACCGAATCGCTCACAAACATCAGCGAACTGGCAATCGTTTCCCCATCCCGATCCGCCATTACCAATAACACCTGTTCTGGCAAAGCCTGCGCGACCGCCTGGAAAAAGCCTTGGTTTAAGGTGGCTAAACTGTGTTTTTCGCTAAAGGTTTTTTGATAAAAATAGGCAAAATCCTGCCAATCTTGTTCGCTGGCGGTGTGACCATTTAAGCGTCGCAAAGTCACGCCCGCCTCTTCAACTTTGCGGCGTTCTTGTTTGATATTCTTGCGTTTTTTGGGTTTAAGCTGCGCTAGAAAATCATCAAAAGTTTGGTAGTCGCGGTTAAACCAATGAAAATGGCAATCGTGGCGAATCAGCCAATCGGATTGAGCCGACAACCAGGCCTGGTCGTTCGGTTCTGCATAATGCTCGGCAAATAAAATATGCCAACCACTCACACCCTGCTCTTCTGCTATTAGTTGTAAATGTTTAACTAATAACGCACGGATTTGATCCGGCGTGTAAGGATCATTTAAATCAGGACTAATCAGAAATCGCTGCCCCGTCACCGGCGCATAAGGAATCGAACTCACCCATTTTGGGAAATAAGCCAAACCCACCGATTGCCACGCCTGCGACCAGGCCTGGTCAAATACAAACTCACCATAAGAATTAGTTTTCGCATACAAAGGCATCGCCGCAATCAAACGGCCTTGATCATATAACGCGACATGCTGCGGATACCAACCAAATTCCGCACTCACGCACTGGTGATCCTCCAGCGCCTGCAAAAACTCATGACGCAAAAACGGATTGTTATCCACCACCAACCCATTCCAGGCCTGGCGATCAATATCCGCAATGCGTTGATTTAAACGTAATTCCATATCACCAGCCCTGCTATAGAGTTTATATACCACTTGATTATATGATGGTAGCTCAATCTGGCAGTTCTTCGAACTTTGGCACCTCTCCTAAGCCCTCATCCCAAGCCGCTTTGCTGGATAAAAAAATGTGTGCCGTTGGCAACATAGTGACTTCAGTGTCCAAGCACCCTGCCGGAACAACGAGCCTATCTGCCATTTGAGTACTTGGCAATGCTGAACCACACAGCTTACAAAAGCTCTTATTATGGCGAGTACCTGGGAGCGTAAAGGAAGTCACAGCATCTGCACCCGATTGCCAGACCAATTTAGCTGAATTTGAGAATAGATTTGCTGCATGAGCTGAGCCTGTATCTTTTTGACAGTGCTGACAATGACACAGGTAAAAGCTGTCAAACTCACCTTTTACCGCAAATTTCACTGTGCCACACAGACAAGAACCGAAATGATCCGTCATAAAAACCCTTCCATACACTCTGTTTTAACGTCTTTGAACTAAACGTAATTCCATAAGCACCAGGCCTGGTGGTGGGTGAAAGTCTCATAAAACCAACACGCCGCAGCCTAGAATGAATGCTGCTTTTCGATCAATTGTTTCAAGGCTTGTGGCATTAAGCCTCGTAGATAGCCACTAATATTAGCTTCATGTCGCTGCCAATAGATACCAAGCAAAATAACACCAAGCCCCATCAATGTCAGCACAAAAGGAAACAACATACTGTCTTTGAATACATCATAAGCTAAGTGCCCAAGGTAGCCAGCCGCGCCCAGCCCACCAAACACAGCAAAAACTCTACGTGAAAGAATCGCACCAACGACAATCATTAGCAGATTGATGCATAAATAGATGAATTTGCTCAGTTCGCTGTCTGAGTTCATAAACGACAAGGCACCCCAAAAGGTGACCACGCCAAACAGGTAAAGCCAATAAGCGTAGTCTTTTTGTTGGCGGGTTTGAATATCAACCCAAAAAGCCAATACGAGCATGAGAAGGCCAAATATCAGCGAGACTAACTTTCGAAGCTCAAAAGTCAAATCCTCATTGTTAAACAAGAATGGGGTAAGGTCCATGCTCATATACCAAAGCGTCACCGCAACCGGCATCACCAAAAAAGGCAAACGATAACGCCACAACATAAGCGCGCCCACGGCCAGTGTCGCCAGCTCCATAAACATCCAGCGTCCATCAATCAGGCGGTGCAAATCACGATAAACATGCTCGGCTTCCCACCAACCTAATGCAACTTGCAAGCCATACACCGCCAAAGGTGTTAGCACCACCACAAACGAAGCCGTAATGCCTGCTGGAATGGAGAGTTTACTGCGGTTTAACAAAAACTCCGTTAACCAAAGCCCGGCTCCGGCATAAGCAAGCGCAATAAAAAACAAACCCCATCCGCCAAAACGCTCCCAACCCAGCGTCATAAATAAACTCATCGCGCCAATCGCCGTCAGGCCACCGGCGTAATATAGGATATGAGAAAAACGAAAACTCGGCGTATCCATCCCCCGCTCACTCAAAAACATCCAAAGCTTGTCGGCCTGCTGCGGACTTATCAAGCCATCTTCAGCCGCCTCATTAAGTTGACTACGTTTCAAGTCCATCCGAATCCCCTTTCTCTATTCAAAAAGCTTATTTTCTTAACGGATCAAGAAGGTGCTTTAAACCATTGTGATCTAACTCCTGCATTAGAGCCAATAACTGCCCTAAATGACCAGATGGAAAGCCCTCACGCGCAAACCAATTAAGGTAATTTCCTGGCAAATCAGCAATAATTCGCCCCTTGTATTTGCCATAAGGCATAGCGACGGTAACGAGTTTTTGTAAGTTTTCTGGATTCATAAGTTAAAGTTTAGAGATAAGTATTTATTAAGAATTTGGTCCTTGGTTATAGAGACGCACCTTTCAGTCGCGTTTAAGGGGAGTATCCCCTTTTATCAAAAGCCATGACGGATATATTTAATCTGCTTTACGCTTTTTCCAGTTAAGCGCTTGTATTGAAGGCTTTGATTTCAAAGGTTTAATTTTCTTTACTGGTTTTTGCAATAACAGGTTGTTTGGATAGACTAACGTATGCCCTTCATCGTCGCGCACATGAATCTGAAACATGCCAATTTCTAACAACTCACCTTTCACTGAGTTAACGCCATCCACAATCTCTATCGAATCCCCGACTCTTGCCGGAAAAGTAAAGAACACGATAACACCCGATGTTAAGTTGCTTAAAATCGACCACTGGGCAAATAACGCCACACCTAACACCGCTAACACAGAGGTAGCAACCAACCACAAACCACGATAATCCACACCCCAGATCATCGTCACCAACACAAACAAAACAACTAACATTAACACCTTAAAGTAACGCACCACCTGCTCAACCCGCACTTTTCGTTTGCTGTGCTGTGCCGCCCAAGAGCGAACGCCCTTGGCGACTAACTTAAAGACCATTAAATAGGCAATAAATACGCCTAGCGTAAAGGCCAACTGTGTTACCCAGCGATACTGCTCAAATAAATCCATATACTTAACTCTTAAATAGTCACCACCAGGCCTGGTGGTTTGAAAGGAATAATATCAAATTGCGGCTTTTAAGTTTCTGAAGTTGTTACGGAGAGTTAAAAGTCTTCGTAGAAAATACTTTTTTTCATTTCTTGTTTGTACTATTTCCCATGAAACGGGAACGCAATCCATTAACGCTTTATCAAGTTAATGGGTAGTGTCCCCTTTTTTATACCTGCTAATTGTATTCGCTTAACGCCAAGCTCACCGGTACAAATTGCGGAGAGCGTTTTTGTGTGAAAATGGAGCGTAACGACTCACACAAAAAAGAGCGTATCAATATGTATCCGCGTGCAGCTTTTTGTTAGAATTTTTCACTTAGCAGTCCTAAACGGTTTATGATTACCCCACGAGCAAATTTAAGTTTATCAACTAGACTAGCTTGCGTCTTGGGAGCCTCATGTGAATTGCCAAGTGAACAATAGCTACCATCAGAAACAAGGCCAATTTCGCAATTCCCATGTATCGAGTTAAGGATAAGCATTTTGTCTTCATTTTCTTTAACAGGAGCTTTTAGAAATCTATTAAAGTAGTTACTTTCCTCATTCTTCCTGATATGGCTAACTTTAGAACAATAATTTTCACTACATCTAACGCTAAGTTCATGAAAGAGAGTGTTGAAAATTGGCTCATAGCGATTAAATTTATATTTATCAGGTAGCTCTGCACTCGATTCAGAGAACTCTTCAGGATTGAACAGCAATTTAGCAGTTACCTCCTCACCAGATCTAAGAAGAAGACATTGCATAATATAAGACAACCCATGAATCAATGGAGCTTGGTCTCTATTCAAAGCACTACATTTAAATATAAATGGATATACATTTAGCATTCCAGTTGCAGCAACGGAGAACAGCCTAACTTCATCTAAGTCTAACCCCCATTGGTGGTTAACTAAATCCCCATAAGCCACCTCAGCCAAAACCGCAATTAAAGTGAGATACGAGTCTTCATAATACTCCCCCCTTTTCTCCCACAACTCATCTAGCTCCCCACCAGCAGGAAGAAGCATTAAGTTTGAAAATTTGGACTCAATAACTTTACAACGACCACTAAATGCAAGTGAGGATGGAAGGAACTTAGCTAAGGTTCGCGGGTTTTTTCTTAGAAGAAGTTCTAGATCGTGCCCTTGCCAAACTGAAATACTTGGTGTTTTATGAGTGTTTTGAAAGTCTTTGATCCAATCTAATGTAGAATTGGAAATAGTAGCATTTGTGATAATTAGGACATTATCTTTAGTGTTGTTTCCAGAGGCATTCATTATCGTACCTTGGACCTGCAATTTTTCTAATTGTTTTTTTCGATATTTTACTTCAAACCAGTATTTTTCTTCTTTGGAAGCTGCAGGTATGAACTGGTCTAATAGAAACGGACACTTCAATGAGAGACAATAGATGTTGTCGAATCTAGGAGTGGTTATGAGTCAGAAGCGAGTTTATAAAACTTACACCAAAGAATTTAAACAAGAAGCGGTCGCGCTTGTCACTGAG
>NZ_DATCSL010000107.1:0-1080 GCF_036568485.1 Thiomicrospira sp.
GCGTTTTAAGCCTGACGAATTAAGCGCGTTTGCGGAATTCGTTAGTACGGGTATCGATTTCGATTTTATCGCCAATCTCAACAAACGCCGCTACTTGAAGCTCGGCACCGTTATGTAGGCGAGCGACTTTCATTACTTTACCAGAGGTATCGCCACGCGCGGCTGGTTCGGTATAAGCTACTTCACGCACGATGATGATCGGTAATTCAATCGAAATCGGTTTTTCGTTGTAGAAGGTCACTTCACACTGGTCTTCCATGCCGTCTTCGATGTAGTTTAGGGCGTCGCCTAAGTTATCTTTTTCGATTTCGTACTGGTTGTATTCTTCGTCCATGAAAACATACAAAGGATCAGCGAAGTAGCTGTAAGTACAAGTTTTCTTTTCAAGAATGACTTGGTCAAACTTGTCGTCTGCTTTATAAACCTGCTCACTTGCGCTGTCGTTCAGTAGGTTTTTCATTTTCATTTTTACGACCGCTGAGTTACGGCCAGATTTGTTGAATTCGGTCTTTAAAATAACCATTGGCTCATTGCCAATCATAATCACGTTACCAACGCGAAACTCTTGTGCTGTTTTCATGCTTGTTTCCTAAAAATTTAAAAATCGCCGCATTATACCTTGCTTTTAACAAACTTGACTAGATTTGAGCAAAGTTCGCCTAAATTTTCTAAGTGATTTATCCAGTTCTCGGCGTGGGTCGTTAAGCTTGGCCAGTGCGCTATGAGCGAGCACCAGGCCTGGTGATCAAGTTGTTGGTGATTCCAACCAGCTTGAAATTCATATAGCGCTTGGCGCGCGGCTAGATTGAGAGTTTGGCTGTAAGCATCAAAAAACGCATTTAACTTAGTCCAGTGCGCATCGTCTTCGGTTGGGTAAATATGCCAAATAAATGGTTTGCCCGCCCATTGGGCACGAACTAAAGATTCTTCGCCACGTACAAAGTTAAGATCACATAACCACAATAAATAATCGTATTGCGCTTGGGGTAAAAACGGCAAAATATGCAAGCGCATTTGGCCCTGTTGTAACGTGTCTCCGGCGTTAAGCGGTTGATTAAAATAATCTTGTGCGCTGCTTAA
>NZ_DATCSL010000108.1:0-29460 GCF_036568485.1 Thiomicrospira sp.
GGATATCACAGGTGCATGTGAATTACCATCTGGTGTTGAAATGGTTATGCCAGGTGACAACATTCAGATGACGATCACCTTGATCAACCCAATCGCGATGGACGAAGGTTTACGTTTCGCTATTCGTGAAGGTGGTCGTACTGTAGGTGCGGGTGTGGTTTCTAAAATCTTGAAATAATCAAAGCTTGATTATTAATTAAGATTGAAGTAAAATTCGCAACCTTAATTAGCAGTGGGCTCATGTGGTCTGCTGCTTTTATTTTTTATATATAGCGAGAAGTGGTCTATGGCAACACAAAATATACGTATTCGCTTAAAGGCTTTTGATCATCGTTTAATTGATCAATCCGCAAAAGAGATTACGGAAACAGCTAAAAGAACTGGGGCGCAAGTTCGCGGTCCAATTCCGCTGCCAACACGTAAAGAGCGTTTTACAATCTTGGTATCTCCGCACGTAAACAAGGATGCACGTGATCAATATGAGCTTCGTACACATAAGCGCATGTTGGATATTGTTGATCCGACCGATAAAACGGTTGATGCGTTGATGAAGCTTGATTTGGCCGCGGGTGTTGATGTTCAGTTGGAATTGCGTTAAGCAAATTGAAGCCATCAATCGTAATGGCTGATTTCAATAATAAGAGGTAGCAAAATGAATATTGGTGTCGTTGGGAAAAAGATAGGTATGACACGTATCTTCAATGAAGAAGGTGTGTCAATTCCTGTGACTGTAGTAGAGGTTGCACCAAATCGTGTTACGCAAATTAAAACTGTAGAAGGCGAAGGTTATTCTGCGGTTCAAGTTACAGCGGGCACAAAGCACGCAGGTCGAATTAACAAGCCAAAAGCTGGCCATTTTGCGAAGGCAGGAGTGGAAGCGGGTGAAGGTTTGTGGGAATTCCGTTTATCTTCTGAAGAGCTTGCTTCTTTTGAGGTGGGATCTGAGATTACAGTAGAGAAGTTTACTGAAGTTCCGGTTGTTGATGTAATTGGTACGACTAAAGGTAAAGGTTTTCAAGGTGGTGTCAAAAGACATAACTTTAGAACGCAAGATGCCACTCATGGTAATTCGTTGTCTCACCGAGTGCTAGGTTCTATTGGTCAGAACCAGACGCCAGGTCGAGTGTTTAAAGGGAAAAAGATGGCAGGTCACATGGGTGATGTTCGTCAAACTACCTTAAACTTAGATTTGGTTCGTGTTGATGTAGAGAACGGTTTGTTGCTCATCAAGGGTGCTGTACCTGGTGCAAAAGGCAGCACGGTTCTAGTACGTAAAGCAATTAAGTAAGGTGGGCACAATGGAATTAAAAATGATTGAATTGGCCACGGGAAAAGAGGCTGGTAAAGTCGGTGTTTCAGAGGGTGTGTTTGGCGTTGACTTCAATGAATCATTGGTTCATCAAGTTGTAGTTTCTTACATGGCTGGTGCACGTTCTGGTACCAAATCTCAGAAAACACGAGCAGAAGTTCGTGGTGGTGGTATTAAACCATGGCGTCAGAAAGGCACAGGTCGTGCTCGAGCCGGTACTATTCGTAGCCCGATTTGGGTTGGCGGTGGTCGTGCTTTCCCGGGGCATAATCGTGATTTTTCACAAAAAGTAAACAAGAAAATGTATCGCGGAGCGATGCGTTCTATTTTATCTGAGCTAAATCGCACAGGTAGATTGGTCGTTGTTGATGACTTTAAAATTGATGCACCAAAAACACGTGATTTCAAATCAAAATTACAGTCACTTGGCTTAACTGACGCACTAGTTGTTACAGAAGCATTTGATGAGTATTTGTATTTATCAGCTCGTAATATTTATCATGCGGATGTATGTGATGCAGCTTCAGTAGATCCATTAAGCTTGGTAGGTTTCAAGAGTGTGGTTATGACTCAAGGTGCTATTAAGCAGTTAGAGGAGAAGTTCGCATGAGTAATGAGCGTTTATTAAAAGTATTATTGGCTCCACATGTATCTGAAAAAAGTGCCATGATGGCTGAAAAGACTTCTCAGTACGTCTTTAAAATAGCTCCTGATGCAACAAAAGTTGAAGTTAAGCTTGCTGTTGAAAGTCTGTTTAATGTAAAAGTTGAATCAGTTAATGTGCTAAACCAAAAAGGTAAGCGCAAGATGTTTAAAGGCCGTACAGGTACAAGAAACGGTTCTCGTAGAGCCATTGTTAGATTAACTGAAGGTCAAGAACTTGACTTTGTATCTGGCGAATAAGGAGTTAGATCATGGCGATTATTAAAAAATCAAAACCAACTTCTCCTGGACAGCGTTTTGTAGTTCGTATTGTTGAGCCAACCTTGCACAAAGGTGAGCCATATGCGCCACTATTAGAAAAAAAGTCTAGAAAAGGTGGTCGTAATAACACTGGCCGTATCACAGTGCGTCATCATGGTGGTGGTCATAAGCGCCATTATCGTATGGTCGATTTTAAACGCACTAAAGATGGTATCCCAGCAACAGTAGAACGTCTTGAATATGATCCAAATCGTACGGCTAATATTGCCTTAATTCGTTATGCTGACGGTGAGCGTGCTTATATTTTGGCACCTAAGAGTATGCAAGCTGGTGATACAGTTGAATCTGGTTCGGGTGTTTCTATCAAGGCAGGAAATACTTTGCCTTTGAGAAATATTCCAGTAGGTACGATCGTACACGGTGTTGAGTTACGCCCTGGTAAAGGGGCACAGATCGCGCGTAGTGCAGGTGCATATGTTCAAATCGCTGGCAAGGAAGGTTCATACGTTCTTGTAAAGCTTCGTTCTGGTGAAATGCGTAAAATTCATATTGAGTGTAGAGCTACAGTTGGTGAGGTTGGTAATGCCGAGCACAGCTTGCGTAAGTTAGGTAAGGCCGGTGCTAAGAGATGGCGTGGTGTTCGTCCGACTGTGCGTGGTGTTGCTATGAACCCAGTTGACCATCCACATGGTGGTGGTGAAGGTCGCACTTCAGGTGGCCGTCATCCCGTTACTCCTTGGGGTGTGCCAACTAAAGGCAAGAAAACTAGAAGCAACAAGCGTACAAACAATATGATTGTACGTCGTAGAAATAGTAAATAAGGAAGGACATAATGCCACGTTCAGTTAAAAAAGGACCTTTTGTAGATCATCACTTAGCAAAAAAAGTGATTGAGGCACAAGAATCTGGTAATAAGCGTCCGATTAAAACCTGGTCAAGAAGATCAATGATCCTTCCTGACATGATTGGTTTAACAATTGCGGTGCACAATGGTAAAGAGCATATCCCAGTATTTGTTTCTGAAAATATGGTTGGCCACAAACTGGGTGAGTTTTCAATGACTCGTACCTATCGTGGTCATGTAGCTGATAAGAAAGCTAAGCGCTAATAGGAGAATAAAATGCAAGTCAGTGCAACACATAAATTCGCTCGCATCTCTCCTCAGAAAGCTCGCTTAGTAGCAGACCTTATTCGAGGAAAAGATGTTGAGTCAGCCGTTAATATTCTTACATTTAGTGGTAAGAAAGCGGCAGACCTTATGAAAAAAGTGTTAAATTCTGCGATTGCTAATGCAGAAAATAACGAAGGTGCCGATGTCGATGAGCTTAAAGTGACAGCAGTTTATGTTGATGAGGGCCCATTAATGAAGCGCATGCGTGCGCGTGCAAAAGGCCGTGGAAATCGCATTATTAAGCGAATGAGTCACATAACCGTTACTGTAAGCGAAAAATAAGGAGAGCCAGAATGGGTCAAAAAGTACATCCTATCGGTATCCGTCTTGGTATTACTAAAGATTGGAATGCCCGCTGGTATGCGGATAGTAAAAATTATTCTGATTTTTTAGTTAGCGACATTGAGATACGTAAAGAATTAAATGAACAATTGAAGCATGCTTCTGTTAGTAAAATTCATATTGAACGTGTAGCAAATGGTATTCGCGTTACTATTCATACCGCAAGACCAGGTGTTGTTATCGGTAAAAAAGGCGAAGACATCGAAAAACTAAAATCTTCTTTAATGAAGAAAACAGGCTTACCAGTCAATATTAATATTGAAGAAGTTAAAAAGCCTGAGTTAGATTCAAAATTAGTTGCAGAGAGTATTGCTCAGCAGTTGGAGAAGCGTATTCAGTTCCGTCGCGCTATGAAGCGTGCAGTTGGAAATGCAATGCGTTTAGGAGCTCAAGGTATTAAGGTTGCAGTTGCCGGACGTTTGAATGGCGCGGAAATTGCCCGTACCGAATGGTATCGTGAGGGTCGTGTACCTTTGCATACCTTCCGTGCAGATATTGATTATTCAATATTCGAGGCTGACACCACTTATGGGAAAATTGGCGTAAAAGTCTGGATTTTCCATGGTGAAAAACTTGGCAAAATGTCACTTGCTGGGGATAGCCAAAAGCAACCTAAAGCCAAGAAAAGCCGTAAATAAAAGGATTTGTAACCATGTTAATGCCTAAGCGTACCAAATTCAGAAAAGTTCAAAAGGGACGTAATCGTGGTTTGGCACAAAGTGGAAGTAAAGTAAGCTTCGGTGAGTTTGGTCTTAAAGCCACTGAGCGCGGTAGACTAACTTCACGCCAAATCGAATCAGCACGTCGTGCTATGACTCGTCACATTAAAAGAGGCGGTAAGATTTGGATCCGTGTGTTTCCAGACAAGCCTATTACAAGTAAACCGCTAGAAGTTCGTATGGGTAAAGGCAAGGGCAGTGTTGAATATTGGGTTGCCCAAATTCAGCCAGGCCGTGTTCTATATGAAGTTCAAGGTGTAAATGAAGTGTTAGCACGCGAAGCATTTAGCTTAGCTGCAGCAAAACTGCCTTTTAAAACTCAGTTTGTAACAAGAACGGTGATGTAAATGTCTGCACAAGAATTAAGAGAAAAAACAGCAGAGCAACTTAATGAAGAATTAATGTCGCTCTTAAAAGAACAGTTTAACTTAAGAATGCAGCATGCTACTGGGCAGTTAGCCAACTCAGCTAAATTGAAGTCTGTAAGACGTTCAATTGCTAGAGTGAAGACCATCATGCGTGAAAAAGTGAGTAATTAAAATGTCAGTAGAAAATACTAAAGCTCGCACACTTTCTGGAGTTGTATCCAGTAATGGAATGGATTGTTCTATTGTTGTGCTGACTGAAAGATATATTAAGCATCCTAAGTATAAAAAATACGTCAAGAAATCTACAAAAATTATGGCTCATGATGCTGATAATGTTTGTAATGTTGGCGACAAAGTTACTATTATGGAATGCCGTCCGTTATCAAAACGCAAATCCTGGACTTTAGTCAAGGTTGAAGAGAAAGCAAAAATCTAATAAATAATTTAGATTTTATTTTCTACCGCTGGAATGACCAAGCCATTTGGAACTAGTCATTCAGCGGTTTTTGTGTTAAGATTATTTTTTTCGCGGTTTTATAGCAAATGGAGTACCGCTATGATTCAAATGCAAACAATACTTGAGGTCGCTGATAACAGTGGTGCTAAGCGTGTGCAATGCATCAAGGTTCTAGGTGGCTCAAAGCGCCGCTACGCAAGTGTTGGTGACATTATTAAAGTGTCTGTAAAAGAAGCAGCGCCTCGTGGTAAGGTCAAGAAAGGTGATGTGTATGACGCCGTTGTTGTAAGAACAGCTAAGGGTGTGAGACGTCAAGATGGTTCTTTGATCAAGTTCGATGATAACGCAGCTGTGATTCTTAATAATAAAAAAGAACCTATTGGAACACGTATCTTCGGACCAGTAACTAGAGAGCTTCGTAACGAAAAGTTTATGAAAATAGTTTCTTTGGCTCCTGAAGTCTTATAAGGAGATTAGTTGTGAATCGTTTAAAGAAAGGTGATGAAGTTATCATCATTGCAGGCAAAGATAAGGGTAAGAAAGGTACGGTTTCTAAGTTAGTCGATGACAGTCGTGTGCTTGTTGATGGCGTTAACTTGGTTAAGAAGCATACTAAGTCTAACCCAATGACTGGTGCCCAAGGCGGGATTGTTACTAAAGAGATGCCTATTCATGTTTCAAATGTGGCACTTTTTAACCCAGAAACCCAAAAGGCTGATCGCATCGGTTACCGTATTGAGAATGATACAAAGGTGCGTTACTTCAAGTCTACAGATAAAGCAGTTAATGCTTAAATTAGGTTAGAGAGATGGCAAGATTAAAACAAGTTTATAAAGATCAGGTTGTAAGCAAGCTAGTTGAACAGTTTGGTTATAAGTCTGTGATGCAAGCACCTAAAGTAACTAAAATTACTATTAACATGGGTGTTGGTGCAGCGTTAGCGGATAAGAAGGTTCTAGATAATGCTTTGTCTGATATGGAGCTGATCGCCGGTCAGAAACCTGTAAAGACTTTAGCACGTAAATCTGTAGCTGGTTTTAAAGTACGTCAAGGCTGGCCTATTGGCTGTAAAGTTACCTTGCGCGGCGAAAAAATGTATGAATTCCTTGATCGTTTAATCAATATTGCTTTGCCGCGTGTAAGAGATTTTCGTGGCGTAAATCCAAAGGCATTTGATGGTCGTGGTAACTACACACTTGGTGTTAAAGAGCAGATTATTTTCCCTGAGATTGAGTTCGAAAAGGTCGATATGATGCGTGGTATGGATATTAATATCGCGACTACTGCAAGCACCGATGCAGAAGCTAAGGCTTTATTGGAAGCCTTTAATTTTCCGTTTAAGAAATAGAGAGGTTTCTCATGGCTAAAACTTCAATGAGAGAGCGCGAAACCAAGCGAGAGCAAATGGTGGCGAAGTACGCAGAAAAGCGTGCGTTACTCAAAAAAACATCTGTAGATATGTCGCTTTCATATGATGAGCGTATGGAAGCTATGGATAAGCTAGCGAAGCTTCCAAGAAATGCATCGCCAGTAAGACAACAGCGTCGTTGCAAAATTACCGGTAGACCACATGGTGTTTATAGAAAATTTGGTTTATCACGTAACATGCTTCGTTTATATGCAATGCAGGGCGATGTTCCTGGTTTAAGAAAAGCAAGTTGGTAGGATTTAATTATGAGTATGTCTGATCCAATCGCCGATATGCTAACGCGTATTCGTAACGGCCAATTAGCAGGTCATGCAAAAGTTTCAATGCCTTCTTCGAAATTGAAGGCATCTTTGGCAAAACTGTTAACGGATGAAGGTTATGTCTCTTCATTTGACGTTAAAGATACTGACGGTAAGTCTGTTTTATCGGTTGATTTGAAATATTATCAAGGGAAGCCTGTCATCGAGTTGCTTAAGCGTGTAAGCCGTCCTGGTTTACGTGTTTATAAAAATAAAGATGAACTACCAAAAGTAATTGGTGGCCTAGGTGTGGCTGTAGTTTCAACCTCAAAAGGCATTATGTCTGATCGCGAAGCACGCAAGCAAGGTGTTGGCGGTGAGATTATTTGCTACGTAGCTTAGGAGAGAATGTATGTCTAGAGTCGCAAAGTCTCCGATCACCCTACCTAAAGGTGTGGAACTGAATGTTAAAGGTTCAGAGGTTACAGTAAAAGGTTCAAACGGTTCACTAAGTTTTCAATTGAATTCAGCGGTTGTTATCAATCAAGCTGACGGTGTTGTTAGTTTTTCGCCTAAAGCTGGTGTAGTTGACGGTTGGGCACAAGCTGGTACTGCGCGTTCAGTAATAAACAATATGGTTACTGGTGTAAGTCAAGGCTTTGAAAAAAGATTGCAACTAGTGGGTGTTGGTTACCGTGCACAGGTACAAGGTAATGTTATAAACCTAACTTTAGGTTTCTCTCATCCTGTTAATCATCAGCTACCTGCAGGCATTACTGCGGAAACACCTAGCCAAACTGAAATTGTGATTAAGGGTGCAGATAAGCAAGCCGTTGGTCAAGTTGCAGCTGAAGTTCGCGGTTATCGTCCACCTGAACCTTATAAAGGTAAAGGTATTAAGTATGCAGATGAAAGAATTCTGCGAAAAGAAGCTAAGAAGAAATAAGGTTGGGAGTAGATATGGATAGCAAACAAGCTAGACTCCGTAGAGCCAAAAAGACACGTGCTAAAATTAGTGAATTAAATATGCCTCGTTTGTGTGTTAATCGTACACCTAAACATATTTATGTTCAGTTGATTTCTGCAGACGGATCAACAGTACTTGCTACTAGTTCAACGGTTCAGGCGGATGTAAAAAGTAAAGTAAAGTTCAGTGGTAATAAAGAAGCGGCAGAGTTAGTTGGTAAAGTGATTGCTGAAAAAGCAAAAACAGCTGGTATAACGAAAGTAGCTTTTGACCGTTCAGGTTTTAAATACCACGGGCGCGTTCAAGTGTTGGCAGATGCCGCACGTGCGAACGGACTAGAGTTTTAAGATAAGGGTATTATATGTCTTCACAAGAATTACAAGATGGTCAGGACGGATACATTGAAAAATTGGTTTCTGTTCGCCGAGTTGCAAAAGTTGTAAAGGGTGGACGTGTATTTTCTTTCTCAGCGCTTACTGTGGTAGGTGATGGTGATGGCCGCATTGGTTTTGGTAGTGGTAAAGCCAGTGAAGTTCCAGTTGCAATTAAAAAAGCAATGGAACAAGCTCGTCGCAACATGAGGGATGTACACTTGAAATCAGGTACACTTGAGTACCCGATTAGTTTTGAACAAGGCGCAGCAAAAATTGTTATGTTGCCTGCTTCAGAAGGTACTGGTGTTATTGCTGGTGGTTCTATGCGTGCTGTATTAGAAGCAGCAGGTGTTAAGAACGTGTTGGCTAAATGTATTGGTACAACGAGACCAGTAAATGTTGTACGTGCAACAGTTAATGCATTAACCTCAATGCATACACCTGATTTTATTGCTGCTAAGCGTGGTAAAAACTTAAAAGATATTACGGGTGAATAATATGGCTGCTAAGAAACTTGTTAAAGTTACCCTTGTCAAAAGTACAATAGGTCGTTTACCAGCTCATAAAGCTTGTGTAGCTGGACTTGGTTTACGAAGAATGCACCATACGGTTTCCGTTATTGACACTCCAGAAAATCGTGGAATGATCAATAAAGTGTCGTATCTGCTAAAAATTGAGGAAGCGTAAAATGTTTTTAAATACATTAGCGCCTGCAGAGGGCTCAAAAAAAGAGAGAAGACGCGTAGGTCGTGGGCAGGGTTCCGGTCTAGGTAAAATGGGTGGTCGTGGTCATAAAGGCCAGAAGTCTCGCTCAGGCGGTTTTCATAAAGTTGGTTTTGAAGGCGGTCAAATGCCTATCCAACGTAGATTGCCTAAAGTTGGCTTCACTTCTCTAAAAGCTAAGTATTCAGCTGAAATTCGTTTAGATGCACTTAATAGTGTTGAAGCGGATACGATTGATTTAGCTAGTTTAAAGGCCAATAACTTGGTCAATGAGAAAATAAAAAATGTAAAGGTTATCAACTCTGGTGAGTTGACTAAATCTGTAAAACTTTCTGGCATTAAAGTAACGGCAGGCGCTAAGGCTGCAATTATTTCTGCTGGTGGAAGTGTTGAAGAGTAAATATGAATAATCCTTCTTTAAGTCAAGCAGGTGGTGCTTCTAAAGGCTGGGGTGATTTAAAGTCACGTTTATTGTTTGTTTTAGGTGCTTTAATTGTGTTCCGTTTTGGAACACATGTACCTGTTCCTTCAATTGATCCAGTTGCACTGGCTGCAATGTTTGAGCAACAAAAGGGTACTATCTTGGACATGTTTAACATGTTTTCGGGTGGTGCATTAGAGCGTTTATCAATTTTTGCACTAGGTATAATGCCTTATATCTCGGCAGCAATTATTATGCAGCTCTTAACAGTTGTTTCTCCAACACTAGAGCAGCTAAAGAAAGAAGGGGAGCAGGGTCGTCGTAAAATAACTCAGTACACCAGAATGGGTACAGTTGTTTTAGCGACCTTTCAGGCAATTGGTGTTTCAATTGCATTGCAAGCTCAAAACATTAACGGTATGCCTGTAGTTGTTAACCCAGGTCCAATGTTTATGCTTACTGCAGTTGTAACCTTAGTAAGTGGCACAATTTTTTTGATGTGGCTTGGTGAGCAAATTACAGAGCGTGGTATCGGTAATGGTATTTCATTGATAATCTTTGCAGGTATCGTGGCTGGACTTCCGTCTGCACTGGGTGGAACTTTGGAACAGGTTCATACTGGGGCTTTACATGCTTTGACAGTAGTAGTTTTACTTTTATTAGTGGCAGCTGTAACAGCTTTTGTTGTCTTTGTTGAGCGTGGTCAACGTCGAATTCCTGTTCATTATGCTCAACGAATGCGCGGACGAAAACTGTATGGCGGGCAAGAAGGTCACCTTCCTTTAAAGCTTAATATGGCTGGGGTAATACCTCCAATCTTTGCTTCTAGTATCATTCTTTTCCCTGCCAGTTTGGGTGGGTGGTTTGGTTCTTCAGAAAATCTTGGTTGGCTTAAAGATTTGGCTACTACGCTTGCACCAGGTCAGCCTTTGTATGTGTTCTTTTATGCATTGGCTATTATTTTCTTCTGTTTTTTCTACACAGCGATTGTTTTCAATCCAAAAGAAACAGCGGATAACTTAAGAAAGTCGGGTGCATTTTTACCGGGCATTCGTCCAGGTCCACAAACTGCTCGCTACATTGATACTATTATGGGCCGGTTAACCTTAGCTGGTGCTGTATACATTACTGCAGTATGTTTGTTGCCTGAATTCTTGATTTTATACTGGAATGTACCCTTCTACTTTGGTGGGACTTCATTGTTAATTATTGTAATTGTGGTTATGGACTTTATGACACAAATACAAGCACAGTTGATGTCTGGTCAGTATGAAAGCATGATGAAAAAAGCAAATTTGAAAGGTAAGTAGAAAGTCAACTATTTACCTAGTATTTCAACAAGAAGACGAGTATAATCTCTCGTTTTTCTAGACGGATTTTAGGGGAGCGTCAAAATGGCTCGTATTGCCGGCGTAAATTTACCGCTTAACAAGCATATTGTTATCGGCTTAAGATCGATCTATGGTGTGGGACAAACTACGGCTCAGAACCTTTGTGTTTCTGCAGACCTTGACCCTACAACAAAAGTTCGTGAGTTGACTGAAGATCAGTTAGAAAAGCTACGTATTGAAGTGGCAAAATATAAAATTGAAGGTGACTTGAGACGTGATGTTTCTATGAACATCAAGCGTCTAATGGATATGGGTTGTTACCGTGGCATTCGTCATCGCCGTAGTCTACCCTTACGTGGTCAGCGCACTAAAACAAATGCGCGTACACGTAAAGGTCCAAAGAAACCTATTAAGAGATAACCGCATAACCTGCGAGAATAATTATGGCAAAAGCAAATACGCGTGTTAAAAAGAAAGTCAAGCAAGTTATTAACGATGCCGTTGCGCACGTTCATGCTTCTTTCAATAATACAATTGTGACGATTACAGATCGTCAAGGTAATGCATTGTGCTGGGCAACAGCTGGTGGCAGTGGTTTCCGTGGGTCTCGTAAAAGTACACCTTTTGCGGCTCAGGTTGCTGCAGAGCGTGCTGGCCAAATGGCTCACGAGTACGGTGTAAAGAATATGGACGTTATGGTGAAAGGACCTGGCCCAGGTCGTGACTCAGCTGTTCGTGGTTTGCACAGTGCAGGCTTCAAGATTACATCTATCTCTGATGTAACTCCGATTCCTCACAATGGATGCCGTCCATCTAAAAAACGTCGTGTTTAAGGATATAAGTTCATGGCAAGATATATTGGTCCAAAATGTAAGCTCGCGCGTCGTGAAGGCACTGACTTATTTTTAAAAAGTGGTGCAAGAAGCATTGAATCAAAATGTAAGATTGATCAGGTTCCTGGTCAACACGGTGCTCGTCGTACGCGTGTAACCGAATATGGTACTCAGCTGCGTGAAAAACAAAAAGTTAGACGTATTTACGGTGTACTTGAAAAGAAATTCCGTCTTTATTATAAAGAAGCGGATCGTCGTAAAGGTTCAACTGGTGTTAACTTACTGCAGATCCTAGAAAGTCGCTTAGATAATGTTGTCTATCGTATGGGTTTTGCAAGTACTCGTGCAGAAGCTCGTCAGTTAGTGTCGCATAAGTCTATTCAGGTAAATGGTGGAACAGTTAATATTCCTTCATACGAAGTTTCACCTGGTGATGTCATTAGCATTCGTGAGAAAGCACGCAATCAAACGCGTATTGCATCAGCATTAGAATTGGCCTCAAAAATGGGTTCGATTTCTTGGGTAGAAGTAGATCCTAAAGCTTTCCAAGGTACATTTAAGTCTGTACCTGATCGCACAGATCTTCCAGCCGAAATCTCAGAAAACTTGATTGTTGAGCTTTACTCTAAGTAGTCTATAAACGGAGATAACACCTGATGCAAGAGATGTTAGAACAGTTGTTGACCCCACGTCTTGTTGACATCAAGAGATTGAGTCCTACCCACAGTCGTGTGACTTTAGAACCGCTTGAACGTGGTTTTGGTCATACACTTGGTAATGCTCTAAGACGTATTCTTTTATCATCTATGCCTGGTGCTGCGATTGTAGAAGCTCAGATAGATGGAGTATTGCATGAATACTCAACTATTGAAGGTGTAAGAGAGGATGTTTTAGAAATCCTACTTAACCTTAAAGAAGTATCGATCAAGTTAAATGCTAAAAATAGCGCTCAGTTGGTTTTGAAAAAATTTGGACCGGCTGTAGTAAGAGCAAAAGATATTTCTGTCGATCATGATGTTGAAATCTGTAATCCTGATCACATCATTGCTCACATAAGTGAGGGTGCAGAACTATCTATGACCTTGAATGTTGAAAAGGGTATTGGCTACCGTGCTGCGGCTCAGGTTGATTCCTCTAATTCTTCACAGGTCGGCTCTTTAAGATTGGATGCAAGTTTTAGCCCGGTTCATACTGTCAGTTATGAAGTTGAAAATGCCCGTGTTGAACAGCGTACAGATCTTGATAAATTGATTCTTGATGTTGTTACTAATGGAACACTTGATCCTGAAGACGCAATCAAGCAAGCGGCAACCGTACTGCATTACCAGCTTAATGCTTTTGTCGACTTGAAACATCAAGAAATCTCAGCACCTCAAGAAGAAGAAAATGAGTTTGATCCTATTTTCTTACAGCCAGTTGATGATCTAGAGTTAACAGTTCGTTCAGCGAATTGTTTAAAAGCTGAACAGATCTATTACATTGGTGATTTGGTTCAACGTAGTGAAGGTCACTTGTTGAAAACACCAAATCTAGGTAAGAAATCTTTGCAAGAGATTAAAGATGTCTTAGCGCAAAGAGGATTGAGTTTAGGTACTAAATTAGAAAACTGGCCGCCATCTAGCTTGGTGAGCAAAGAGTCAGCGTAAGGAATAAAAGGAAGCTATTATGCGTCATCGTAAGAGTGGTCGTAAATTAAATCGCAATAGCTCGCACCGTAAAGCCATGTTTAAAAACATGTCTGCTTCACTTATTGAGCATGAAGTGATTAAAACGACGGTTGCAAAAGCTAAAGAATTGCGTTCAATCGCAGAGCCATTGATCACCTTAGCTAAGGAAGACAGTGTACATAACCGTCGTTTAGCTTTTTCACGTCTTCGTGATAAAGCGGCGGTTGGTAAGCTATTTTCTGATCTAGGTGTTCGTTATCAATCTCGTCCTGGTGGGTATATTCGTATTCTTAAATGTGGATACCGTCCAGGTGACAATGCCCCAATGGCAATTGTCGAATTGGTAGATCGTCCAGTGGTTAAAGTTCAAGCACCTACTGAAGTTTCAGAAGAAGCTTAACTTTTAAAGACCGACGCAAGTCGGTCTTTTTATATCTAGCCAGCATGTTAATCGATACTCACGCACATCTTGATCAACTTACACTTTCTTCTTATGATGACCATCATCCTATAATCACTGTTTCAACTGATCTAGCATCTTGTCACTCGAACTTTATTCTTGCACAAAAGCATCCTACAAAAGTAATGATGGCCTGTGGATTACACCCTTGGTTTGTACAAGATTCTTCTCTCCAAGAGTTAAATCTATTATTGGATTATATTGAATCTAATAATATTCAGATTATGGGTGAGATAGGTTTAGATTTTTCACCTTCCTACAAGTCCACTAGAAATCAACAATTGGAGATATTAGAAATACAGCTTCGTTTTGCTAGCCAGCATAATCTGAGTGTTTCTCTACATTTATTAAAAGCCTATGATGAACTTTTTGATTTGCTTAGAACCTACCCGGTCAAAGGGGCGATACATAGTTTTCCAGGTAGTCTTGAGCAGGCGAAACGTTTCAGCAAGTTGGGAATTAAAATTGGTGTAAATGGTTTAATCCTAAGAGACAATGCACCCAGGTATTTAAACCTAGTCACTCATTTACCAATAGAAAATATTGTAATTGAAAGCGATGCTCCAAATATTCCCTATCCCGATGGTCGGCCAGGAGATCTTAATATGATTACATTAATAGCATCGAGACTTAGTCAAATAAAACAGCTAGAGTTAGAAACCTTATGTCAAATTACTACGCAGAATGCAATTGAGAGCTTTAAATTATATGAGTTGTTATGATTATTTATTCGATCCACTATATGAGCGCAGCCGATTAGTCTTTAGTGATGATCAAATGCTGGTGCTAAATAAAAGCCATGTGCTTGTTGCAGGTGTTGGTGGTGTGGGTGGTTTTGTAGCAGAAGCCTTAGTTCGAGCCGGTGTAGGCAGCTTGACAATAGTCGATCATGATAAGGTTTCGGCCTCTAACAAAAACCGACAAATAGTCGCGCTGGATAGTACGATTGGTCGTCTTAAGGTAGATGTTATGGCTGAGCGTTTATTGGATATCAATCCACATTGTCAGATCACTAAAATAGCAGAGTTCTTGAGTCCTGAAGCGATGCCAGGCCTGGTTGGTTCTGGATTTGATTTTGTTATTGATGCAATTGACAGCTTAAACTGCAAAGTTGCTTTAGTTGAACATGCGTATCGTTTACAAGTACCGGTGGTCTCTAGTATGGGAGCTGGACGCCGAATTGATCCTTCAAAAATTGCGATTACCGATATTAGTCAAACTCACGGTTGTGGTTTGGCGCGCGTCATGCGTCAGCGTTTAAGAAAGCAAGGCATTAAAAAAGGTATTCCAGTTATTTTTTCATCTGAGCTACCTAAAGAACCTGGTCCATTTGAGGCGATTGAAGGTGCAAGGGGACGTGTTGTTAATGGCACTGCCAGTTACATGCCAGGTATTTTTGGTTTAATGCTGGCAGGTCTGGTGGTACAAAAGTTAACACAGTCGACTTAATTCTAAGGCGTTTTGTGCCCCAAAGACTTGGCTTGTGTGGACGTTATGTTTTTAACGGCTAGCTCGGCCTCTGTTAAATACTTAATAACTTGTGCGCTGCACTCATCCAATTTTGTAAACTCATCTTCAATTAAGGCTAAGTCTTGGTTGTCATGTGCATTTAGGATACGTTGAATGGTTTTATGCAGTTCAGCGTGCCACTTCTCAACCTGTTTCATCTCTGTTAAATGTGCGTATTTTTGACCTTCTTCGCCATAAAACCATTTACCTAGTCCACACTTGGTATGGTTGGTCGCGGCTTCGAAGTTTAAGCCAACATCCATGCCTGCAATATAAGCGGTAATTAAACCTTTCCATTGTTGATGTGAGCGACGTGCCTGTGCAAAAGCAAATTGGCCAGTTTGCATGGCGGTTTCAAAGTTAATGGCTTTCAAATCAATCTTAAACATTTTTGACAGTTCAATCACTTCCGTTGCGTAACGAGCCATTTGTTGTGTTTGTTGTGCCGTTTCTTCGACTAAGGTTGCATTTTTTTGAGTCGCGGTGTCAATCGAAGCAATGGCATTATTGACTTGTTCAACTCCTTGAGATTGCTCGGTTGTCGCCTGGTTAATCTCATCTATGATTTGACTAACTTGTTCAATCGAGTGGTTGATGACATCAATCGCTTGACCAGATTGGTTGGCCAGTTCGGTACCTTGTTGTACTTTGATTAAAGTATCATCAATTAGGGTTTTGATTTGCTTCGCCGCTTCCGCTGATTTTTGCGCTAGGCTACGGACTTCTGAAGCAACAACAGCAAAGCCACGTCCATGATCACCCGCTCTTGCCGCTTCAACCGCCGCATTTAAGGCTAATAAATTGGTTTGAAAAGCAATGCTATCAATAAGATTGGTGATTTCACCAATCTTGCTACTGGAGTTATTAATTTCATGAATGGCATCAATCGTCTGTTTCACGACTTGGTTGGCATTCGAGGCCTCAAGTCGTGATTGGTCAGACAAGCTTTGAGCTTGTTGGGCATTGTCGGCTGTTTGGCGTATGGTAGAAGTAATTTGTTCCATGCTCGCGGCGGTTTCTTCCAGCGAGGCTGCTTGCTGCTGAGTGCGTTGTGCAAGATCTTGAATACCAGCTGAGATACGATTGGTACCTTCTGATAAACGTAATACCGAAAAATTTGATTGAGACATTAAGCTCGATACATTAGAGGTCGCATTGTTGACCCCATCTTTTAGAATACTCAAGGTGCCATGCAGTGGAAGTTGTATGCGCTTAGTTAAATCGCCAGAACCTTGTGCGACCATGACTTGTGTGGTTTCTGCAATAACTTTTTCAAGCTGATCCAAGGTTTGGTTGATGGTGTCTTTTAAATGTTTTAATTCGCCTTGAGCTTCAGCATGGATACGTTTTTCGAAATAACCTTCAGATACCTGATCCATTAACTCATTGACTTCAAAAAATACACCTTTCAATGTCACCATCGCCGTTTGACCGTAGGCGACCGCTTGTTGATAGTCACCTTGTAATTCGGTATTGGATTCGTAGCTAAAGTTACCATTACGAATTTCATGCAGCACTTTGGTTATTTCTTCTGTGGTTTGGCGCATCGCCTGAGTAGCTAAGTTGGTGCTGGCCTTAAGTAAATCAAAGTCGCCTTGCATCGGAATACGCGTAGTGGCGCTGAGTTTGCCGTGTGCAATCGCTGATAACATGCGTCCGGTCTCACCAATGGCCACTTGCATATTTTGCATTTGTTGATTGTAAGTGCGGGCTAATTGGCCAATTTCGTCCTGATTTTTTATGCTGGCGCGGACGCTTAAATCGCCAGTTTGCTGTGAGCATTGCATAATTTTTTGTAATGAACGTAAAGGACGCGACACGAATACATAATTCATGATCGCGAAGTAAGCCGATAAAATAACCAGTAAAAACATGCTAAGCCAACCAAACTGGGCAATTAATTGGTCGGCTACCAGGCCTGGTGCATCGGTTTGGGTTAGTTGATTTAAGCCGCTAGATCGCATCCATGCGACCAGCCAGACCGAAAAACCCAATAACAGCACATTACCTAAGCTGAGTTTCGCCAACAATGACCATTTTTTAAATGGATTGAGTTTATCTAGCTTAGCGCGTAAAGGCGTAAAGATCTGGCCTTGTTTGATAATAAGTTGGCCTTTGTTAATTAAAGGATAGGCATGGGTCGCCAGTGCAATTTCCGCTTCGGTGGCTGGCATGCGAACCGAAATGTAACCGCTGATTTGATTTTGTTGTTTAACGGGAGCGACATTGGCTTTAACCCAATAATGATCACCGTTTTTGGTGCGGTTTTTAACAATCTGCGTCCAACCTTCACCTGATTGAAGCGTTTGCCACATATCTTTAAATACGGCGGGCGGCACATCGGGATGGCGCAATAGGTTGTGGGGTTGGCCAATCAACTCAGATTCGGTATAACCGCTAATTTCGATAAACTCATCATTCGCTTCAACAATGGTGCCATCGGTGTCGGTACGTGAGACTAAACGGTAGTTTTGTGGAATGGGTTTTTGTTTTTGGGTTACGGGTAGGTTTTGTCTCATAAGCTTCTCCAGTAGCCACGCGGTTATCGTTCAAATGTATCTTTTAAATGCATCTTTAGTAGGAAATTATTTTATGCTAATAATTTATGCTTAATTTGTATGTCGTTGGTTTTTAAACATAAAACTTGATTTGCATCAGTTTAGGCAAGCGGTCGTTTGTATTTGTATAAATTGTTATACTGTTTCGCCATTTACTAAACAGGTTAGATAAATTGAAACCCAGCCCATACAGCCGTTTATTGTCACGCAAACTTTATTGGGATATGGAAGAGCAAGTGCTTTGGTTGGACTTGCGTCAAATTTGGCCAGATAAAGGTGTCTTACGCCTACCAAGTTGGGATCAAATGATGTTGTCGGCGGAGCCTATTCCACATTATGCACCTGCATTAGATGTGTTGAGTTGGTCGGTTCACAGCGAGCTACGGTTTTGGTTACAACAGATTCCAAAATGGGTGGTGGAATCATGTCAGTTATTTCCCAGTCATCAACTCAGCCTATTGCACTATGCCGGGCGTTATCCTCAAATGTTGGAGCTGTTAGATCATGCCCCTTTATTGGCGTGGGAGTTGGTGCGTGCGCCCTTGACTGAAGCTGAGCGGGTCGCACTATTTCAAGCCAAACGTACGGATATGGTGGAAAAGCTGGGTTGGCCGGGCAAAAGTGAAACCCTTAAGTTTTTACGCAGTTTGCGTTTGCGTATGGTGAACACTGAATTGCTTGAGCAGGTTCAGGTGTGTTTATTAGATGAGCAGCGTTTGCATTCGTTACAAACCTTGCCACGCATTAACTCGATGGCGTTGTCTTTGGCCGCGCGTTTTCCAGAGCTGATTGGCCAACGTTTGCATCAGAGTTTAGCGCGCATGCCTTGTCGGCCGATGCAATGCAAATCTATGATTGCCTTATTGGAGGATGTTTATCGGCTGGCTGAATTTATCGGAGAAGCGGACGTGACTCGAAAAATTGGTGACTGTCGTTATTTGGTCGAAGTTGAAGCTTTATACCAGGCCTGGTTGAATCAAACCCTAGATCAGCCAAGCGGTTTGATAGAGCTAGAGTTGTCTGACGAGCCTCAATGTCTCGTCACCATGAATCAATGGCAAGCTTTGAGTCGTCAACAATACCAGGCCTGGTGGTTAGATTATTCTCAGCCAAGTCTGCAATTATGGGCGTGGTGGTTTGAAGGCGAACCGGTGGGTTTGTTATTGGATAACTCAGGTGAACAAGCGAAAATTCAACGTTTGCGCCAAGCACAAAACCAACTCGCCAGCGCCGCATTACAAGCGCAGGTCGAGTTGTGGTTAGTGAATTTCAATAAAGCTTAGTAAAGCTGGTTAAAAACTCAGTCGAGTAGTTTTTCCGAACCCATTAAGTCTTGATACGTTTCACGCGGACGCACCAACCAGGCCTGGTGCTTCTGCACCATCACTTCGGCCGCACGTGGGCGCGTATTGTAGTTCGAACTCATAGTAAAGCCATAAGCGCCCGCCGATAATACCGCTAGCAAATCACCGGCCTTTAAATTAAGCGTGCGATCTTTGCCTAAAAAATCGCCAGTCTCACATACTGGGCCGACTAAATCCCAGCGGGCTTCAACGCCATCAGTACGAGGGCTGAGGGGGATAATTTGTTGATAGGCTTGATATAGGGCGGGACGAATTAAATCGTTCATTGCCGCATCAATAATCGCAAAGTGTTTATGGTCGGACGGCTTTAAGTATTCAACCTCTGTCACCAAAACCCCAGCATTGCCCGCAATTGCACGGCCCGGTTCGATAATTACTTCAATATTCGGATCATTCAGTTCGCTTAATAATGCCTGAATATAATCGGCAATCTCTGGTGGATTTTCTTCGGTATAACGTATGCCTAAGCCGCCGCCTAAATCTAAATGATGAATCTCAATGCCCATGCCAGCTAAACGCTGTTTAAGTTGCAACACCTTTTTTAATGCGTCTACAAATGGGCGCACTTCAGTCAGTTGCGAACCAATATGGCAATCTATGCCAATTACGTTGATATGAGAGTAGTTGGCGGCGGTTTGATAAAGCTCGGGAGCCGTTTGAATATCGACTCCAAATTTGTTCTCTTTCAGACCGGTTGAAATGTAAGGATGGGTTTTGGCATCCACATCTGGGTTGACTCGGATTGAGATGGGCGCGATTTTATTTGCGCGTTGGGCGACGGTTTGAATGCGATCCAATTCGGCATGAGACTCAACATTAAAACAGCGAATGCCGACTTCCAACGCACGTTCAATTTCAGACTCTTTTTTAGCCACACCCGAAAACACAACCTTATCGGCCTGGCCGCCAGCACGTAATACACGTTCCAGTTCGCCTTGCGAAACAATATCAAAGCCCGAACCCAAATGCGCCAATACCTGCAAAACCGCTAAGTTAGAATTGGTTTTGACCGCATAACAAACCAAGTGAGGTTGCTTGCCAAAGGCTTGATCAAATGCCTGCCAACGCTTTTCTAGCTCGGTGCGAGAATACACATAGAGCGGAGTACCATATTGTTTCGCCAAGTCGGTTAATGAGACCTGTTCGGCCATTAGCTGATTGTGTTGATAGTGAAAAACGTCGGTCATGGATAATCCTTATTCAGCATGCAGAAACGGGTTCAAGAAGGCTGTTGAGTTGAATGGTTCGATGCGATCAAACTGGTATCGGTTTGGCTCGTCTGTGGCAAACTGAGCGGCCCTTTTTTACCGCAACCGCTTAAAATCAATGCTATCGCCACAAGGCTGGCGGCCAACAAAACTGGGTTTAATGTCAAAGACATGAGCGGCTTGCGTTTCATATTGAGTGCCATCGCGTTAAAATGATCGCCATTTTACCAGAATCTAGGAACGCATTGATATGTCTGAACTCTTACCGGTTATTGTTGAACCTTCTCAACCCGCCAAAGCCGCTGTGATTTGGCTGCATGGTTTAGGTGCGGATGGGCATGACTTTGAAGAAATTGTCCCCAGTCTTGGCTTGCCAGACAATCATGCGATTCGGTTTGTGTTTCCGCATGCCCCAATTCAAGCGGTCACCATCAATGGCGGCATGCATATGCGCTCATGGTTTGATATTCGTTCGTTAGATATGCAAAACGATGTCGACTCCGCTGGCATTCGTGTGTCTTGTCATCAAGTTTATAAATTGATTAGCGAACAAGAAGCCGCCGGTATTGAGCCAAAAAATATTATTTTGGCGGGTTTTTCACAGGGCGGCTTAATTGCTTTACATGCCGGTTTAAGTTACGACCATAGCTTGGGTGGTATTATGGCATTATCAACCTGGTGCCCATTGGTGGAGCAATTTCATTTACACCGCGAAATACCGATTTTAATGATTCATGGTCGCCAAGATCCGGTGGTGCCGTTTGAACTGGGCGCCAAAGCGCAGGAAGACTTAAGCGCCAAAGGTTACCAAATTGATTGGCAGGTTTACGATATGCAGCATCAGGTTTGTCTGCAAGAAATTGAATATATTGGCGACTGGCTACGCCAGCGTTTATTGCAAGGAAACGACTAATGTTTATTTTAACCATGCGCGTACGCGACTATGAATGTGACATTCAAGGAGTGGTGAATAACAGCGTGTATCAAAACTATTTAGAACACGCGCGGCATGAATTTCTACTCGCCAATAATGTCAATTTTGCCGATTTAAGTGCACAGGGTATTAACTTAGTGGTGACCCGAACTGAGTTGGACTATAAAGCGTCGTTACGCCCACAGGATGATTTTTATATAACGGTGGAATGCCTTCGCGAGTCGCGTCTAAAGTTTGCGTTTATTCAGCATATCTATCGTTCAAACGATGATAAATTGGTCATGCAAGCCAAAGTAATCGGTACCGGAGTGAATGCACGCGGCCGGCCGGAAATTCCGGCCGAGTTGGATGGGCTATTTACACCGCAAAATGATTAGGTAATGAATATGAAAGTGTTAGTCGGTGTGTCAGGCGGTATCGCCGCTTACAAAGCCTTAGAGCTCGTACGTTTGTGTGTCAAAGCCGGCTACCAAGTGCAAGTGGTGATGACCGAAGGCGCCAAGCAGTTTATTCAACCCTTATCCTTTCAAGCTTTGTGCGGATATAAAGTGCGCGACAGCTTGTTTGACCTTGAGCAAGAAGCGGGCATGGGGCATATCGAACTGGCACGCTGGGCGGATTTAATTGTGATCGCGCCCGCCAGTGCGGATGTGTTGGCGCGTTTGCGTGTCGGCATGGCGAATGATTTGTTAACCACCCTATGTTTGGCCACCGATCGACCGATTTTGTTTGCCCCCGCAATGAATCGCTTAATGTGGGCGAATGCGGCCACCCAAGATAATGTCGCAGCCCTGCAAACACGCGGTTGGCAGATGATTGAACCTGCCTCGGGCGAACAAGCTTGTGGTGAGGTTGGGGCAGGACGTTTGGCGGAACCCGAAACAATTTTTAGCGTTATTCGTCAGCAAGCCGAGAAGTTATCGGTTGCAGAACTGAGCACGGATAAAGCACCAGGCCTGGTTGATCAGCACCAGGCCTGGTGGTCGGATAAAACCTTGCTGCTTACCGCCGGACCAACCTATGAAGACCTAGACCCAGTGCGATTTATCGGTAATCGTAGTTCTGGAAAAATGGGGTTTGCGATCGCGCAAGCGGCGGCCGAATTGGGGGCAAAAGTTATCTTGATCAGCGGTCCGGTGAACTTGCCAACACCACCGGGAGTCACCCGAATCAATGTGCGTTCGGCTTTGCAAATGTTTGAAGCAGTAAAGCAGCATTATGCTCAAGCCGATATCATGATTGGTGCGGCGGCGGTGGCGGACTTTAGATTGGCCGAACCCGCAATACACAAAATCAAAAAACAAACTGACCAAGACGGCTTAGAACTTAAACTGGTAAAAAACCCGGATATCATCGCTTGGGTTGCCGCCCAATCTGATAAGCCTTATGTGGTCGGGTTTGCCGCTGAAACCCAGCATTTAATAGATTATGCTAAAGCCAAGTTACAGCGCAAAGGATTAGATATGATTTGCGCTAATCAGGTGGGTGAAGGGCGTGGATTCGATACCGACGAAAATACTCTTACCCTAATTACCCAGGATCAAGAATGGCCGCTGCCGCCCTCTGCGAAAAGCCAGCAAGCCAAACATTTACTGAGTTTTACTCAGCAAATGTTTGATGATCATCTCAAATCAAGCTAGTGTATTTGCTCAGTTTGATCTAACAGGTTGTTAATACAAACTTTATTGCGTCCAGCTTGTTTTGCTTGATAAAGCGAATGATCGGCGGCTTTGAATAGCGTGTCAAAATCAATCACAACTTGGCCTTGATCAAGCTGATTCAGATCTTTTAGTAACGCAACCAGTTGAGGCGCAAATTTTTTATCATGGCAAGCTAGTCCAAATGTGCAAGTGACATCAATCGAGCAAGGTTGCAATTGTTCGATCTGTTTACGCAGTGTTTCAGCACGTTCTAAAGCTTGTTGATGATGTGTGTTTTTCATAATCACAATCAGCTCATCTCCACCAAATCGGGCCACGATATCTTGGTGATGACTCAGCCTTTTGGTGACGGCGGCGACCTCTTGCAAAATATTATCGCCAACTTGGTGGCCATGGCTATCGTTGATTTGTTTAAAGTGGTCAATATCGATCAACATCAGCGCCACACCTTCATTTTTCTCGATCGCAGCTTGAATCACCTGATCAGCAAACTCATCTAAAAAGTGACGATTATTTAAGCCGGTCACCAGGTCTAAATTGGCTTTCTCATATAACGCGTTTTGTGCGGCAATCGATTCATCAAGTGCACGTTTGGTCATAATTAAATTAATAGCGCGTGCTAAAAAATCGGTTTCGTGAAAGGGCTTGGCAATAAAGTCGCCCGCTCCATGTTTGAGTACATAAACCTGGCGCAATAGATCATTCCAGCCAGAGACGGCCAAAATAGGAATGTCGCGTATTTTTTCATTACCGTGACGAATCAGATTGATTAACCCCATGCCACTTACTTGGCCTTCTAGTACCAGATCCGTGACGACTAGATCAAACGGTTTTTTGCTGGTGTCTAGCAACTCAGCGGCCGCTTCGCCACTTTTAACGTGAGTCACTTGCCAGCCAGCGCTTTTCATAATATGACTAGTGTAGTCGGCTGTGCTTTGTGCGTCTTCGACATAAAGCACCCGAGCCGGAATGTTTAAAGTGGTATATAGCAATAAACTATGTAAGGCACGCTTAAGGGACGGAAAATCGGATTTTATAAAAATTTCGGTAAAGCCAGCATCGTAAGCCTGACGCTTAAAATCTTGGCTGGCGTTCGAGGTCAGGAGAAACTTGGGGATATTACTTAAAAAAGCATTCAGGTTAATTTTTTTCAAAAACTTAAAGCTATCCATATCTCCCAGTTCGTGAGCAATACAGATCGCTGCTGGTTGATGCTGTTTTAGGCGTTTTAGTGCGTCCTGGCCATTGGCGGCTTCGATTACTCGGGTGTCAGCATTGGTAAGTGTTTTGTTAATGAGTGTGCGATAACTCAAAGATGGGTCAACGATCAGAATATTCATGCGGATAAATTCGCGTGTTATAAATAATCCGCAATCATAAAGACTTAGGCGAGATAGAACAAGTTTATTAGCTAAAAGTGATCTATCTCTATAAATTGAATAGAATGAACATGAAACCGAGCTGTTATTTAGCTTGATCAATCATGCTTTGGGTTGCGGTTTCTACTTCCTGGGCAATTTTATGAAGTTCGTTATTATCCGATAACATGGCCAGCATAGGTTCAGGTCGTATCATACCGATTTTGGTGACGCCCTGTTCGGTAAACACTGAAATGCGACAAGGTAGCGCCATATTCAAATTCATCTCGATGCCTAAAACCTTAGAAGCTTGTGCTGGGCTGCAGACTTCAAATACTCGACATTGCTCATGGAAGTCAAAGCCTTTACTGCGTAGGGTTTGGCCTAGGTCGTGAATATGTAATACGCCAAACTGTTTTGCTTTGACGGCCAGCTCTAAATCTTGGCTGGCTTGCTCAAATGATTTGGGTGTTTCAACCACATAGTACATAACAAAATCCTTTGCGAAGTTTAGTCGCTTTTTTGTTGTTGACGTTCTTGATGACGGCGGGCAATTTCATCCCAGTCAATATTGTTACAGGTTTCACACTCTTCTTTAATAATGCCCATCCAGACCAGCATAGAGTGGATTTTGCAACCCACACAAAAGCCCAAAATCGCTTCCATCCACATAAAGCCCAGGCACACCCAAACCAACACTAGCGGAATCCAGTAAGGCATATAGTTAATGTGTGTCGGAATCTCGGTGCCTAAAATGGAGTTCAAAATACGTGCGGTAGCATCTGGATTAAAAAACACAATACACACCACAATAAAACTACCGCCCAGAGTCCAAGCGAAACGTTTAGGTACTAAGGGTTTCCAAACCGGTGGTTTGTCAGCGGCTAATAGGCTGGCAATTAAGATGGTGGGCGATAAACGCGACGTCCACTTAAACATGCCCGATAACATATCAAACAAGGCATAAAATAAAACCCAGGTTTGTATGGTCCAATCGAAGGTACGACGAATGGCTTCGACCTGATAAATGATATGCCCATCCCAATCCAGTTCATAGGTGTCAACGGACGTATTGCCATCTACAACCCAGTTGGATACAAAAATTGCATCATAAAGGGTTAAGCCCATATAGAGTGGGATGACTAACAAAATACCGGCACGAATACGTACCGCTGTGTCATTTATGTAGAGAGGGGATTCAGATGGATCACGAAACCAGAGATTCTTGATCGCGTTTAAATATGCTTGCCACATTGAGGATGCTCCTATCCGCCCACTAAATAAAGTCGGCTGTATTATTAGAATATTAACGTTTAATAATATTACGGCTTAGCTGTGCGGAAATGCCAATAGAAAAACTTAATGAGGCGATACGGTTACTTGAATATATGTTTAGTCGTGACTCTGTACGCGACCGCGTAAACTTTTAATTCTACTTTTTTGCACTTTTGATTTTAAGCGACGCTCTTGTGAGCCGCGAGTGGGTTTGGTGGGACGACGTGGTTTATCGACATGTAGCGCTTGTTGAATCAATTCGATCAAACGTTTAATCGCGGCTTCACGATTTTGTTCTTGGGTACGAAATTCTTGGGCTTTAATCACAATCAGCCCGTCTTTTGTAATTCGATGATCACGTTGTTGCAAGAGTTTTTGTTTGGCCTCATCTGGCAAACTGGAAGCGCGAATATCAAAACGCAGATGCACCGCTGAAGAGACTTTATTGACATTTTGACCACCCGCACCTTGGGCACGAATCGCCTTAAGGTCGATTTCGGATTCATCAAGTTGTAGCTGCGGGTTAATGTAAATCATAGAAATCTGGGTTCGCTTATTTTTAAATGAGTTAACCCATTTTAACAACTCAATCCGTGATTAAGCAGGCGATTGAATCGGCTTGCAACGAATCGTGTAAAATACGACACAACTCATTTATTCAGCCAGTGTGAAGGTTGGCAATTATTAAGGATAGGTTATGACCATTCAAGTCGAATACAAAATTTTAGATCCGCGTTTGGGTAACGAAATTGAAATGCCACATTATGCGACTCAAGGCTCAGCAGGTCTCGATTTGCGTGCGTGTATAAACGAGCCGCTCACGATTGCACCGGGTGAAACTCAATTAATCCCTACCGGATTGGCAATTCACCTTGATGATTCTAGTTTGGCCGCGATGATATTACCGCGTTCGGGTTTAGGGCATAAACATGGGATTGTATTAGGCAACTTGGTCGGCTTGATTGATTCGGACTATCAAGGTGAGTTAAAAGTGTCTTGCTGGAATCGTAGCGATACCGCTTATAGTGTGCAAGTCGGCGAACGGATTGCTCAAATGGTGATTGTGCCAGTGTTGCAACCGGTTTTTACACAGGTCAGCGAGTTTGGTGCGTCAAGTGAGCGTGGGGTCGGAGGTTTTGGCCACACCGGCACGCATTAAATGTATGTGGCATTAAAGGTCTAAAGGTCGTCGATGAAAATACGCCACAGCCGTCGCGCACAAGTGCGCCTATTAGCAGGCCTGGTGCTTAGCTGGAACAGTTTGGTTTTATCAGCATCACCGCCTGTTAAGGAAGCACTTGAATCAGAGGGCTTAAATTCCGAGTGCCTGCAAGAAGGTTTAAAATATGCCTCGGACAATATGACTTTAAAAACCCTGCGCGAACGTTGTTTGGCGGCCAAGTCGCCTGCTGTTGAGTTGGATCAGGTTTTCGAAGACAACTCCGGGCCCAGTGCACTTGAAGAACGAATTGAGGCTGAGCGGCGTAATAAGTTTGAGCCTTATATTATGTTGCCTTATCGTCCCAACTATATTTTGATTGGCGCCTACAATTTTGCCCAACCCAATGAGCAACCTTATGATGGCACGGATTATGTTGAAACCATCGATGGCGAATTACAGCGGGTTGAGACCAAGTTTCAAGTGAGTTTAAAAATACCCATAGCGGATAATATGTTGGGTGGTCGCTGGTTTGTGGCCTATACCAGCCGATCTTTTTGGCAGGCTTATAATACTAAGCTTTCGAGACCGTTTCGTGAAACCAATCATGAACCAGAGTTTTGGGTCACTTATGATCAAAATATTAATTTTTTGGGTTGGCGAAATCGTCTAATTGATTTTGGCTTGTCACATCAATCTAACGGGCGGGGGGATCCGATTTCACGTTCGTGGAATCGTGCTTATGCGCGCTTTATTTTTGCACGCGGAGACAATGTTATTACACTCAAACCTTGGTGGCGTTTGCCAGAGCCGGATAGTAAAGACGACAATCCCGATATTTTGGATTATATGGGCGCGGGCGAACTTCACTTTGCGACTAAGCTGGGCAAAAATCATGTAAATATGATGTTGCGCAATAATTTTGACGCCGACCATAATTATGGTGCGTTTGAATTGAATTATAGTTACCGAATTCATCGTAACTTGCAGGGATATGTGCAGTGGTTTTATGGTTATGGTGAGAGCCTGATTGACTATAACCATCTTAATAACTCAATTGGCATCGGTGTGCAGCTAAATAGCTGGTTGTGATAAAATTCGGCTTATTTAACGCTTTTAAGGAGAGGATATATGCCTTCATTTGATGTGGTGTCAGAAGTCGACAAACACGAGTTAACCAATGCGATCGATCAAGCGAATAAGGAAGTGGTGACCCGTTTTGACTTTAAAGGAACCGATTCCAGCTTTGAGCTCAAAGATTTGGAAATCAAAATGAGCACCGAGTCTGAATTTCAGTTGGATCAAATGTACAACGTACTAACCTCAAAGTTGAGTAAGCGAGGCATCGACTTGCGTGCGATTGAATTAAAAGATCCGGATATTCAACTTAAAACTGCCAAGCAAACCGTGATTGTGCATCAAGGTTTGGATACCCCTATCGCCAAAAAAGTAGTGAAGATTTTGAAAGATGCCAAGTTGAAAGTACAAGCGCAAATTCAAGGTGAAAGTGTGCGTGTCACCGGCAAAAAACGTGATGACTTGCAAGAGGCGATTGCCTTGTTGAAAGCGCAAGAAGAGTTTGAGCGTCCATTACAGTTTGAAAACTTCCGCGATTAATTAACGCGTTAGCTCGTTTAGATGGAAGCACCATGCCTGGTGCTTCCATCTAAACTTATTGAGTCTAAAACTCAAACATCCGTAGGGTATCGTCCGGTACCAAAGAGCTGGCTTGGCGAATACGTTGCTGCATCCAGCCCATAAATAATTCGACTTCACGCATATTTAAGCGATCATCAATAAAAGTAATCGACGACTGTACTTCCGCCGCTTTGTTGCCAGGTTGCACAATATATTTAGCGCAGTTCAAACGACTGTTTAAATGCGAAAGGGTAACAAAAATCTCTGGGTTGTTGCGGTGTTCAGGTTTAATTGGATAAACCTGACTCACCACTACACGGCTCAAACCGCCAAGCTGGATACGAGGTTCCATAATATAACGCCCGTTACCGTACAAAACTTCGATTTGACGTGCATTTACAATGTTGGTGATATAACCCTGTTTTTCTAACGCATCCGCCAAAGCATGGGGAGCGGGGGTTTGATCGTCAAACTTAACCCAGCTATTTGAACCTGTTTGAGTCAAGGCGCAGCCGGATAAAATGAGTAAAGCAAACAAACTAAAAACAAAACGCATGGAGAGATTCCTGTATTTTTTTAATGATGCGAGTAAAATACCATTTCCCTTTATGAAATGACAGGCGCAACAGCCATGAGAGTGCAAAATACAATGAATTTAAACAAAGACCAAGCCCAGCATATTGCCTCGGTACTGGCCGAAGCTTTGCCTTACATCCAGCGTTTTGCCGGTAAAACTATTGTGGTCAAGTATGGCGGTAACGCGATGACCGAAGACGATTTGATGGCCAGTTTTGCACGTGACATCGTGTTGATGAAATTGGTTGGCATGAACCCAGTCGTCGTTCATGGTGGTGGCCCTCAGATTGGTGACTTGCTTAAGCGTGTGGGTAAGGAGTCCGAGTTTATTCAAGGTATGCGTGTAACCGATACCGAAACCATGGATATTGTCGAAATGGTATTAGGCGGTTTGGTGAATAAAGAAATTGTGAATTTGATTCATCAGCACGGCGGTAACTCGGTAGGTTTGACGGGCAAAGATGGCAATATGATTATGGCCAAAAA